>DWUY01000243.1 GCA_019120515.1 Candidatus Blautia avicola | reverse complement strand
GGTTCTAATACTCCACTTGCTGCCTTCTTCAAAAATGTCGGCGGTGTTTCTTTCGGATTTATGCTTCCTGTACTTGCTGGATTTATCGGAATAAACGGAGCTGGAAAAACTACTACTCTCCGTTCTGTACTGGGTCTGGCTAAAGGTGTCACAGGAAGTATCCGCTTTTTCGGTATGGATATGAAAGGAAATGAAAAACAGATCAAAAACCGGATCGGCGTTGTTCTGGACAGCGACTGTTTCTATGATGATCTGTCCCTGGAAGAAATGAAGAGAATCCTGGCCCCTGCCTATTCTTCCTGGTGCGAAGAGGGTTATCGGTCTTATCTGGAAAGATTTTCTCTGGATCCAAAGGAAAAGATCAAAAATCTCTCCAGAGGAATGAAGATAAAATATTCTCTGGCGCTGGCTCTCTCCCATAAGCCTGAGCTGCTGATCATGGACGAGCCCACCAGCGGTCTTGATCCCTTATTCCGCAGCCAGCTTCTGGACCTTCTGCGGGATTATATGGAACAGGGCGGAAAGGGCGTATTTTTTTCTACCCATATCACCTCAGATCTGGATAAGATCGCCGATATGCTGATCATGATCGATCAGGGACATATTATATTTCAGGAAGATAAAGATGCGCTTATGGACCGATATCGTATAGTAAAAGGAAGCAAAGAAGATCTGGAAGAAGTCCATAGCCTGTTGCTTAATATTCATAAGACGGATTTTGGTTTCACCGGTATGACCTGCCATATTTCTGAGATACAGAATCTTCTTCCCAATGTGCTTTTAGAGCGCCCCACCGTAGAAGATATTATGCTGAGCCATACCAAAGGAGGGATGAAAAATGCTGCTGAGTTTAGTTAAAAAAGATTTTATACTGGTAAAGAAATATGCCCTTTTCATGGCTGCTTTCTGCTTTTTGCTGCCTGTTTTTTTCCTCTCCCGGCTGCCGGAATTTGCAGGAGCTCTGACCTTTTTTATCTCTGTGGTCTACTCCATATTTCTTCTTCTCCAGTATGTTTTTCTAAAAGAATACCAATCTCCGAAAGCCTCCCTTCTTCTGTGTGCTTCTCCCTATCCCCGGAGGCTTATGGCGTTGGGAAAATATGTATTCTGTCTGGTCCTCTATGCCGCCAGCAGTCTGATCTACTGGATCAATACGCAGATCTTCCCAGAGCTTGGCAGGTTTCATTGGGAAATGGCTGTTCTGGTCTTTTTTATGGTTACCATCTTCTACAGCCTTTATATCCCTCTGGAGTATCGGCTGGGATTTGAAAGTACAAAATTTATCACTATGTTTATCATTATGGGGTGTCCTTTTACGGTTCCCTTTATTCTCCAAAAAGGGGCTGTTATCCAGCATTATATAGTTCTTCTGCCCCCGATACTTTTCTACGGCGCACTCTTATTTGTCAGCCTGGCGGCACTGGTGATATCTGTCTGTTTATCTGTCTATTTTTACGAACATGCCGATTTATCATAGGCAAAAAATCCCCGCAGGAATTTAAAGCAGGATCGCTCTGAATTTCTGCGGGGTCTTTTGTCTTTATTTTCCTTACTGCTTTTCTTCCACTACTTCCAGAGAAGCGTTTTTCCACTTTCCGGACCAGATTTCTCTTTCTTCTTTTTCCAGATAAATCCTGGTGGTAAAGACCAGTTCTCCTTGATTTACAAAAATCTCTATGATAGAACTGTCTATTAAGATAAACAGGTCCTCTACCTTGTTTTCTACCCGTCCTGTTCTTTTGCCTCTGCCTCCGCCGCAGAGTGCAGGGATTCCCTCTTTATCCAGAAAAGAAAGCTCCAACTGATCTCCCCGGACAGTAACTGTCAGATGATTCTTCTGTGTGCCGATACATATCTGCCGTTTTTCTCCCCGGACCTGAGAAAATACCACTCTCAGAGTCTTGTCTGCCCAGTGGTATCTGCCGTTTTCCGGAACCGCTTTTTTCCAGTCCAGATTCTCCAGCTCTCTCACCGGCATACGGTAAATCTTTCCATTATGGCAGATCAGCTCGGACGGGATCGTCAGACAGTGCTGCCAGCCGTTTTCCACGGAAAGATTTCGGTGAGTTTGGGCAGTGTCCGGGACTCCTGCCCAGCCTATAAGGATCCTCCTGCCGTCCTCTGTTTCAAAAGACTGGGGAGCATAAAAGTCAAATCCCATATCCCATTCCCTGAAATTGTCCTCTAAATCTTCCATCTGTGAGAAAAACACATAGCCGGACTGATAGATATTCTGGAATCTGTCTTCCCGGGCTTCCAGGCCCTGAGGACAGAAAGAAAGGATCCTCTCTTCGGATAAAGAAAAAATATCCGGGCATTCCCACATATATCCGAAAGGCTTTTTGGGTACCAGTTCCCGGTACAGACTCCAGTTTTTCTTATCTTCTGAGACATAGATCAGGACGCCTCCTTTATCCCGGCGTTTTCCCTGACTGTCCCAGGCTCTGGCTCTGGCCCCCAGGACCATATAATATTTTCCATCTTCTTTCCATACCTTAGGATCCCGGATATGCTGAGTCATGTCTTCCGGATAATCCTCCATACCAAGGAGAATGGTTTTTGGAGACATATGCTGTCCGTCCTCAGATTCCACCAGAATCTGGGTGCTGATCCTCCCGGTGTCGATATAGTCGTAATCACCCGGCTTCTTCACATTCCCTGTATAAAAAATATACATTTTATTGTCTTCCACAAGGGCAGAACCGGAATAAACCCCGCTGGCGTCCTGAGGAATATCCGCTGTCAGCACCGGATCCCTGTATTCCCAGTGAAGAAGATCCCGGCTGACACAATGGCCCCAGTACCCTCCCCCTCCGTTGACGCTCAGAGGGGAATACTGGAAATAGGCTTGGAACTCTCCTTTAAACTGACACAGGCCGTTGGGATCATTCAGCCATCCCACAGGAGGCATGATATGATATCTGGTCCGGAAAGGACAGTTTGCAACTGTCCTTCCCATTTTTTCTTCTGCTTCTCTTGCTTTTTGAAAACCGTATTTCATAGCTGTCCCTCTTATTCTGTGATCACCGCGATCTTATCTCCCACTGCTACAGTCCTCTCATCTTCTCTGTCCGCGTGAGACCCTTCTACAGGCTCTGTGAAGATCAGGCAGGCTGCGGTGTCATATCCTTCTTTTGCGATCTTGTCTTTATCAAAGTCCATGATACAGTCTCCTGCTTTCAGTTCCTGTCCTTCTGTCACATGTACGTCAAAATATTTTCCTCCCAGCTGTACCGTATCGATCCCCACATGGATCAGCAGACCGTTTCCGGCTTTTGTCCTAAGACCTACCGCATGTTTTGTATCCATGACCATCTCCACTGTACAGTCTGCAGGGGCATAGATCTTTCCTTCCGCAGGAAGGATAGCCACTCCGTCTCCCAGAACTTTTTGGGCAAAGGTAGGATCATTGACCTTTTCGATCCCTACAAATTCTCCGGGAACATAAGCGTAGATTTCTTCAGGAAGCTCTGCTTTTTCTGAGTTTTCTGTTTTCTTCTCTCTTAAAGAGGCAGTCACACCTCCGGTCCCGAAAGTTCCCTGCCCTGAAACCGGGACCGGCGCTGCCTTTTCATTTCTCCTGTCAAATACTATACCGATCAGAATGGTGAAAATAAACCCTGCCGCCAGAGCGATCACATGGGCAATGATGTAATTGATATATCCGTTATGTGCCGGATCCGCCAGAGCGATCCCCGGTACGACTGTTGTTCCGAATCCGAGAGCCGCCAGATCTGTAAAGTATACTACAGCGCCGCCTACAGCTCCTCCCAGGCATCCACCAATAATAGGGTAACGGTATCTTAAATTCACACCGAAGAGAGCCGGCTCTGTAATACCGAAAAGCACGGAGATAAAACTAGGGATACAGAGTTCTTTTGCCTTGGCATCTTTTAAGTTTCTTACCAGATAGCCTAAAACCGCGCCGCCCTGGGCAATGATAGCTACGGACATCAAAGGATTTAAAAAGTTTCTTCCAGTGTCTACTAAAAGCTGTGACTCAATGGCTCCGAATACATGGTGGAGACCGGTGATAACGATCAGCTGCTGGACACCGGAGAAAGCTGCGTATCCGATCACACCCAGGTGCTGGGTCATCCATACCAGGACAGCGGTAATGCCGTTTGCCAGTCCTCTTCCTACCGGTCCGATGATCATAAACAGAAGGAAGGAGCTTACCAGAGTGGTGAGAAGAGGTGACACCAGAAGTCTTATGACCTCGGGTACTTTCCGCTCAAAGAAAATATCCAGTTTCGCCGTGACCACACCAATGAGCAAGGCTACGATAATACCGCCCTGGAAACCGATCAGATCTACCGGAAGTCCGAATATATGAAGAGTGGTTACATCTACTGTACCCTGGGCTGCAGCGCTGGCGTCAGCCAGACTGTTGGTCAGCATGATACAGCCAATGACAATACCCATGATGGGCCGGCCGCCGAACCGCTTCACTGTACTGTAGGCCACACATAAAGGCAGGAATCCGAAGATAGCTCCTGAGGATATGTTGATCAGTCTTGAAATTCCGTAAAGGGTATCATTGTTCTGGACAAATTCAATATTTCCCAGGACACTGGACAGACCGGTAAGGAGAGCCGCCGCCAGGATCCCTGGCATGATCTCGATAAATACATCGGAAAGGGCTTTCACCGCTCTCTGTAAAGGATTCATCCTTTTATTTGCCTTCGTCTTCAGATCTCCAAGGCTCATACTATCCATATGTATGGAGTCAGCCAGCACCTGACATACATCATTGACCAGACCTGCTCCGAATATGATCTGAAGCTGGTCTCCTGCCACAAACACGCCTTTCACCAGGTCCACGTCTTCAATAGCCTTCGTGTCTGCCTTATCGTTGTCTTCCAGCACCAGCCTGAGACGGGTGGCACAGTGGGCCACGCCTAAAATGTTGTCTCTGCCGCCTACCAGCCGGACAATCTCTGCCGCTATGTTCTCATAACGTTTTCTTTTTTCAGCATCCATCTTTTGAAACCTCCATCTTTTTTATCGAAGACATGTCTTCTGTTTTCCCGGGTATGAACAAATGCTGTTTGCTTTGTCCTTGTAATTATTATTATACTGGAATATAATTTATATCATATAGACAAATGTTGTTTTATCATACAGTTATGTTGGAGGAATCATGAAAGACTATATATTTTCAAACGACTTTTCCAGGAACCTGGACGCCATGATCTATACCTGCGGATATGAAACCTGTGTTCCCTCCCACAGCTACGGGCCCGTTGTCCGCAGCGGCTATCTGATCCATTATATTCTAAAGGGAAAGGGAATTTATAAAACAGACGGCCATATCTACCAGCTGAAGGAAGGGGACGCCTTTCTCATACGTCCCAATACGCTGATCTACTATGAGGCTGACAAATATGATCCCTGGACCTACACCTGGATCGGTTTCCAGGGAATTAAGATTGAAGAATATCTGAAGCGTACTTCTCTTCTGGAGACTCCTTATTTTCACTACGGCAAAGACGACCGAGTCCGGCTCTGCCACGAAAAGATGTTTGAAGCTTATAAGCTTCCGGAAAACCGGGATCTGATGATGAACAGTATCCTTTACGAGTATCTCTATCTCCTGGCCAGCAAGTTTCCCAGGACCTATATTCCTGCCAAGGAAAAGAAGATCTCCTATGTGGAAGAAGCCCTCCGGTATATTGAAAATAATTACGCCCATGAAGTAAATATCCATGTGATCGCCGATTATCTGAATATTGAACGCACCTATCTTTACCGGCTCTTTAAAGACATTACCGGAAGTTCTCCCCAGGAATATCTTCTGGACTACCGGATCCGCCGGGCCTGCAGTCTTCTGAGGGAAACAGACCTGCCAGTCAGCGATATCGCCAGATCCGTAGGGTATAATGACGCCCTGTATTTTTCCCGCCTGTTTAAGCAGAAAAAGGGACGGACTCCAACCCAGTACAGAAAAGAAAAAACGGCGTAAAAAAGGGCTGCCGTAATGGAACGAAGTCAAATACCCCGATGCAAGCATCGGGGTATTTGACCCTTGCGGCAGTCGCCAAATGGACATGCTGGCATGTCCGCTTGGCTCGTTGCCCGCAGGAATAAAAACGTTTCATATGGCAGCCACTCAGATTACGGCTATAGCCCGGTATGTTCTGCGATATATTTTCTGGCTTTGATGGCATATTCCAGAGGGTCCGCCTTTGCCGGATCCTGCTCTGCTTCTACCAGCATATAGCCTTCGTATCCTGTCTCCTCCAGGACTTTAAAGATCGGCGCAAAATCAATGGAACCGTCTCCGGGAACGGTGAAGGCCCCGGCCCTTACCCCGTCCAGGAAACTGAGTCCCTCTTCTCTTACTCTTTGCACGATTTCCGGACGGATATCCTTCAGATGCACGTGCCTGATCCTGTTGGCATATTTCTTTGCCATTTCTAAAGGATCTGCGCCGCAGTAGGCAAAATGTCCGGTATCATAAAGAAGACTTACATATTCCGGATCGGTGCCTTTCATAAGTCTGTCTACCTCGTCAGGATCCTGGACAACCGTTCCCATATGATGATGGAAGGTAAGGGAAATCCCGTATTCCTCCTTAGCGATCTTTCCCAGTCTGTTCAGTCCTGTACACAGAGTGTCCCATTCCTGATCGTTCATAACATATTTTTTCCCGAATACAGGAGTATCCTCCTGGCCCTGGACACTGTAGCTTTGCTCCGAAGCTCCGATGATCTTGGCTCCCATGTCTTTCAGGAACTCAAGCTGGGACCGGAACTCCTTTTCCACCTCTTCAAAAGGTTTTGTCAGAAGAAAACAGGAGAACCACTGATTGCAGATTTCTATGTTCCGAAGCTCCAAAGCCTTTCTCAGCACTTTCGTATCCTTTGGATACTTATTCCCCACCTCTGAACCGGTAAAGCCCGCCAGAGCCATCTCGCTGACACATTGTTCAAAGGTGTTTTCTCCTCCCAGATCCGGAAGATCGTCATTCGTCCAAGCGATAGGGGCAATTCCCAGCTTTACTTTATTTTTATCCAGCATTGGCCTCTTCCCCCTTATTCTCCCATGATCTCAGAAATTTTGACCGGCCGATGCTCCAGGCTGGATTTCTTGGCCGCAAGTCCCATTAAAACAGGCTTTAATCCGTCATATACGTTAAGAGGAGTATCCTTGTCATTTTCAATGGCGTCAATAAAAGCTGCGATCTCTTTGCCATAAGCATCCAGATATCTCTCCAGGAAAAAGAACATAGGTTTTTCCCCTGTAACTCCCTGCGTATTGCTGATCACAACATTGGACTGGCTGTCATTGGAAATGGCTGCCATTCCCTCTGAGCCGAAGACTTCCGCTCTCTGATCATAACCGTAAACAGCCTTTCTGCAGTTGTCAATAACTGCGATAGCGCCGTTTTCCATTTTCAGGGTGATCACTGCTGTGTCTACGTCTCCTGCTTCTCCGATAGCAGGGTCTACCAGATTTGCGCTCTGGACATAAACCTCTTGGGCATCGCAGCCTGCCAGGAAACGGACCATATCAAAGTCATGGATAGTCATATCCAGGAATATTCCTCCAGACACCTTTACATAGTCGATGCTGGGGGGCTCGGGATCTCTGGAGGTGATCTTAATGATCTGAGGCGTTCCCACCTTTCCCTGGGCGACCGCTTCCTGAAGAGACTGGAAGTTATGGTCGAAACGCCGGTTAAATCCTACCTGATATTTGATATTTGTTCCCTCCAGGGCCTTGATCACTTCCATGATCTTTTCTACGTCATGATCAATGGGCTTCTCGCAGAATACATGCTTTCCCGCTTTGATCGCCTCTATAGAGATCGGGGAATGTGTATCTGTGGAAGAACAGATCAGCACTGCGTCGATCTCCGGATCATTAATGATCTCTTTGTAATCTTTTGTAGTCTTTTCTACTCCCATACTTTTTGCCCAGTCCGCTGTTTCTTCTGACAAAAAAGGATCTGCCACTGTTTTGATCTTTGCGTTTGGAACTCTTGTTGTAATACTGTTAATATGTACTCTCCCAATTCTTCCAGCCCCGATAATACCTACCTTAACCATATTTCCTTCTCCTTTTACCAAAGTTTTTTATATATTTCTTTTACCTGTTCTTCTGTTACATCCCGCATCGTATTCTGAGGGCTCCCGCTTTCCATAGCGTCATAAGCCATTTTGTCTATCGCTTCAAAAAACTTTTCCCGCTGTATCCCTGCGCCCTCCAGATCAGGGATATCCAGTTCGTTTACAAGAGTTTCTACCGCAGTGAGGAATTTTCCGGCGGCTTCCTGGTCCGTATCTGTTTCAGAAGCAGCCCCCACGGCCCGTCCAAGATCCCCGAACCTTTTTAAGGCTCCGGGGAGAGCAAAAGTAAGACACTCTTTGAGGAGCATGGCGTTGGACAGTCCATGGGCGATATGGAACAAAGCGCCGATAGGACGGCTCATGCCGTGGATAATAGTCACAGATGAATTATTAAAAGCTATGCCCGCTTCCAGAGCCGCCAGGGCCATCTGTTCTCTGGCTTCTTGATCTTTTCCGTCTCTGTATGCTCTGGGCAGATATCTGAAAATACGCTTTACCGATGAAAGAGCAAAGGTATCAGACATATCCTGCGCCTTTCTGGAGGTATAAGCCTCCACGCCATGACAAAGAGCGTCCAGCCCTGTGGCCGCCGTGATCTTTGGCGGCGCTGTCATGGTAAATCTGGCATCGATCACTGCCATATCCGGCATAAGGACTTTTCCCTTAAGAAGCATTTTTATGTCCTTCTTTGTATCGGTGATGATCGTAAACTGGGTGGCTTCTGATCCGGTTCCCGCAGTTGTAGGGATAGCCGCCATAGGAGGGGTCTTCGCCTGGATCTCTTTTCCCATGTAATCAGAAATCTCGCCTTCCGATTCTGCCAGGGAAGCCACTGCTTTCATAGTGTCAATGGCGCTTCCCCCTCCAAGAGCGATCAGGAAATCGCAGCCCTGGCTTCTGTAGGCCTCCAGGCCTTTTTCTACCATATGATCTGTTGGTTCTCCCGTTATTTCCTGGAAGATATGGTAATCTACCTGGTGATCCCGGAGTACTTTTTCTACTTTTTCGCAGTTTCCCAGATCGATCATTGTTTTGTCTGTAACGATCAAAGCTTTCTTTCCAAAAGAAGCAAATCCTGCTCCCGCCTGTTCCAGTGCGCCTGCTCCGGAAATAATATGTCCCGGCATGATAAATTCTCTTGCCATTTTTCTCTCTCCCTTATCCTGTCTAAAATTCTGCGTCGTGGAGCCATACATATCTTTCATCTTCACAACGGTCGGTCTGCAGCCAGGGATTTCCGTCGATATGACGGATCATCCAGCAGGTATACATCTGGAATCCCGGAGCCACCGCCTGGGGATGAAGTTCTCCTCCCGGAATAGCGGAGAAGCTCCCCTCCACGCTTTTAAATACCTGGTCTCCCACAAAGCTGGCGCCGAAGCCTTCCGGACGGTCAAATTTAAAATAATAGGTCTCCGGCTGGGGATGTCTGTGGGGCAGATAGCCTGACCAGTTTCCTCTGTCATTAAGCACCTCTCCCAGGACCATATTCGACCAGGGAGCAATGTCATGATCAAAAATCGTATTCACTCTTCTTTTTGCCACATTCCCGAATTTTCCCACACAGGAATAGCCCCAGGGAGCATCTTCCGGCTTATAAAGTTTTCCTGGAAATTCTTTTTCATTTTTTGTACGCTGCACCAGGATTTCCGCCTCTGTATCCGCAGTCACAGAAACCTGGGACCCTGTACACACATGAACGCACCAGGGACCTTCGGTAAATACGCTTTTCCTGCTTACTTCAGCCTTCTGATCTTCCCAGGCAAAGGTCACTTTCCCCTCCAAAAGCAGCACCGCAGTCTCTTCCCCTTCATAACAGAAGGTCCTGATCTCCCCTTCTTTCATACGATAGACACGGATGTCCATCATCATATCTTTATAATCATTGTCATAGGTGGTCAGGATTTTTTCTCCCTTTTCGTCAAATTCCGGATAACCAAATACTTTTCCCATTTATTTCACTCCTTAATATGCTCTGGCTTCTTCTCTTCCTTTCAGAACACCCTCACAGGCCTTCCGTACGCTTTCCTTTTCTGAAGTAGTGGCGATACCCACATCCCACCAGGACTCGTAACCATCCGTCATGGTCTTTGGTATTACTTTCAGATCAAAGAGACACGCTTTTTCCTGTTTTTTTGCATCTTCAAGGGCGTTTACCAGTTCCTCCACCGTGCGGCAGGTATAGGTTTTCAGGCCATATCCTTCGCCTATCTTTGCATAATCCACCGGTATGAGGTCTCCCGCAGGTTTTTTCCCGTCTGTATAACGGAATTCTGTAGCAAGACTGCCGATCCCATGGTTCATCTCCAGATTATTGATGCAGCCGAAACCGCAGTTGTCAAAGATCAGGATGTTTACTTTCTGTCTCTCCTGCATGATCGTCATGATCTCGCTGTGGAGCATCTGGAAACTGGAATCTCCGACTACACAGTAAACTTCCTTATCCGGTTCCGCAAATTTTACGCCTAAAGTAGCAGCCACTTCGTATCCCATGCAGGAGTAGCCGTATTCTGCATGGTAGCCTCCTCTTTTATCCGTTCTCCACATTCTCTGCATGCAGCTTGGCAGAGAGCCTCCTGCCGTGATGATGGTAGCATCCTTATCAATGGTCCTGTTAATGGCGGCCAGAGCTGCCGTCTGGGTGATCACGCCCTTTGTCAGTTTTACAAATTCCGGTATGGTCCTTGGATCCCTTGCTTTAATAATAGGCTCAAAATCCTCTCCTGTATAGGTGATAGATCCCAGACGCTCCATTTCCTTGTCCCAGGCTTCCTTCGCCTTCTGGATCTCGTCTGTATAAGCGGAATGATAGCCTCTGGCCCGGAGTTTTGCTGCCAGCGCTTCCACTGTCACCTTTGCATCGCCCACTGCCTTCACCGCATCCATCTTATAAGCATGGAAACGGCAGTTATTGATAGTCACGAACTTCACCTCTTCATTCTGGAACAGATGCTTAGAACTGGTAGTGAAGTCTGATAATCTGGATCCTACCGCAATGACCACATCCGCGTCTTTTGCGATAATATTAGAAGCATAGGTTCCTGTTACCCCGATGCCGCCAAGACAATATGGATGGCTGGATCTGCAGGCGCTTTTTCCTCCCTGGGTCTCCCCGAAAGGAATACCGAATTCTTCACAGAAATCCTCCACTGTCTCCCCTGCTTCTGAATAACGGACTCCCCCGCCTACAATGAGCAGAGGTTTTTTCGCCTCTGAAATAACCTGGGCCAGATCTTCCAGTTCTTCTTCCACAGCCACGGGTCTGGTGATCCTGTGTACTCTTTTTTTGAAGAAATATTCCGGATAATCAAAGGATTCTCCCTCTACATCCTGGCAAAGAGAAATACAGCAGGCGCCTGTCTCCGCCGGATCTGTCAGCACCCGCATAGCATTTATAAGAGCTGTCATGATCATTTCCGGCCGGGTGATCCTGTCCCAATATTTACACACAGGCTTGAAGGCGTCATTGGTGGTGACAGCCAGGCTGCTGCTCTGCTCCAGCTGCTGGAGCACCGGATCCGGCTGTCTGGAAGCAAAGCTGTCTGCCGGAAATACCAGCAGAGGGATATTGTTTACCGTAGCAGTCGCACAGGCGGTCACCATATTGGCTGCTCCCGGGCCGATAGATGAAGCGCAGGGAATGATCCGTTTCCGGTTACTCTGCTTTGCGAAAGCCGTCGCCACATGGCACATGCCCTGTTCATTTCTTCCCTGGAAAACACGAAGCTGTCCCGGGTTTGTGTCAAGTGCTTCTCCCAGGCCTACAGCGATGCCATGTCCGAAGATCGTGAAGAAGCCTTCTACAAATTTTATTTCTACGCCGTCCATGGATACATACTGATTATCTAAAAATTTCACGATGGCCTGGGCCGTCGTCATTCTGATTGTTTTCCCCATGACCTTTCCTCTCCTTTTCTGGTCTCTATACTCTTGCGATCATTTCGCCGAATTTTTCTTTTTCTTCTTTTATAAAATCATGAACTTCCTGAGGGCCGGGAAGGGAATCGGAACAATTATTGCTCCTTACCATCATAGAAGCCTCCGCGGAGCCAAATTCCAGACAGTCGATGATCGGCCATCCCTGGTACAGCCCGTAAAGAAAGCCTGAGCCATATCCGTCTCCTCCGCCGAAACCTTTCCTTGCCTCTACCGGGAAAGGCTTAATACTGAATTTTTCTCCGTCGCAGGTATAGGCGGTGGACCCCTGCATACCATGCTTGATCACTACGATCTTAGCATTACAATTCTGCCAGTAAGCAGCGCTTTCCTCATCTGTCATTCCTGGCCGGATAAGCTTTTCTGTCAGATCGAATTCTTCTCTGGAGCCCATGATGATATCGGCTTCCTTAGCCACAATAGAATAATAAATAGAAATCTCGTCACTGTTCTTCCAGTTGTAAGCCCGATAGTCAATGTCAAAGATCACCCTGGTCTGGTTCTTCTTCGCCAGCATGACCGCTTTAATGGCAGCTTCCCTGGAGGGGCTTTCTGCCAGAGCAGTTCCTGATATCAGAAGAGCCTTTGTCTGGCGGATATAGTCTTCATCAATATCATCTACATGAAGCTGAAGATCGGCAATACAATTCCGGTACATCAAAATACTGCTTTCCTTTGGAGAAAGCATCTCCGTAAAAGTCAGACCCAGTTTTTCTCCATTTTTGCATCTTGTAATGTGGGAAGTGTCGATTCCCTGTTCCTGAAAATACTCCGTTACAAAATCACCGAACTGATCATCTGAAACTTTTCCGATAAATCCTGCTTTCAGCCCGTGGCGGGTAACTCCCACTGCAATATTAGCAGGGGAACCTCCCACGAATTTTTCAAACATATGTACCTTTTTCAAAGGCTTAAATTCTTCCTTTACCTGGTCATTGTAAGCAGGATTAAAATCAATGGCCACCCGTCCCAGCAGCACCAGATCCATAGGCCTGGACTGGTCAAATTCTATATACTTCATACCTTACCTCCGTTTTTCCGCCAAGCTTAACGCCGGTGATCAGATGGTCCCGTCCCAAGTAGAAACAGTCTTTACTTTCTTTTCCTCTTCATCGAACCACCGGGTGGTAACTACTTTCCGCTCTGTATAGAAACGATAGCCGTCTTTGCCCAGCGTATGAAGATCCCCGAAGAAGGACTGTTTGTGTCCGTTAAATGGGAACATTCCGATGGGCACAGGGATACCTACATTTACGCCTACCATTCCTCCGTCTGTACGGCTGACAAACTCTCTCGCATAATGGCCGTTCTGGGTAAAGATCACAGAACCGTTTGCAAATGGATTTGCATTCATTACAGCCAGGCCTTCCTCAAAATCTTTTACTCTCTTTATACACAGCACCGGTCCGAAAATCTCTCTGTCCCCTACAGTCATACCTGGTTTTACATGATCCAGGATCGTAGGACCTACATAAAATCCATTCTCATATCCCTCTACAACAAGATCCCTTCCGTCCAGAACAAGTTCCGCTCCTTCTTCGATACCTTTGTTGATCCAGCCTATCACAGATTCTTTATGTTTTGCGTTGATCACCGGTCCCATACCGGAAGATTTCTCATAGGCCGGTCCTACTTTCAGGCCTTTTGCTTTCTCCACAATAGCCTTTACCAGTTCATCGGCAATGCTTTCCTGTACGACTACTACAGGAAGGGCCATACATCTTTCTCCCGCGCAGCCGAAAGAGGCGTTGATGATCCCTGCCGCAGTCCTCTCAATGGGCGCGTCCTCCAGTACCAGGGCGTGATTTTTGGCCTCACACAGGGCCTGCACCCTTTTACCGTTGGAAGCCGCGGTAGCATAAATATGTTTTCCTACAGAAGTAGAGCCGACAAAAGTAATACCCTTAATATCCGGATGGCTTAAGAAGATCTCGGCTTCATGCCGCGAGCAGGTAACAATATTGATCACTCCGTCAGGAAGTCCTGCTTCTTTATACAGTTCCGCAATACGCATGCAGGTCTGAGGCGTAAAAGTAGCTGCTTTCAGCACGATCGTATTACCGCAGGCAATACAGATAGGAGTCATCCATCCCATAGGGATCATAGCCGGAAAATTGAATGGAATGATACCGGCGAAAACTCCCAGAGGCTGTCTGTAAGAAACTGTATCATAGCCTTTTGAAGCATCCATCAGACTTTCCCCCATCATCAGCGACGGAGCGGAGATCGCCTGCTCTGTTCCTTCGATGGCTTTCAGCACATCGCCTTCAGCTTCTGCCCAGGCCTTGCCGTTCTCTCTGGCCACAGACATGGTCAGCTCGTCTATGTGCTGATAAAGCAGTTCACGGACTTTATAGAGGATCTGTACTCTTTTCTTTACCGGAGTGCCGGACCAGCCGGGGAAAGCAGCCTTGGCTGCCTGGATAGCTTCCTCCACTTCATCAGGAGTACAGCAGGGAACTTTGGCGATCACTTCTCCTGTACTCGGATCATAGGCGTCTGTGTATTTCTCAGTCTTAGATTCCTTAAAAGAGCCGTTCACGTAGTAACCCAGTTTTTTGATTTCTCCCATTTTACTTTCTCCTTTTTTCTCATTTTTCACGATTGATAGTGTACAATTTCTTTATGTGCTCATAATAGCACCTTTTTCAAAATTGCACAAGTGCTTTTTGCGTACATTTTTAATTTTGCGTTATTTTGCTATATGCACGCGTTCTTTTTAGCACGCAGAAAAAGCTGTCCCATATCCATGGAAACAGCTTTTTTTCGCATCTTACAGATTATATTTTGTTTTTATATTAATATCTGTAAACCAGAATTCTTTTTCCGGTTCTCTTTCCTTTAAAAGAAGATCCGCAAGGATAAGGGGCGGGCGGTATCCCTGGACATATCCGTTCTGGTCTATAAGAAAATCTACCACATTATTTTTCAGCGCCCGTTCATTTTTGGGCGTCTGGTCATAAATGATCACATAGGGGCGTTCCTGGATCCTCAGCTTCTCAAAAGCCCTTCCTACTCCGGCCTGTCCTCCGGAAACTACCAGGATCCCTCTGATCCCGGAAATCCCTGTCAGAGCGTTCTCCACAATACGTTCTACCTCGTCTGTATCGTCAAAACTTCCCTGGACTCCGGCGATCTCCAGATCCGGATAACTTTTCTTAGCCTCTTCAACAAAGCCGTCTACCCGCTGGTTGTCCACATCATTGCTGAAATATCCTGTAATGATCAGGACCTTTCCTTTCCCTCCTGTGAGAAGTCCCATAAGGCCTGCGGCGGTCCTGCCGCTCTGCCGGTTATCCATTCCCACAAAGCATCTTCTCCTGGTTCCTACAATATCCGAATTAAAAGTCACCACCGGAATATGCTCCTCATCTGTGAGACGGTTCAGTTCCGTCCTGACTCCTTCGCAGTCTACAGGCATGATAGCCAGCCCCTGTATTCCTTCTTCTGTCAGTTCCCGTACTGCGCTTAGCTGTTCTTCTTCGTCTACATAGATTCCTTCTTTCAGGATCAGCTGGACTCCCCGGTCGGCCAGTTCCAGAGCCGCTCTCCGGATCCCTCTGTTAATTTCCAGCATAAAAGAAGCCCGGGCAAGCTGCGTTACCACTCCTATCTTTATCTTCTTTTTGCTGCTTTCTCTTTTTTTCCTTTCTTTCGGTACATATCCCATCTCATCCGCAAGTTCCCAGATCCGCTCCGCCACCTGAGGGTTGATCCTCCCTCTGTTATGCAGAGCCCGGTCTACCGTTCCCCTGGAAACCCCTGCCTTATCCGCGATCTGTTGTATTGTTACTGCCATATCTTCTCACCTTTTATTTTTTCTTATCTGATATATTATCACAAATACAAAATGCACGCAACAAAAAGCGTGCATTTTGTGAATTTTCTCTATGTCACAGACAATGTTACAGGATCTGCTTATTCTGTCCTCAGCGCTGTCACAGGATCACTCTTGGCCGCCTTTCTGGACGGGATCAGTCCGCCGATCAAAGTCAGGATCACGCTGAGCAGGATCAGGACCAGAGCCGGAACCGGCTGAAGCACCGCATTGATATTGCTGGTTCCTGCCAGATGATGGATCAGGGCATTGCCCGGTATCAACAACAGTAAGGTGATAACGATCCCCAGCAGTCCGGCACAAAGGCCGATGATAAAGGTCTCCGCGTTAAATACCTGGGAAATATTTCCTTTAGAAGCCCCAATGGCACGGAGGATACCGATCTCCTTCTTTCTCTCCAGTACGCTGATATAAGTGATAACACCGATCATAATAGAAGATACCACCAGAGAAATGGCCACGAAAGCGATCAGCACATAACTGATGATATCGATAATATCCGTCACAGAGGACATCAGAGTACCAACCACATCTGTGTAAGTGATCACCTGTTCGTCCTTTCCCTGAGCCTCCATACGGCTGTTGTAGCTGTCCAGGATATCCACCACATATTCTTTGCTTTCAAAGTCTTTGGGATATATGGAAATACCGCTTGGCACATCAAAATCCACATAACCCAGATTTCTCAGATTTCCCTCGTAAGTAGCGTCCTGGGTGGCGTTCATGGACATGAAAAGCTCCGCCATTTCGTCTCCGTCCATGTTAACCTTAAAGGCGTTGGAAAAAGCTTCTGCGTCGATATTCATAGCTGACTGGAGATTTTCTCCGATCTGAGCGATAGCCCGGGTCATGGCTGTTTCCATGGCGCTGCTTAACTGTCCCATCATCTGCTCCATGGCAGAAGAGATCTGGCTCTGGAGAGCCTGTCCCAGAGTGCCTGAATAGGAAGCCATCAATTCCTGCATGTAGCCCTCCATGGACTGGGAGATCTGATTCCTTAGACTTCCGGTATCGATCATAGAGGATAATCCCTGAGTCAGCCTTGACTGGGCGTCCTCTGTATTCAGGTAATCCGTGAAATAAACGCCTATCTGAGCCGGATCCGGAAGACCATTGGCCTGGGCATAACTCTGATATCCTGCGGCCAGATTTCCTGCCAGAGTTTCCAGCTGCTCCTGGGTCACCCAGACCTCGCCGTTTGTCTGGAAGATCTCCTCTCCCCATCTGCCCAGGATCTCCTGGACTTCCGGAGTCTGGAGGTATTCCAGAAGATAGTCGTCAAAAAGCTCCGGATCGATCTGGCCGCTTTCATCTGTCAGTCCGTTCTGCGCCGCATATTCCTGGAAGGCAACCAGCACTTCCCCGAACATGGCCCGGATCTGATCTGAGGATACGGTTATAGTACCGTTCTGAGCCATAATATCTTTCACACTGTTGCAAAGAGTGTTCCTGGCTTCCTCTGTCTGAAGGTATTCTAGGAAATACTCGCCCAGCCGGGAATAATCCGCCTGAGGATTTCCCTGGGCGTAGGCCTGGTATCCCTCCAGCAGACCGGAGACCATAGTCTCCATATCTTCGGAAGTCACCTGAATATTCAGGCTGCTCATCAGATCTCCCAGGTTCATCTGAGGCATCTGGGGCAGATCCAGAGATATACTTCCAAGATCCAGCATACCGGAAAGATCCAGAGTCCCCGGGTCGATCCCTTTCATTCCGGAGAAATCAAAGGAACCGGAAAGCCCCTGGCTCATGGCGCTTTCATCAAACTGGAAAGCCTCCTTAAGGGCGTTTTCATCTATGGTCACCAGAGAATCCATATTAAAATCTGACTGGCCGCTCTCTTCCCCGAAAGGCTCATTGGTGAAAACATTCACCGTATGATCTGCCAGCTGTTTCTGTACGATCTCCCTGGCTTCTGCCTCCTGGACCACGTGTTCTGTAAGGCTGGAAGGATAACCGATCCCTGCTGTGAGAAGAGCGCCGTTGGCATCTTCCCTTGGCTGTACGATCCCCACGATCTTCAGGTCTTCCCCCTGATCTACCAGATCATTCATGTATTCTTTGTCGTCGGTCTTATCTCTCCAAACCTGATACTGATCATCATATTGATAATAATCTGCGCTGTTTACCAGTTTAAAGGTGATCCCCAAGATATCTTCATAGGTATATGTCCCCATATCTTCCGGAACTTCCACGTTTTCTTCATTGATAAACTGGCGGATCATGTCATCCAGTTCCACAGAATCCCGCAGTCCCATGGTATACAGCATAAAATCGCTGATACTTCCCCCGGAGGTCAGGACCAGCACACACTCATTGTAATTTTCCGGCCAGCGTCCTGCCTTTACGTCATACTGATCCATATACAGGTTGGTATTTTCCGGCATCTCATAAAACACATCCGTGCTCATCATAGAAGACATCATACTGCTGGAACTGCTGGAAGACCCAAACCCCAGAGCTTCAAAAGAACTGTCCGGATTTACCCGGCGGACATCGCCCTCTTCCTGAAGATAGATCTGAGGTACCACATCATAGGAGTATTCAATGGCGTTGGTATATTTCTCAATATCGCTTTCACCGCTGTCCAGGTATTTTTTCAGAGACTCCAGGTCATTGGAATCCATGGTAGAAAACATATCTGTGACCATATCGATAACATTGATATCCCCGGACTCTTTCTCCTTTTCTCCTCCGGCAGTATCCCCGGAAAGCATAGAAGAAAAATCCACTCCCGTACTCTGGATCTGAAGGGGATATTCCGATAAAGTTTCTTCTTCCACGTTCTGGATATAATCGTTTACTCCCGTTGACAGTGCCAGGATCAGGGAAATACCAATGATCCCGATAGATCCTGCGAAAGAAGTCAGCAGCGTCCTGGCCTTCTTGGTCCGCAGGTTATTAAAGCTCAAAGACAGGGCTGTCAGGAAAGACATGGAAGACTTTCCCATATTTTTGTGCTGAGGCGGCTCCTCCTGCTCCTGATCAATGACAAAAGGATCTGTATCTGACCGGATCTTTCCGTCTCTTAAATTTACGATCCTGGTGGCGTATTCCTGGGCCAGCTCCGGATTGTGGGTGACCATGACTACCAGCCGGTCCCTTGCCACCTCTCTTAAAAGATCCATGACCTGAACGCTGGTATCGCTGTCCAGCGCTCCGGTAGGCTCGTCTGCCAGCAGGATATCCGGATCATTGACCAGGGCTCTGGCAATGGCTACCCTCTGCATCTGCCCGCCGGACATCTGGTTGGGCTTTTTGTGGAGCTGTTCACCAAGGCCCACCTCTTCCAGGGCCTTAATGGCTCTCTGGCGCCTTTCCGCCTTTCCTATGCCGGAAATGGTCAGAGCCAGTTCTACATTAGCCAGAACTGTCTGATGAGGGATCAGATTATAGCTCTGAAAAACAAAGCCGATGGTATGGTTCCTGTAGGAATCCCAGTCCCGGTCTTTATACTTTTTGGTAGAAATACCGTTAATGATCAGGTCTCCACTGTCATACCGGTCCAGACCTCCGATAATGTTCAAAAGTGTGGTCTTTCCTGAACCGCTGGGCCCCAGGATAGCCACAAATTCATTATCTCTCAGGTTCAGGCTCACATCATCCAGAGCCTTCTGCACCAGCTTTCCCGTTCGGTATTCCTTGCGAATATGTTGAATCTGCAGCATTTACTATACGTCCTTTCCTTATCAAATCAAACTCTCTTGGAAAGCAAAGCGGAGCTGCCCGCTCAGATCCCTTCCCCTTGATCTGGTTCAAAAAAAGTACAGTAAAATGCTACTACAATTATAAGAAAAATACAATGGTCAATCTTCGCCTTTTGTCTAACTATTTCCCCTTTTCATAATCTTTCAGGGCCTGTACTGCCTGAGGAGCCAGGGGGATCAGCGCCGTCATATTAAAAATAGTCATCAGACCCACCCCGAAATCTCCCAGATCCCAGACAAAAGTATAAGCCGCCAGTCCTCCCACAAAAAGCATCACAAGGGCCAGGATCTTATACAGGGTCTGAGAGATCCAGTTATCCCCGAAAAGATAGGCAAGATTCGGTCTTGCATAAAAGAGAATGCCGATAAAGGTGGAGAAGCTGAAAAGCCAGAGGATCACTGCGATAAACACCCCTCCCAGACTTCCCAGATGATAGTTCATAGCCGTCTGGAGAAGATCCATGCCCTCCAGTCCTACCGTCATGCTTTCCGGGGTCAGCAGCATGATCATAGCCGTGCAGCTGCAGATCACCAGAGTGTCGATAAATACCCCCAGAGCCTGGAGCAACCCCTCCTTGGCAGGATGGCTGATATCTGCCGCAGCGGCTGCACAGGGAGCAGATCCGGACCCGGCCTCATTAGAAAAGAGCCCCCTCTTTGCTCCGTTCATGATCACGGCTCCGATCCCTCCTGCCGCTGCCTGCCTAAGGCCAAAGGCCTCTGCAAAGATCCTCTGGAAAACGCCGGGAAGGGCTCCCAGATTCGTTACGATAATGAAAAGTGTGATCAGCAGGTAACACACCGCCATCACCGGCACCATAACGTCCAATACCCGGATCGTAGCGTTCTTCCGCAGAACGATCACCGCCGCCAGGGCCACCAACAGGATTGTTGTAAAAAGCGGCGGTATCTGAAAGGCGTTCTCAAAAGCAGAAGAAACGGAATTTCCGATCACCTGGCTGATCCCGCACCAGCAGACCAGACCGGACAATGCGAAAAGGCAGGCCATCAGGGATTTTTTCTTTCCTTTTTTGTTCTTTCTGAAAAAATAGTGGATATAGTAGGCGGGGCCGCCCCGGTATCCCCCGTAAAGAGGGTCTTTTTCCTTGTAAAGCTGGGCAAGAGTGGCCTCCACAAAAGCTGTGGAAGAACCCAGCAGCGCGATCAGCCACATCCAGAACACAGCTCCCGCTCCCCCCGCAGAAATAGCCGCCACTACTCCTACCAGATTTCCCATTCCAACCCTAGTAGCAGTGGATACGATCAGCGCCTGGACCCCGGAGATCGCCTCTTTTTGTCCTTTACTTTTCTTTTCCGTAACCACCCGGATCATATCCGGAAACATCCGGAAAGGAAGGAATCTGGTCCGGATGGTAAAGTAAATCCCTGAAGGGATCAGGATCAATACCAGAAGAGAGATTCCCAGAGAACTGCCTCCCGGCAGGGGTATGGTAATAAAATCTCCCCATAAAATATGAAATACAGCATAAAAGATCTTCATAAATCCGCCTGCCGCTTCCTGAAAAAAATCTGTCATTGTTCCATATCCTCACGATCTGTAAAATTTTCTTGTAAGCTCAGTGCTTCTAGTATATAGTAGAACCATAAATCTGTAAAATTAATAGTTATAATACTATGGATCGAAATACTCGATAATTAAAATTTTCTAATATACAAATACAGGGAGAAAAGTATGGATACCAAGAATTTAACTACCTTTATCTATGTGGCGGAGCTGCGCAGCTTCACAAAAGCAGCAGACCGGCTGGGTTATTCTCAGTCTACCGTCTCCTTTCAGATCAAACAGTTAGAAACCGAGCTGGCCTGTCAGCTTTTTGAACGGATCAATCATACGGTCCAGCTTACAGAAAAAGGACGGGAAGTACTGGAATACGCCCATCAGATCAACAGGATGACCCGGGAGTTAAAAGACAGCATGAAAGAAGAAACCGCCTCCGGATATATCCGTCTGGCTATGGCAGACTCTCTGTGCACTTCTCTTCTCTCCAGGGATTTTCTCTATTTCCGGGAACTTTATCCCAATATTGCCCTGAAGATCATTGCCGCAGGTACAGAAGAAATGTTCCGTCTGATGAACCACAACGAAGCGGACGCCATCCTGACTCTGGACAACCACATCTACAACACGGAATACCGGATCCTCCGGGAAGAAAAAGTACGCACCTTTTTTGTAGCAGGAGCCGATACTGAGATCGCCTCTGCTTCTTCCCTTTCCATAGAAGAACTGCTCCTCCAGCCCTTTATCCTGACAGAAAAGGGCATGAGCTACCGGCGGCTGCTGGAGGAAAAACTGGCGGAACTTTCCCTGGAAATCCAGCCGGTCCTGGAGGTCGGAAGCACAGAACTGATCTGCTCCCTGGTGGAACAGGGGGCCGGGATCTCCTTTCTCCCGGAATATGTCATAAAAGACAGAGTAAAGGCCGGAACACTGGTCTGTCTGCCAGTGTCCGGCCTGGAAATCCATGTATGGAAACAGCTTCTATATCATCGGAACAAATGGATATCTCCTCAGATGGAAAAAGTATTAAAGTATTGTGTGGACAGGGAGTTCAGATAAAGGATTTCATATGTCTTTCTCTCTGCAGAACCTCTTTGACGGTTTCTCCTTTCCGGGCCACCAGAAAGTCATCATCGATCTTTCCTGCCGCCATTTTCTTCAGGATCCCCCAGCCTCCCTGGATTTTGGAAACTCTTCCGTCGATCATCTCCACCAGAGGCTGTATGTACTCTTCTATTTCTTCCAAAGGATAGATACCTGTATCAATGATGTAAAAATTCTCAAAGCCCCGGAACATATTCCGCATATATTCTTCTGTAGCTTCCGGACCTTTCTCTGCCAGAATACGGTTCAGATCCAGGCGGGAGTTTTTCATATACTCCATCCAGCCATGGCTGAGAAAAAATCCGTCCTTGGGTCTTTTCAGCTCTTTCAGGTTTTCTCCGGACAGAAGAATATCCACACAGTCTCTGGTCCTGGGTACGACCAGCGGAGCGTACACAGCCCGAAGACCGGCAGCTGCTCCTCCGCAGCCGGAGACACACAAAAATATTTCTTCCATATCATCCATCTGATCGATCATGTTCTGAAGATACTTCTGCAGATCCATAGGGCTGCTGTGGAGACTTTGAGGGAGAAACCGGATCTCCCCTTGAAATCCTGCCTCTTCCACTGCTTTTAAAAGTTCTTTCTTCAAAGTAGGACAGGACAAAATGATCTTTTTTTCCATAACTTTTCACTCCTCTTTTTCAGGAATTTTCTTTCTCCTGCTCCGCTTTTTTCTCTTTCAGTTCCTCCTGCATCTCCCGGTACATATCCATAAGAGCGTTCCCCACCGCCATAGGACAGCAGGAGCCCTTGCTGGTATCTCCTCTGGTGACTTTTCTGGCTGTATAGGAAGGGCAGGAGCCGCTGGAATTGAGCTGATCCACAATAGTCTCAATGCTGATCCCTCCTCTTGCGGATATGGAGATCATCCTGGAGAGACCTACCATAAAGTTATTGCAGCCCCCTGTAGAGCCTTTGCTGAGATAAGTTTCTAACAGCGCCCCGGTATGAGGATCAAAAAGGGCGATACAGTGAAGACTTCCGCAGCCGGTGATCAGCTTTCTCTTTTTTCCGATCACATCATCGCTGACCAGAAGGATCTCTCCTCTTTTCAGCCCCTCTCCGGGAGTCACTTCTTTCTTTTCTTCTTTCATCTGGGTATTCAGGATCCCTACTCTCCTGCAGCCGTCCCGGAAGAT
>DWUY01000242.1 GCA_019120515.1 Candidatus Blautia avicola | reverse complement strand
ATTTTTACTTTAGTAAACTGCTGTCTGTGACCGTTTTTCTTGTGGTATCCGGTTTTTCTCTTATACTTGTAAACGATAACTTTCTTTGCCTTACCGTTTTCAACTACAGATGCAGTTACTGTTGCATTGGCAACATCTTCGCCAACTTTTAAACCGTCGTTGCTTACAGCAAGTACCTGGTCAAAAGTAACTGTTTCACCAGCTTCTGCTCCAAGCTTTTCTACTCTGATAACATCGCCTTCGGCTACTTTGTACTGTTTACCACCTGTTGCAATAATTGCGTACATATGGCACCTCCTATTATCATTACTCGCCAAATATGGTGGCCCTTTCGGGACGCTTCAACCTCTTTGTGCGGCATACGATAGTATATTACCATCATTCCCTCATTCCGTCAATATATAAATTTCATTTTTTTACCGGATAAAAATTCCCAAAGCCTGCCAGATCAGATAGCCGTTCTGATAGATCACGGACTCCCCTGAGCCATTGATCAGCATATCAAAAATCCCCAGGAAAAGCAGTGCCCCTCCCAAAACTATAGGGATCACTGTAAGAACAACCAGCAGCACCAGCATCTTATTAGAAGTAAAATACCGCTGCTCCTTTCCCGGCACGCCTTGTCGGAGAAGGTAAGCCGCTGTATAAAAACAGAAGGGCGCCAGACAGGCCATGCCGATATAAACTCCCAGAAAAGACAACGGAAGTCCGTTTTCCGCAAGAGACTGCGTCACAGCCTGGGTATCCGTTCTTCCCCCTGCAAGCCCGGTGATCCCGGACAACAGTGTAGGGAAAAAGTTATTTATAAAATGAAACAGCGCCGGATAGATCATATTTTCTGTTTCCACCATCAGATAAGTAAGGGCGGCGCCCAGAAGGGCTGTGGGCAGGAACCTCCACAGACTGCCATGAAAGAGTCCAAAGAGCATGCCCATCAGCGCCACCAGGATCCATTTACCTTTTATCCTGGACTGAAAACTTTTCAGGATAAATCCTCTGTGGACAGCTTCTTCACAGACTGCCGGCATGACGCAGCTTATCAATACGGAGACTGCCAGAGGAACGGATGCCATAAAGTCATTCAGACTTCCGCTGACAGAAAACATCTCTTTTGGAAAAAAGTAAGCCACGATCATAGTAAGAGGGATCACTACGCTGTAAGAAGCGATCCAGCAAAGCAGCACTGCAAAAATTTTCTGCCACTGGGGTCTTTTCACAGGAAAGACTTCTTTAAAGGGGGCTTTTAAAAGTTTTGCGCCGCCCAGAGCCAAAGCCAGAAGATACAGCTCGGTCAGCGCCAGCCCATACATGCCCCATTTCATCTGGGCCCAGGCGATAATGGTATAGAAAGAAACCATCACCACGATAAAAAGCAGGATCCCGTGGATAGGTTTCAGATGGCTGTTCCCGCCTTCTTCTCTTCTATCTTTATAATTCCATTGCTCTTCCATCTAATACCGCCTCTTTTAATTCATTATCTATATACCACAGCTTCAGGGAAAAGAAAGGATGTTCCTCTCTCAGGAGACGGAAGAAGATCTTATCCCCTTCCCAGATTTCCAGATCCTGGATCTTCTCTTTGGGCACCCATTCCAGAACGCCTTCGTCACAGGGGGAAAGTTCCCCTTCATATTCCTTTGCGGTATAAAGACACATATACTCTGTCAGGGTCTTTTCCTCTTGGGAATCTGTAAGCTTAAAAGTGATCAGGCCCCGGAAGTCGTAGGCTTTCAGGGTCAGTCCGGTTTCCTCCTTAACCTCCCTGAGAAGGCACTCCTCAGGACTTTCTCCCTCTTCAAAATGACCTCCCACGCCGATCCATTTGTCTTTATTTACATCATTTTTCTTCACTACCCGGTGAAGCATCAGGTAGCTGTCCTCCTTCTCAATGTAACAGAGCGTTGTCATTACAGAAGGCTTCTTCATTTTTCCCAGTCCTTTCTTCTCTTCATCTCTTCTTCCAGAGATTTCTCCACCTTTTTTCTGGTTACTTCAACAATATTCAGAGGAGTCATATCCACCACCGCTGCTTTTACCGGATCTTTTTTCAGATAATTCTGAAGAACTCTCAGAAGTTCCTTCTTGTCGTCCTCCTCTTTCATATTAATAAAATCTATGAGAATGATTCCGGACAGATTCCGCAGCCGAAGCTGAAAAGCAATTTCCCTGGCTGCCTCCAGATTGATCTTCCGAAAGGTCTCTCTGGTATTTTTCTTATCTGAAAATTTCCCCGAATTAACATCAATACTCACAAAGGCCTCGGTCTGCTCAATGACCAGAAAACCGCCGGATCTGAGCCATACCTTCCGGTCCAGAGCCTCCTCCAGGGATTTTTCCAGACGGTACAGCTTGGAAAGGGGCAGCAATTTATCTTCATAGAAGCGCACCGGCACTTTCCCATCTTTTTCTCTGGTATGCTCCCCGCAGATCTGTGTATAGATTTCCCGGTCGTCTGTCACGATCTCCTCCAGATCCCGGATATAGGCTCCCTGAAGGATCCTGAGGGGTTCTGACATTCCCTTTTC
This sequence comes from Candidatus Blautia avicola, assembly GCA_019120515.1. Taxonomy (GTDB): domain Bacteria; phylum Bacillota; class Clostridia; order Lachnospirales; family Lachnospiraceae; genus Blautia; species Blautia avicola. The sequence continues at coordinate 4,215 of DWUY01000242.1, read as the reverse complement.
AAGAAGGGTATAACACATCCGGGACATGGCCCGCTGCCTCAATTCCTGATATCTTTCCCTCAACTGGAAAAGCTCCTCTGTCAGTTCTTCAGGAGAAGCCTCCCTGGCATTGGTCCTGACAATGATCCCTTCCTCACCCTTTACATGTTCCTGAAGGATAGTCCGGATACGGGCTTTCTCTTCTTTTGTAAGCTTTGCAGAAAAGCCCAGCTGCTTTCTCTGGCTGGTCAGGACCAGATATTTTCCTGTAAAGTTGAGATTTCCCGTAACAGAGGGAAGTTTCGACTTGATCCCTTCCCGGGATATCTGGACCACTACCTCGTCTCCTTCTTTTATTATCCTGTCTTTTTTCGGATTGGTAAAAATAGGGGGCTCTCCTTCTTCCAGATCATAATAGCACATTTTTCCGGGAGCGATCTCAATAAAAGCACAGTGTATGTTTTTCCGAATGTTTTTCACCTTGCCAATATAAATATTGCCCAGGAGTTTTTCTTCCCCCTCCCGGACAATATTGAACTGACAGATACGGCCCTCTTCCTCTTTGGCGCTGGCCAGGAGATTCTCTCCCCTAAAATCCATATGGGTAATGATCAGCCTACTCAATTTCTTCACCCAGATCTTCCAGGGATACCAGTTTCCTCTCTCCCTCTTCTCCCAGATCTCCGTAAACTTCTATCCTGTGGATCAGAAGTGACAGAGGCTGAAATTCCTGTCCGCAGAAAGCGAAAAAGGCTTCCATGACCATTTCCGGTTTGGTGTTCTTTACACTTCCGGCTGCCAGCTTCAGAAAGATACTCTCTTCCCGGATCTCCATCTCATATATATAAGGTTTAATATCTACTTCTTTCTCATTTTTCTTGGTTTTTTTCAGGATCCGGATCTCCTGCTGCTCCATAAAAGCAGGCACCTTCTCCTTCCAGTTTTCCCCGGGCTCCATGCCTTCCCGGAAAGATACCAGGTAATCTGCCGCAGCCACCAGAGACATGGCCTTGCCTTTCTTGCCTTCCGGAACTTCCCGGACACTTATTACTTCCATGCCTTCTACCATAACCTGGTTCAGCCGCTCCACCGCTTCTTTAGAAGACATTGGCGTCTTCAGCTCCAGGTCAAAATATTCTCCCTCACTGGTGACTCCTACGCCCAGAGGAGCCGCAAAAGACATGATCATATGGGGGCTGAAGCCTTCAGAATAAGCAGCGTCCAGTCCCGCCCTTTTTACCGCTTTCTGAAAATACCGCATAATATCCAGGTGTCCGATAAACTTCATAGCTCCCTGTTTTGCAAACTTAATTCTTACCTTCAACGCAGACACCTCCTTTATATGCTCCTGCGCCGCAGCCGGAACACTGCTGGCGGCAGTTGGGGGTAACTTCCCCTTTCATGGCCTTTTCCCACTCTCTCTTCAGGAAATTCTTGGTCACGCCGATGGAAATAAAATCCCATGGGAAGATCTCGTCTAAGGGGCGTTCCCTTAAGGTATAAAATTCCGGATCAATGCCCAGTTCTTCAAAGGCTTCCATCCAAAGGTCATAACGGAAATACTCAGACCAGGAATCGAAGATGGCTCCTTTCTTATAAGCAGCCTCCAGCACATCCGCCACTTTCCGGTCACCTCTGGCCAGGATCCCCTCCAGGACTGTGACATCTGCCTCATGGTAATTATATTTAATGCTCTTCTGATTTAACTGAGCCCGGATCTCTTCTTTTACCACTTTTGCCTTATCCAGGTAATCCTCTTTCCGGAACATTCCTGCCCACTGGAAAGGTGTAAAAGGCTTAGGCACAAAGAAGGAAGTGCTGACCACGATCTGACATCTGCCGTGGCGCTGGTCTTTTGGTATCTCATAATATTTTTTGGCGATCTCCTCTGCCAGATGAGCGATCCCCTTCATATCTTCTTCTGTCTCTGTAGGAAGACCCAGCATAAAATACAGCTTTACTCTGGTCCATCCTCCCTGGAAAGCCCTGGCGGCTCCTTCCAGGATCACCTCTTCTGTAAGACCTTTGTTGATCACGTTCCGGAGTCTCTGGGAACCAGCTTCCGGAGCAAAGGTCAGACTGCTCTTTTTGATATCCTGGACCTTGCTCATCACGTCCAGGGAAAAGGCGTCGATCCGCAGAGAAGGAAGGGAAATATTTACCTTCCGGGCAGAACATTCTTCGATCAGATAATCGATCAGCTCCGGCAGTTTTGAATAGTCACTGGAACTTAAAGAGCTGAGAGAAATCTCCTCATGACCGGTGCTTTCTATAAGGGCTCTGGCTGTATCCTTCAAAAATTCCAGATCCCGCTCTCTGGTAGGACGGTAAAGCATGCCTGCCTGACAGAACCTGCAGCCCCGGATACATCCTCTCTGGATCTCCAGGACCACCCGGTCCTGGGTAGCCTTAATAAAAGGCACCACCGGCTTTTGGGGGTAATAGGTGTGGGTCACATCCATGACCACCTGTTTCTCGATCTTCTCTTTTGCATGAGGATTATTAGGCGTAAAGGCTTTAATAGTTCCGTTCTCATGATAATCCACATCATAAAAGGCCGGCACATAGATCCCCGGCACTTCCGCAGCCATTTCCAGAAATTCTTTTCTGGACTTTCCGGATTTCTTCCATTCCTTATAAATATCTAAAAGATCATTAAATACAGTTTCTCCCTCCCCGATATAAAACATATCAAAAAAGGGGGCAAGCGGCTCCGGATTATAGGCGCAGGGACCTCCTCCCATGACAAAGGGATGATCCTTGGTCCTGTCTGCCGCACGAAGAGGGATCTGGCTTAAATCCAGCACCTGGAGGATATTGGTGTAGCACATCTCGTATTGAATCGTGATCCCCAGGAAATCAAAATCCTTTACCGGATCCTGAGACTCCAGAGCAAAAAGAGGGATCTGTTTCTCCCTCATGACCTTGTCCAGATCCGGCCAGGGAGAATAGACTCTCTCACACCAGGTATCCTCTCTCTGGTTAAACATATCATAGAGGATCTGGATTCCCAGATGGGACATACCGATTTCGTAGACGTCCGGAAAACACATGGCGAAACGGATATCCACCTGATTTTTGTCCTTCATCACCGAGTTTACCTCGTTCCCGATGTAACGGGCAGGCTTCTCGATATTTAGTAATATTTCATCATTTAAAGCTAGTTTTCTCATAAAAACCTCTCTTTTTTTGTGAATAATGCATAAAAAAGTTTTACTAAATCTTCGTGGCATCAGAGGCGAAAATCCAGAAAAATCACTGGATTTTCAAACCTCTTTTTTGCCACAGACAGTCTCTTTTTTACTACGAAATCACTACTTTACAACAAATTTCATTTTTTCCTACTCTGCGACATTATGCATAATTATTCATTATGATAAAGAAGAGTTTGGCATTATACATCATGGATTAGCCCGTATTGATGATACAATCCGTGCTATTATATACCTTGTGCGGAAGAACTTCAAGCAAATATTTCTCGTCAATCCTTGCATCCAAAACTTTACTTTGTTTCGGAAGCACTTCTTCCATAAAGGCTGTAATTTCCTTATCACAATCATATATTTCATCTGGAAGGTTGATGTATACGTCCTCTGTAATTTGGGTTCCATAATGCCCCATGCATACAGCAATTGCTTTTAAACTAATCTCTTTTTGCTTCAATATCGTTGCATATGTATGTCTTAAGTCATGCCAACGCATATCTGGAAGATTACATGATCTTAGTAAACGTTTGAAGCTTTTTCTAAAAGAACTGCGATTAAAAGGTGCCCCATTTTCATGGCAGCAGACATAATCTAGGTCTTGGAAATCAGGATTGCTATTCCTTGCCGCTTCATATTTTTGCCGTGCAAGAATAAGTTCATCAACCACAAAATCGGCTAAAGGAACAATTCTTTCTCCAGATCTTGTTTTCGTTTTCAGTTCTTGTGTAATGATGCGTCCTTCTAATTCTCCCTCATTTGTAGTACTTCTTCCAAGCTGCCGATAAACCCGCAATTCTCCACTTCCCCAGTCTATATCACTGTATTTAACTGCAATTGTTTCTGATATCCTAAGACCTGCTGTAAGGCTTAAAAGCAATGGCAAATACGTAATGGGTTCTTCTTCTTTACAACGCAGCAGCAGATTCGCAGTTTCCTGAACCGAAAGGATTGGATATTGTTTAGGCTGAATGCTTATCTTACCTTCTTTTATTCCCTGCAACAGGGCTTTTTTCTCTTTCTTTTTCTTTGC
>DWUY01000241.1 GCA_019120515.1 Candidatus Blautia avicola | reverse complement strand
TGTGTTTCTTGTATATGGCTCCAGATAGGAGGGAGCCTGCTTTTTAACATGACTATGCCGGTTACCCTGGTGCTTTTATACAGGATTTTTCCTAACTGGCCGGGAACTTCCTTCGGACTGTTGACTTTTGCTTTATTTATCGGATTTCTGCCTTCCTATTTTGAAGCAGAAATTTCAGCATTTCCTTTCCGTTCTAGTCTTTTAGCTTTTTTCTCCCTGTTCCTTTTATGGATTGCAATAAAGAGGGTGGAAAAGGCAGGAAAGAGAGCTGTGGACAGCAAGAGAACAGGAGGATGATATGAAGTTATGGATAGAGACGTTGATTCTTTCTCTGAGTTTTACCTGGCTTATCGAGACCCTGGTTTTTCTGATACTTGGTATCCGAAAGAGAAAGGATCTGCTGCTGCTGGCGGTTCTGAATTTGCTTACAAATCCTGTGACTGTAACGATTTATTATCTTCAGCCATTTCATTTTGGATTTTTAAGCTGGAGTATACAGATTGTTTTAGAAATTCTTGTGATTTTGACAGAAGGAAGTCTGCTGTGCAAGTGTATGGAAAGTAAGAAAAATCCCTGGCTGGCTTCTTTGGCGGCCAATGGAATTTCTTATTTATGTGGGGCAGTTTATATGATAGCCACACATTAGAAGTAGAAAACAGGGAGGGTGAAAATGAGAAAAAGCTTTTTTGAAGGCAGAGAGAAGACTACTCGGCGGTTGAGCAAAGGACTTTTATTTGTACTTGTAATCGTTTTGTCAGGGATAAATCCACGGCAGGTACGGGCAGACTTGATCTTAGAACCGGAAAACCAGTTTTATCAGACACATAGTGATCAATGTGAGTATGTGGACAGACAGTATTATACGCAGAGTAAGATCGATTCCTGGACTGCGCCAAATGGAAGAAAAAGCGGCAGTATTCCGGGAAACACCAGGCTGCAGATATCACATATCTATACAGACAGCCAGGGTATAGAATGGGGCGTATATCTGGAGGATGAAAAATGGGTATTAATGGCAGATGTTTACCTGGTTTATGACAGCAGACAGTTCATAGAAGACCACAGGGAGGAGATCTTTTCAGGGGAAGAGGAGACGCTTCCGGCAGGGGAGAAGGCTGTTCTCTGGTCCTACCCATGCTCAGGAGAAAATCAGGGAATCCTGGAGCCGGAGGAGGAACTGACGTTTTCGGAATTTTATAAAGACAGCCAGGAACGGATCTGGGGAAATTTAGGGTATTACCGAGGGATCAGAGATCGCTGGATCTGCCTTTCAGATCCTGAAAACGAAGAAATACCAATGGAGGAAGAACCTCCTGTAATACCCGGACAGGCGATCCAAGAGCAGGCAGGGGGAGAAAATACGGAAAATACTGTCACGGAAGAGGTTTTGCAGGAAGTAAAAGAAAAGGGAAATCATCCGGTATGGTTTTTTATCCTTCCGGCTTTTGCGGCTGTGGTGATAGCCGGAGTCTTTATCTGGATCTTCTGGATCCGGAAGAAGACGGACTGATGGAATGTAAAAATACTGGTTGCACTGTCATATATTTTCCGTTATAATAACCTTTGGTTACATATTTTAGTAACCTGAATCTTGAACAGGAGGGCGCACAAATGGGCTGGAAAACACCATTTTTAATGATTAAAAAAGGCAACTTTTTTGATGTTCAGGCTATAAGTGCGCCCATTTTTAGAGATTGATCTTATCTGTGGCAGAGTCCCAGGAAGGCAGGAAACTGCCTTTTCACAGGACGGAAATCTGCTGTCTGTAATTCTGAAAATGGGCATTATCTAGGAATGTGAGAATGAGAGGATAATGCTATGAACATCAAAAAACAAATTTCCAGATTATATCTTTATGAAGTAGTAAGCGGTCTTCAGATCGTAGATAGTGTATGGGTCTTTTTTCTTTTGCAGAGGGGATTTTCTCTTGCCCAAGCAGGGATCGCAGAGGGGGTCTTCCATGCAGTGAGTATGTGCTTTGAGATTCCCAGCGGTATGGTATCCGATACCATAGGCAGGAGACGTACCCTTATGCTGGCAGGGATAGTGTCGGCTTTCGGGGCGCTTTTTATGATCGTTACGGACCATTTTTTCATGATCCTTCTGGCTATGGGGATCAATGCGGTGAGTTACAACCTGGTTTCCGGTACCAGGGAGGCTCTGACCTATGACAGCCTTCTGTGTGCGGGGCAGGAAGAGCTATATTTGAAGGTGGCTTCCCGGCAGGATTTTCTCTATGAAGGACTTTTTGCCTTTACCAGTCTGATGAGTGTGGTTACTGTAAGCCTGGGATATCAAAAGGCTTATCTCCTTGCAGTGCTCCAGGGAATCCTGTGTACTCTTTGTGCTTCTCTTTTGAAAGAAGCCGCTGCAGAAGGAAGAGAAGATAAGAAAAAATTATCGGCTATAGCTATGGCGGCAGAGGTGGGAAAACATTTTCTGGATACGGCTGCTTTTTTAAGAAAGACACCGGAAGTTGCCTGGCGGATGGCCTATTCTGGTCTGGTATCTGCGGCAGTTTATGTGATCTATATGCTTCTCCAGGATCATCTGGTGGCAGTGGGACTGGAGCCGAGATTTCTGGGGATTCCTTTGCTGCTGATCTCTCTGTGTACTATGGCAGGAGCGGTTTTGGCAGAAAAAAGCAAAAAGATTTCTATAGGGAGGCTTTATCTGGCAGGAGGGATCGCGGCAGGGATCTTCCTCACTTTAAGCGGCGCTGATTTTCTGGTGATTTCTGTTATAGGCGCAGGAGCCGCTCACTGTATAAGCGAGATGATCATGCTTCGGACAGAAACAGAAAATCAGAAGTTCTTTTCCAGTGGATCCCGTGCTACAATGATATCAGCAGGCAGTATGGCCTATAGTATTTTTATGACCGTGCTGAGTCCGGGAGGAGGCGCTTTGGCAGAGATGTTTTCTGTGTCAGGGGCCTTTGCCCTGCTGGGACTGTTGACAGCCGCTGCCGGCGTGACCATGTTTTGCAGAATGAGGTATAAAAATGAGAAGTGAAAAGGAAATGTTTGCTCTGCTGATCTCTACGGCCAGAGAAGACGAAAATATATTGGCGGCATATCTGGAAGGCTCCCGGACAGTTCCGGGAGTTCCTAAAGATATTTTCCAGGACTATGACCTGGTTTATGTGGTAAAAGAAACCAGGCCTTTTATTGAAAACAGGGAGTGGATCGACCGATTTGGAAAACGGCTTTATATGCAGTATCCGGAGGAGGGTTTCTGGGATAATGGAAACCATGAAAATTGCTACGGATGGCTGATGCAGTTTGCAGACGGAAATCGTCTGGACCTTCATGTATGCACCCTTCCCTATGTAAAAGAACAGCTGAAAAAGGGGGAGCCTTACCAGATACTTTTAGACAAGACCGAATGTCTTCCAGTTCCGGAACAGGTATCTGATAAGATTTATTGGGTGAAAAAACCTTCCCAAGAAGAATTTCTGGCAGCCTGTAATGAATTCTGGTGGTGCCTGAACAACGTGGCAAAAGGTCTGTGGAGGGAGGAGCTTCCCTATGTGATGGATCAGCTGGATATGATCATACGACCTATGCTGTTTAAGGTCCTTTCCTGGAAAGCCGGGAAGGATCATGATTTTTCTGTCAGTGTAGGAAAAAGTGGAAAATATCTGAAAAGATACCTGCCAAAAGAACTTTACGAAAGATATTTAAGAACCTATCCGGCAGGAGAAAAAGGAGCAATATGGAAGAGTGTTCTGGAAATGTGCGATGTTTTTGAAAACGTGGCCCGGGAAGTAAGCAGGACTCTGAATTTCTCCTATGATGAAGAAGAGGGGAGAAACTCCAGAGCCTGGCTGGAACGTGTTTACAAACTTCCTAAGGACGCAAAAGAAATCTGCTGATCATATGGCTTTGCAGACGTCGATCCATTCTTTAAAATTGGTGTATTCTTCCAGCTGGGAGCAGGTCAGCTCAATAGCGGAGTTGCTGCTGCCGGCAGCAGGGAAGACTGTCTCAAACCGTTTTAAAGACTGGTCCAGATAGACCTCTGTATGAGAAGGATTGGCAAAGGGACAGACGCCTCCTACGGCATGTCCGGTGAGAGGCTCTACGTCTTCTTTTGCCAGCATTTTTGCTTTCATACCAAAGAAATGCTTGAATTTACTGTTGTCGATCTTCCTATCTCCTGCGGTGACGATCAGGATGGCGTGATCCTTTTCCTTGCTGTAAAAAGATAGGGTTTTGGCGATCCGGGCAGGATCTGTGCCTACTGCCTGGGCGGCCAGCTCTACAGTGGCGCTGGACTGAGAAAATTCTTGAATGTCCTCCTCCTTTCCAAAGGATTTAAAGTATTGTTTTACAGATTCTAATGACATGGCGATGAAAGTTCCTTTCTGATGTGTTCTTTAATGGAAGACTGCTTAAAAACAGTGTCAGGATTTATTTTCTGTTGGCTGTTGTGAGGTCTCTGACTGAGAAAAATTCTTATATTGAGAAAGCTGTGCTTCCAACTCTTTGATCCGTTGAGTTAAAGAAAGACAGGTTTCTTTATATTCCATATTTTCTTTTTTATAGGCCTCTACCTGTTCTTCAAGCTCATCAATCATATATTGGACGGTATTTTTGTCTAATTCATAAAGCTCTTTAGAAAACATACGCATTACCTCTTCGATATTTTGACAGATATCATAAATTTCCTGATATATTTCTTTGAAAAATGGAAACTGCTCTAAAAGCTGGATGATTCTTTCCGGCTGGTCGCAGCTTAGGAAAGTCAGCCAGGCTTCCAGCTCTGTTTCTATAGGTTTATTTTGTATAGTTTTCTGGAAGATGTCAAGAGCGATTAAGATATTTTCCTGGAGCTCTTTACATAGCCTTTTTTCATGATAAAATGTAGCCATACAGAAACTGTTGCGGATAGAGGACGGGGGTGTTTTATGCTGTATGTGATTTGGGGGATTTTGGTGATTCCTGTGATCGCCGCAGGGATGACTCTCCATTTTAAGATCAAGGAATGGGGAAAACAGAAGTGGAATATACTTCCTAAGTGCCTTTCTACCTGGATGATCGTATGTACCGGTTTCCTCGGAATCTGGGCAAGAGGGGACAGCCAGGGACTGGATAAAAAGTGGATCCTGGCGGCATTGCTTCTGTTCTTGCTGGCAGACGGGCTTCTGGAAGTGCAGTTTTTCCTGGGGATGGGAGTTTTTGGAGCGGGCCATCTGATATTGATCGGCTGGTTTCTTACAAGAGGAGCCTACACTCCTGTAAGCTTTTTCTGGTGGCTGCTTTTTATGGGAATTTCCCTGTATATCTTTCGCAGGGAGTTAGAAGGGGGCAAAGAAAACCCCTGGCTGTATGCGATGATCCTATACCCGGCTGTACTTATGGGAATGACGGCAGTGGCGGTTATGCTGCCTGCAAAACTGGGGCCAGATTATCTGAGAGCCGGGATCGGAGCCCTGCTGTTCGCGGTTTCTGATTTAATGGTGGGAAAAGGATTTTTTCATAAGCTGTCAAAACCAATGAG
>DWUY01000021.1 GCA_019120515.1 Candidatus Blautia avicola | reverse complement strand
TACTATATTCCGGAAATATCCGGCATCCTGTGACCCAATTTACAGAGGGAATTAATACTTACCGGGTCCAGCCCGTCATCATGCAAAACAAAAATGCAGAGAAAACCTTCCAGGAACTTAAGGAAAAAGCCCAGGCAGGACGCATTACCAGAAGTGATCTGGTCTCCCTGACCCTCAGCCCTCTTATGGGCGGGGAAATGCCCCAGAAAGAACGGATCAAGGGTGCCTTTGAAATTTTAAAGGAATCTGGCGGCCTCCTGAACCCAGATGAAGTACAAAAGATAGAGGCGGTGATTTATGCCATGGCAGAAAAGTTTCTAGTAAAAATGGATTTGGAAGAAGTAATGGAGGAGATCAGTATGACGAGACTTGGCGAAATGTTGGTAAACAAAGGGTATGATATTGGACATAGTAAAGGCGTAGAGGAAGGAAAACTAGATGCAGCCAGAAGTCTCCTTGGTCAGGTAAGTCCTGATATTCTGGCAAAGGCTTTGGAGCTTCCCCTTGAAACTATTTTAAAATAAAAAAAAGAACGGGAATCATCCTCAAAATAAGGAGATAAGCGACACTTTTGTCTAAAAATCCAGCTCTGCCCCACAATATGAAAAGAACCTGTCCCATTAATCATATGTCAAGAATATTTCCGATTTTGATTAATGGGACAGATTCTTCTGTTTTTCCGGAAAGTCTGTCCACTCCCGACAGAATTTCTTTCTCTTTATTCACTCATCTGATATGCGTTTAAATCTTCATCAATAATATTGTAATGTTCCCTGATGGCCTTCATTCCCTCCTGGACATCATTCTTGATCAGGCAGTCATATACTCTCCTGTGGCAGTCCAGCAGCCGGTCCCAGTTTTTCTGGGTAATGTGCAGAGTATAATTGCTGATCACCGTCTCAAACAATTCTGAAAGAGCCTCATTTAAGAGTACCAGCAGATGATTGCCGGAAATCTGGATCAGATAATCATGAAACTGTTTGTCCAGCTTTACTCTCTCTTTCGCCTGGCACTGATCGATCTTATCCAAGATACCTTTCAGTCCCTCCCTGTCTTTCTCATCAGGGTTCTTTGCTGCCAGAAGGAACGCGCCGATCTCTATAAATCTCCGAAGCTGACTGATCTCCACATAATTGCTTTCTTTGGTAAAAAGCAGCACAGAAAAGAGGCTGCTCAGGCTCTGGCCCACATGGTTCACCAGAAAATTCCCCTGGCCCTGGCGGCATTCCAGTAATCCCATATTTTCCAGGGTCCTCAAAGCCTCCCGGATAGAATTCCTGCTCAACCCCAGAGTTGACATAAGTTCTCGTTCTGAAGGGATCTTACCGCCGAATTTCACATCTCCTTTTTTTACCAGTTCTTTGATATATTCGATCACCAGGAAATAAACTTTTTCACTTTCTCCTGTAACTTCTGTTTTTTTATCCATGTTTTATAAATCCCCTGTTTTCTAAATATGCCATTATAATATCCGCTGCCTTTTGGGTTCCTGTGACTCCCGCATCCAGACAGAGATCATAATCATTTACCTTTCCCCAGTTTTCCCCTGTATAAAATTTGTGGAACTGTGCTCTTTCTTCTTCTACTTTTTCTATTATTTTTTTCGCTTTGCGGGCAGAAACATGTTCCTGGTTTTCTATCCATTGTATTTTTTTATCCATATCCGCATATATGAATATTTTCACACAGGAGGGATCTTTACGGAAAATATAACTGCCGCACCGTCCTATAAGTATACAGGAACGGCTGCCGCAAAGTTCCCGTATCCTCTCAAAAGGAACCTCTCCTATCCGGTTTTCTCCCTGTCCCATGGCTATAGCGTACAGCAGGCTGTTTACGGGCTGTTCTTCGTAAAAAGCCCGGACTTCCTCATAGTCAGGCTGATCCTTGGCTATTTTCATCAATTCTTCTTTTCCATAGAAAGGAATCCCCAGCTTTTCTGAGAGGATCCTTCCTACTTCTTTGCCGCCGCTTCCATACTGCCGGCCAATGGTTATCCTGAAATCTTTCATATCTGTTCTCCCTCCCCCGGTCTTATAAAAAGATCCGGCCAGATCTGTTGTTTCTTTTATACGGGAAGCCCCGCAAATACAGATGCGCCTAATACTGTAAGAAGGCCCGCCACCGCAATAGCCAGGCTGCTCATAGCACCTTCCACTGGTCCCATCTCCATGGCCTTCGCTGTTCCGATAGCATGAGAAGCGGTTCCCAGTGCCAGCCCTTTGGCAATGGGCTCCTGGATACGGAACAATCTGCATATTCCTTCTGCAATAACATTTCCCAGGATACCGGTAATGATGATCACCGCTACTGTAATAGTCACCACGCCTCCCAGTTCCTGGGAAACACCCATGCCGATAGCTGTAGTGATGGACTTGGGCAGAAGGGTTACATACTGCTCATGGTTCAGCCCGAAAAGCCGCGCCAGAAGATATACGCTGCCAAGGCTTGCCAAAGTTCCGGATAAGATACCTGCCGCTACTGCTTTGAAATTCTTTTTTAACAGTGTAAGCTGCTCATAAAGAGGCACTGCCAGACAGACCGTCGCCGGAGTCAGCAGATAGCTGATGTACTGGGCTCCCCCGTTATACTGGTCATAGTCTACATGGAGCACCGCCAGGACTCCCATAACGCAGAGGATTCCGATGAGCAGGGGATTCAGCAGCGCCAGCTTAAAACGTTTTTTCAAAAGCAGGCCGATCTCATAAGCCAGAAAACTTAAAACTGCGCCGAAAAATACAGAATCAGTGAGAAACTCTTTCATCTTTTTTCTCCTTTCCGATCATTGCCTGGGTTACTTTTCCTGTCACTGCCATCACCAATACTGTAGTCACAATGGTGATCAGGATCACAGGAAGCCAGACAGGCTGAAGAGAGGGCCAGGATTCCATCAGTCCCACTCCCGCCGGTATAAACATCACCGGCATGATCTCTATCAGAAAAGTCGCTGTCTCCCTGACCTGCCCCAGCTTTAGCGCACCTGTGATCAGCGCGGCCAGCATAAGGACCAGACCGTACACGCTGGCAGGCACAGGCAGAGGGATCAGCATATGGAGGATCTCCCCCAGAAATGAAATAAATAAGATAATACTGAATTGCTTTAAAAACTTCACTTTTTCCTCCTCATTAGTGGTAGTACCAGTCCATTATAGGAGCCTCTTCCTTTAAAGTCAATGCTTCTGGAAAACATAGACATAATTTCTTCCCTGTGATAGGATAATATAGTATACGAAATAGAAAGAGAGGTCAGAATATGACAGTTGCAGAACGATTTTTAAAATATATTGCTGTGGATACTACCTCAGATCCTTCTTCCGAGACTTTTCCCAGCACCAAAAGCCAGATAGATTTTGCCAATATGCTGGCTGAGGAAATGAAGGCAATGGGCCTTGAAAATGTTACTGTAGATTCCTATGGATATGTCTTCGGCACCATTCCCTCCACCATTGAGGATTATCAGGGAAAGATCCTGGGATTTATCTCCCACATGGATACTTCCTGCGCAGAATCCGGCAAAAATATCCGTCCCCGCATCATTAAAGATTATGACGGAAAGGACATCATATTAAATGAAGAAAAAAAGATCGTTATGAGTCCCCGGGACTTTTCTAATCTTGCCCAGTATCAGGGACAGGATCTTATTGTCACAGACGGCACCACTCTTCTGGGAGGCGATGACAAGGCCGGTATCGCAGAGATCCTTTCCGCCGCAGAATATCTTCTTGCCCATCCGGAAATCCCCCATGGTCCGGTCCGGATAGGTTTTACTCCTGACGAAGAGATCGGCCAGGGTACCGACCATTTTGATGTAGAAAGGTTTGGCGCAGACTTTGCCTATACTATGGATGGAGGAGAATGCGGAGAACTGGAATATGAAAACTTCAATGCAGCCGAAGGAATCGTAGATTTTCATGGCGTCAGCATCCATCCTGGTTCTGCCAAAGGCAAGATGATCAATGCCCTGCGCCTGGCTATGGAATACGAAGCTCTTATGCCCGGGGACCAGCGTCCGGAATGCACAGAGGGAAGAGAAGGCTTTATCCATCTGGATGCTCTTCATGGCTCTGTAGACCATGCCCGGTCGGAATATATCATCCGGGATCACAACATGGCGCTGTTCCAGGAAAAAAAGAAACATATGCAAAAGATGGCAGATAAGATGAATCTCAAATACGGTTACCAAGCTGTATCTTTGAACATCGAAGATTCTTACTTTAATATGCTGGAGAAGATCCAGCCTCACCAGTTCCTGATCGACAATGTTTTAAAAGTATACGAAAAACTGGGGATCCGTCCACAGATCCAGCCTATCCGGGGAGGTACAGACGGCGCCCAGCTTTCCTTTAAAGGACTTCCCTGTCCCAATCTTGGAACAGGGGATCACAACTGCCATGGACACTTTGAATTTGCCTGTATCCAGGCAATGGAAAAATCTGTAGACGTGATCATAGAACTGATCAGACTCTGGCAGACAGATCCAAAGTAAACAGGCAGACGCCAAAATTCAACGCCTGCAGTATCTAACGATCAAAAAGAACCGCTCAAAGAGAAATCTGCAATTTCAAAGCTTTCTCTTTAGGCGGTTCTTTTTTTATTCAGTGGAACTTTCTTCACTGTCGCTTTTAATAGCTTCCGAATATCCTACCGGTTCTGCTCCCAGATATTCTTCCAGGGTAATATCCTGCTCATAGATCTCTTTGGCTGCTTTTTTCCCCACATACCGGTAATGCCAGGGTTCAAAGATAATCCCTGTAATATCGCTTTTATCCAAAGGATAGCGGAGGATAAATCCATATTTCCAGGAATTTTCCATAAGCCACTGCTGATCTTCTGTCTCCATCTGCTTCTCATCCAGGTTCATATATTCCGAAGATACAATATCCAGAGCCAGACCGATCTGATGTTCGCTGGTTCCCGGCACGGCTACTACGGTTCCTGCCTCTTCCGTGGCCTCTTCCTCAGGCAGCCCCTCTTCTGCCATTACCCTCTGGATCTTATTCTGATAAAGGTATTCCTGGATATCCCAGGCCCGAAACGCGGAACATATCACCGGATTGCGTCCATCTGCCCGTGCAGCTGCGAACATATCCTCCAGATCGTCCATGATCCTGGCATCTACCTGATAGCCGTTGGAGTCAATAGTTTCCGTCGCTACTTCCGGAACATCCTCCTGCGTCATGGGATTTTTTGCATTTACCAGTTTCAGATACCACTGATCCTTCTCACTTTCATCTGCCAGCTTCAAGCCATCGTCCTCTTCCCCTTTTACGGCTTTTGCTTCCTGATTCTCCTTCTCAGCCTGCTGTTCCGCATAAGCCTGAGTCGCTGCTTCCCTGTGCTTTGTTTTTGCCCCATTGATCACACCTGCTACAGCTATAAATATTATCAACGCTAAAATAAGCAATCTCCGGTTCCGCTGTCTGACCCTTCTTCTATTTCTTCTATATCTGCGTCTGTGTCCTGTATCTCTCCTTGATTCCATATAGATCATCCCACCTTATCTGTCTGTCATGCCTCTGGCCGCCACATTCTCCTCTTATACCGGCTCCCCTCAAAAACCAGAATATCTATGTCGATACCAGCCACTCTGGGGCTAGTATACAATTACAGCGACGAGCCAAGAAGGCCGTACGCCTTTTTGGCGACCGCTCAGGATACTAGCCACTCTGGGGCTAGTATACAGTTACAGCGACGAGCCAAGAAGGCATACGCCTTTTTGGCGACCGCTCAGGATACTAGCCACTCTGGGGCTAGTATATCACAAAGCGGGGCATTATGCGAACATTTTATTACAATTTTATAAAGAAAAGATTACCAGATACAGGTAAGTATACCACTATTTTCCTTTTTTATACCGGATCCTGCCCGATATCCCAGACGCTTCTGAGCCGGAGATTCTCCGGTTTTCCTCTCAGGATCTCCACAGTCTTAGAGCCGCCGTTGAGATCAAAATAGTTATCGGATAATACCAGATCCTCCTGTTCATTGAGGATTTCCACACTTTTTGCATAGGTTTCCGCTTTCACCGTGATCCTGTTATCTTCTACTGTACAGGACAGCCTGGGATCTTCATACCGGAAATATTTAGGATAAGAGAAGATCACCGTTCCTTCTGAAATCTTCTCCTCTCCTTCCCAGGCCTGATAACTGACGTATTCTTCAAACACATGGATATCCGGAAGTTCTTCCTTCTCCAGCCAGACGCTGGAAAGAGGCGGGACCAGGATCTCCTTCTCTTTGCTCCAAAGGATCCGGGCCTTTGCATTGCGTACCTGCCATTTCACTGTCAGTTTTTTCTCCGTCAGAGTCTCATTGGAAACATTCAGATGAATAGATTTTTCAAATTCAAAATGCTGCCGGTTCATATTGGCTTTCTGTGTCATCCAGCTTTCCTCCTGGCAGGACAAAAGCACCGGAGCAAAAAATCTCCTGGCGTAATAGTGAAGAGCTTTCCAACGGCCGTGATAATCGATAGAGGACCAGGAGATCACCGGCCAGCAGTCATTGACCTGCCAGTATACGGCGCCCATGCACCTTCCCCGGTTTCTCCGGAAATGTTCCACCCCATACCGGATGGCGTCTGCCTGGAGAAGCTGGGAGGCATAGATCACATCTGGGAAATTTCCAGGATACCGGTATGTCTGCTGCATGTAGTTCATGATCTTTCCGTTGGCCCCGTAATTTCTCTGATGTTTTTCCATAATATAGGAAAACAGGTTCCAGTCCCTGGGATCATCGGTAAAGGTCTCGATGGTCTTTTTACTGGGAAGGGCCTGAAAGCCAAACTCCGAGATATATCGGAAAAAGAACTTCCGATATTCTGAAAAAGGCCTTCCTCCATGCCATACCTTCCAGTAATGGACGTCTCCCCTGTCGGGATCGTTAGGATTGTCAAAGGAGCCTCCTGAAGAAGGACTTGCAGGCCAGTAAAAGGTCTCCGGATCACATTTTCTCAGGATCTCCGGAAAAATCCTCTCGTACATGAACAGATAGTCCCGTACTTCGGAATGCTTGGTAACCCAGCACCTTTCATCTACAAACATCTCCATCTCGTTATTGCCGCACCACAGGGCCAGGCAGGCATGATGGCGGATCCGACGGATATTGTCCTCCAATTCCCTGCGGATATTGTCTTCAAACTCCGGTGTCAGCTCATAGACCGAGCAGGCAAACATAAAATCCTGCCATACTGCCAGTCCCAGCTCATCACAGATGTCATAGAACCAGTCGTCCGGATAAAAGCCTCCGCCCCATACCCGGATCACGTTGAAATTCGCTCTTTTACAGTCCTCCAGCAGCTGCCTGGTCTTTTCTCTGCTCCTGTTCCCCAGCAGGTGCTCCTCCGGTATATAGTCGGCTCCCATGGCAAAGAAAGGGATCCCGTTGATCTCATGGGCAAAACTTTCTCCCCACTGATCTTTTTCTCTTCTCACTGTCATCTTACGAAGACCGATTCTTCTTTCCCAGCAGTCCTCCGGCTCACCGTTTCGGTAAAGCACCGCCCGGACCTGATACAAAGGCTGGTCTCCCAGACCATTTACCCACCAAAGCTGAGGATCCGGAATCCTGAGGATACCCATGCCTTTCGGAGAAAGCCAGGTCTCAAAAACTTCTCCCTTGGGAGAAACAGCCGAAACCTGGATCTGATAGTCACCTTTTTGCTCTTCTTTCCACTGGATCTGAAAATCCAGAAGCCAGTCATCTTTTTCCTGACGCTGCCGGATATACCCATCTTCCAGGGAAGCGTTTTTTACATAGCACAGATATACCGGACGGAAGATCCCCGCATCGGGAAGATGGGCGCCCCAGTCCCAGCCGAACATATAGTGGGCTTTGCGCAGGTGCATAAATCCTTCGTAAGTATCCTCATTTCCGATATTTTTATACTTTTCGTAGGCCTGGGCAATGAATTTCAACGGAGAGCGGAAGATCACCTGGAGCACATTATCCTTTTTCAGATACTCTTTTACCTCATAGTCCCAGGTTCTGTGCATGTTTTCTGCATGTCCCAGATAGGTTCCGTTAAGCCAGATATCCGCCACCGTATCCAATCCTTTAAAGGAAAGGAACACCCTGGCATATGCTTTTGGATCTTCTGCCGTAAATCTGCACTGATACTCATAATCTGCCTCCATAAGCGCGCAGATCTGATCTTCATTGTCTTTCCAGTAAGGATCCGGGATTTCTCCGTTTCTCAGAAGATCTGTATATACAGATCCCCAGACTCTGGCTTCTCTCCAGTTTTCCTCTCCTACCCTGCGCATACTCCAATTCTCTTTTAATTCCAGTTTTTCCATATAACCTCCTATCCGATAAGAAAGGGTCCTTCCCTATCCACTGCTATACTGCAGGCAGCACCAGTCAAAGCCTGTCGCTGCCCCTTGCCCGGCAAATGGTGCTGCATGCCAGTGACACGCGTCCAGCGCGGACCGCAGCAAAGCGAAGATCTGCCCGTGCAAGCACGGCAGGCGTTTGCCGGATGTATTGCTCAAAAAAAGCCGCCGCATTTATGCATATTTCTATCCTGCTTAAATGCGGCAGCTCCTTATCTCTGTTTTATCTCTTTCTTATATATTGCTTATTTTGTGGCTTTCCACTCGTCAATCTGTCTCTGCATCTCATCAATAACATCCTGGATACCTGTAGCTTCCAGTTTCTTCTGAAGCTGCGGCAGGTATTCTTCCGGATCTACACTTCCGGTATACAGAGATTTTCCAAACTCGTCCAGTACGTTCCTGAATCCGGCTACCTGTGTGCTTACCGGCTCCAGATCAAAGTCAAACCCAAAGGACGGAGCCTCCTGGGAAGCATCATTGAATTCCTTAAAGGTCGCCCATTTGTCCAGAGGCTCATTGTCCATTACATAGGTATTAAACAGACCGCCCTGCACGTAGTAAGGAGCAGAATAATCTTTCTGTTTTTCCGGGATCAGTTTTGCTTTGTAATCATAGATATAGTCTTTTCCTGCTGCTGCGTCTTTCTCTTCCTGTGTAGCTTCAACCTTTTCCCAGTGAACGCCCTCAATACCATAGTTCAGCATGTTTCTCAGTTCCTGGTCTGTATTGATCAGGTTCAGCAGTTCCATAGCCTTCTCAGGATGTTCACAATTTTTATTGATCGCTGTCAGGGCGCCTCTGGCAGAAGCATTGGTGATCTGTGTATCCATGATCTGTGTGGCAACAACTTCATAGCCAAGGTCTTTGCCCCAGGTAAGCTCTGCGTAAGGCTGTCCGTCGCCTTTTGTTACAAAACGTTTTACAGATTTATCATCGGAAGCAGTCGCCGCATCTTTATTGATATAGCCTGCCAGATAATATTTCCGCATGGTATCCAGTGTGGATTTCATTTTCTCTGTCTCAAATACATTCTTTACAGTCAGGGTGTCGTCCCCGTATTCAATACCTACCGGATCCTGGATCTTATCCATATAGGTAGGCGCTGTATAGTCTTTTGTCAGATACATAGGAACAACATCCGGCTCATTTTCTTTAATAAGCTTCAGGTATGGCTCCAGATCCTCAAGAGTATGGATATCCTGGTAAGGAATGTTGTATTTATCTACATATTCTTTGGTAAATACCCACATAGGACAGCTTCCGATCTCTTTTTCACTTGGAACACCGTAGGTCACGCCGCCTACTTTGGCAGCTTCCCAGAAACGGGGATCGATCTTGTCATACATCTCTTTACCTTCTGTCTGGAGCAGGTCATCCAGTTCCAGGAAAGCTCCCTTCTGAGCATTCTGGAGATAATCATTTGTCCAGGAGCAGGTAAAGCACAGATCCCATTTATCTCCGGTATTGATCACAACCTGCATCTTCTGGTTATAATCGCCCCAGCCTACTTTCACTACGTCCAGCTTTACCCCGATCTTATCTGCCAGATAATTATTAACTTCTTCAAAAACCTCATCATCATCTGCCTGGGCGTCTCCTACCTGATACCAGGTCAGTTCTACGATCTCTTCTCCATTTGCATTTGTCTCTGTTTTCTTGCCGCAGCCTGTCA
>DWUY01000240.1 GCA_019120515.1 Candidatus Blautia avicola | reverse complement strand
AACAGGAATCAAATACATGGATCTTCTTCTCCGGCTTATTCTCCAGCAGAAGATTTCGTCCCAGCACCGCACTGTTATAAGAACCGCTGAGATTAGAAGAAAGCGTCACTGCATATACGTGATCTGCTTCACAGTCAAAGGCCTCCATATATTTTTCCGGAGAAGGACAGGAGGATTTTGGACAGTTTGGGCTTGCCGCAACTTTTTTCAGAAAATAGGCCTGATCAAAAGTCTCGTCATCTACAATATCTTCTCCGTCCACGGTTAATGTAAGAGGGGCTCGCTCAATATGTTCATCTGTTTTCCATCTTTCCAAAAGCTCCCCGCAGCTGTCTATAATAATTTTATAACTCATTTTTCACAACCTCTTTATGTAGTTTTTAATACCATGTCTTATCATAACACACCTGTTTCTATTTGAAAAGGTTTTTCACAGAAAACTCTAGGATTTTTTTCTTTTTTCGTTTATACTGTTATTGGTCCGGCCCGATAAGAATTTTTTTCTTTGGGTCGCCCTGTAAACTTATCGGAAATGAGGCCTGTATTTATATGATTGCTGTAAAAATTCAGGATATTAAAGATTTTATGGCAAAGCTGCTGATCGGCAATGCCTTTGACTCTTTCTGACTCAGTGAAGCCTCTGTAACTACTTCTGTAACCTACTCCATCGAGGGGGATCTCCACAAAGATTTTTTTGACACAGAAGAAAACCGCCGGCTTCAGGAAGAAGAACGGGATTACGCTTTGTGGAGAGATATAAAACCTTTTTGCTTTTCCATCATAAAAGGGAAGAAAACCCCTCTCCATTTTAAGATCATCTTCCGCCTGTCCAGAAAAAATACAGAAAAGCTCCTTGCTGGAAGCGGATTGTCCTATAAACCTGGGGAGATTTTCGGTCTGTTTTTGAATTTTCAATATGACGGAACTCACCTTACCTGTACTACAGGCACGTCTCTGAAAACCTTTACACTGGACAAATCCCTGGACCATGCCTGGGATGAACTTGTTCTGAAATACTTTAAACAACAGCAGATCCTATGGGAATCTGTATAGAAAACGGAGGTTATATTTATGATCCAGGATCTTGGCAGCCACTGCTATCGCAATGAATATCATCCTGTGCCGCCAAAGGCCAATGACTATATTCTTTTCTTTCGTGATCGAAAAGTACTGGTAAAAGTGATGGGAGATACCTTTTCTTTCCCGGATTTTCAGTATACCGGAGAATATTATCCCCGGATTTATACATCCTATACCTATTTATTTTCCATTGATCAGAGAAATTATTATCTTATCCGGGAGGAATCTCTGGATGCGCTTCCCGGGTATACCATGGAGGACATCATTATCTTCCGGAATCTTGGACCTCAGGTAAACGGCTTTGCCCTGATCACCGGCTATCAGCTTTATAATTGGTATGAAACCCGGAAATTCTGCGGAAAATGCGGCCACCCTCTGGTGCCGGACACCCGGGAAAGGATGATGTACTGCCCACACTGCAAAAACACCGAGTACCCCAAGATCTCTCCTGCGGTGATCGTAGGCGTCCGAAACGGAAACCGGCTTCTCATGTCCAAATATGCCGGAGGCACAGCAAGACGCTATGCATTGATCGCAGGTTTTGCGGAGATCGGGGAAACCCTGGAAGAAACGGTAAAACGGGAGGTAATGGAAGAAGTAGGACTGAAAGTTAAAAATATCCAGTACTATAAAAGCCAGCCCTGGTCCCTGTCCAGCAGCCTTCTCATGGGCTTCTATTGTGACCTGGATGGCAGCGACCACATTATCCTGGAAGAAGATGAACTGTCCGAGGCAGAATGGTTTGAAAGGGAGGACATTCCCTATGATGACTATGATGTCAGCCTGACCCGGGAAATGATGATCCGGTTTAAGAAAGGCCTAGCTTAAAGAAACTGTCCCATTAGGCATGATTATATTAAGAATGCTTGCTTAATGGGACAGTCTTTTCAAATATCCTTCATCAGCCCAGAATGATCAAGGCCATGAAAACCAAATCCGTATTTCCGGTATTCGCAAGGGCATGGCCGCAGCCGTCCGGCGTATGGGTCACATCTCCCGCCTTCACCGTACGCTTTGTCCCATTATCATCATATTCACCTTCCCCTGAAAGGATATAGTAGGTCTCGCTTTCTCCGTGATGTTCATGATATCCCAGAGTACAGCCCGGCTCGATCACCACCTCAGCATACAGACCACATTTTCCATTCAATTCTTTTTCACCAAGGATATGTTTGATGATCACATGGCCTTTGCCTCCGCACATATTTTCTACACGTTCTACTTTCATTTCCCTTACCTCCTGTAAAAAGTTTTATAAACCAAAAAAATTCCCAAAAACCTTCGTCTTTGAGAATTCCTCTACAGTATATTACCATTCTCTTTCTTTGTCAATTACATAGAACGCCCGCCTTGACAATTTTTCCCGGTTTCTCCTATACTAATAAGGAACAGACTCTAAGCAGACACAGGGCAGTCCTTATTCTGCCGTATACAGAACAAATCAGTTAGATGGAGGATTATTATGGATTACGATATCATTATCATAGGCGCCGGTCCTGGAGGTATTTATTCCGCCTATGAGCTTACAAAAGAACATACAGATCTGAAAATTGCCGTATTCGAAGCAGGGAACTCTCTGGAAAAACGCAGGTGTCCCATTGACGGAGAAAAAGTAACTTCCTGTATCCGCTGCAAGACCTGCGCCATTATGAGCGGATTCGGAGGCGCCGGAGCTTTCTCTGACGGCAAATACAATATTACCAATAATTTCGGCGGCACCCTTTATGAGCATGTGGGAAGACAGACGGCTCTTGATCTGATGAACTATGTGGATCATATCAATACTTCCCATGGAGCGGAAAATACCAAGCTGTACTCCACAGCGGGAACCCGGTTTAAAAAGCTCTGTCTCCAGAACAAACTTCATCTGCTGGACGCTTCCATACGTCATCTGGGCACGGATCTGAACTATGTGGTCCTGGAAAATCTGTATAAGGAATTGAAAGATAAAGTAGATTTCTATTTCAATACCCCTGTCTCAACGGTAGAAGTTCTTTCTGAAGGTTTCCGGGTAGTATACGGGGATACCTCTGCCGACTGCAGAAAATGTGTCATCTCTGTCGGCCGCAGCGGAAGCAAATGGATGGAATCTGTCTGCCGCCAGCTCTCCATTCCTACCTTGTCCAACCGGGTAGACCTGGGAGTCCGGGTGGAGCTTCCCGCAGTGATCTTTTCCCATCTCACCGATGAGCTGTACGAAAGCAAGATCGTATACCGGACAGAGAAATTTGAGGATAATGTCCGGACTTTCTGTATGAATCCCTACGGCATTGTAGTGAACGAAAATACCAACGGGATCATCACCGCCAACGGCCACAGTTATGAAGATGTGAATATGCGGACAGAAAACACCAATTTCGCCCTGCTGGTCTCCAAGCACTTTTCCGAGCCTTTCCGGGACAGCAACGGCTATGGAGAAAGCATTGCCCGGCTGTCCAATATGCTGGGCGGCGGCGTTATCGTACAGAGATTCGGAGATCTGATGAGAGGCCGGCGAAGCACTGTCCGCCGTATTGAAGAAGGCCTGGTCCGTCCTACGCTTAAAGCCACTCCCGGAGATCTGAGCCTGGTACTGCCCAAAAGGATCCTGGACGGTATCATTGAAATGATCCAGGCTCTGGACAAGATCGCCCCGGGCACGGCAAATGATGATACCCTCCTTTACGGCGTAGAAGTAAAATTCTATAACATGGAAGTGGAGATTGACGAGAATCTGGAAAGCCCTTACAAAGGACTTTATATCATCGGAGACGGAAGCGGCGTGACTCATTCCCTGTCCCACGCTTCTGCTTCAGGAGTATATGTGGCAAGGCATATATTGGCAAATATGTGATCCTTATATGATCCTTTCTTATATGATTTCAGGAACTGCAAAACTGCCCTGGGAGGTACCTATCCGGTACTTCACAGGGCAGTTTCTATTTACTGAGCCAGCTTCAGCATAATCTCGTTGCTTCTGGCAACAAATTTTGTCATTTCTTCCGGTGTCAGCTGTCTGTGGCTGATCAGCGCCAGATCATAGAGCTGTTCACAGAACATCTGGATATTCTCGCCGTCTTTATGCTCCAAGACATACTGTACCAACTTGTTGTTGGCGTTTAATACCAGGGTTTCCTGGCCGCCGAACATGGAAGGATCCATGCCGTACATATTGTACATTTTCATCATTTCCTGCATACGGCGGCTTTCCTCAGAAATCGTCATCATAGAAGACACATTTTCATTTTTCAGGCTCTCTACCTTTACGGTCAGATTATCCTTATTCAAAGCCTTTTTAAAGATCTCTGACAGCTCTTTCGTCTCCTCTTCCAGATCCTTTCCGTCATCCTCTTTTACTGCATCTGTTACATCTGCGTCGATACGGAGGAATCTTACATTCTCTTTTATCTGTTCTACATGGGAGATGAAAGGAGCGTCAATATTATGCTTCAGGATAACAGCATCCAGTCCCTGTTCTTTAAACATATTGATATACTGGCTCTGCTGTACCTCATCTGTCACATAGTAGATATTGATCTTCTCAGGCTCTTTCTTTGCCTCTTCCGCAGCCTCTTTTGCGGTCTCTTCTTTATTCTCCTCTGTTACCTGTTCCTGCTCTTCTTTTAACTCTTCCTCCGTTTTCTCTGGAGTGTTTTCCTTAATACAGTCTTCCAAAGTAAGGTATTTTCCGTCCAGGTTCTTATAGAGGATATAGTCCATCATCCTCTCGGAGAATTTGCTGTCTTTCATGCAGCCGAATTTGATAAACGGACTGATATCATCCCAGTATTTCTCATAGTTTTCTCTGTCTGTCTTGCACATACCGGTAAGTTTATCTGCCACCTTTTTGCTGATATAATCAGAAATCTTCTTCACGAATCCATCATTCTGCAAAGCGCTTCTGGATACGTTCAGAGGCAGATCCGGACAATCGATAACACCCTTTAACAGCATAAGAAATTCAGGGATTACCTCCTTAATATTATCGGCGATAAATACCTGGTTATTATACAGTTTAATAGTTCCCTCAATGGATTCATATTCCATGTTGATCTTCGGGAAATACAGGATACCTTTTAAATTGAAAGCATAATCCATGTTCAGATG
>DWUY01000239.1 GCA_019120515.1 Candidatus Blautia avicola | reverse complement strand
TCTTTGCTGTCCTTACTTCCGCTCTCTCCAGTACTTCCTCCACCAGAGCCTCCGCAGGCAGTCATTCCTAAGATCACAGATGAAGTTACACCCAATGCTACAACTTTTTTCCATTTGTTTTTCATACCTTTCTTCCTCCTATTATTAAATCGTCCTTGCCGCTTCTACAATCCATCTGATTCTTTCCCAATCTATTCTGGAGTCAATCGTACAGTCACCTCCCAACATAAGCCCCAGTTTTCCGTGATCCAGGATCAGATTTTTTGTATACTCCTGCAATTCCTCTTTGGTACCTGTATAAATAATTCCCTGCTGTGTATGCTCATCCCAATGGGTTTCAAATCCTCCCAGTGATGTTTTCCCCTGGAAATATAAACGTCCTTCTTCCAGACTCATTCCCTCTACATAAACCGCCCAGTTAATAACCTTTGCCGGATAGTCCTTCCATACTTCCAGTTGATTTCTGTTTCCTGCCCAGCCGCACATGTGGATGATATTGTTATCAGAAAATCTATTCGCATGTTCGATAACATATAAATCGCTTGGAGTAATGATCTTTCTGTATTCTTCAGGAGTAAACCTGTCATACTCTCCTCCCTGTACACAATAGTAAATGCCGTCACAGCCGGCTTCCGTGATCAGTAATTCCGCAAGCATTGCATTTGTCTGAGCGATCACATCTAATGCATACATTAAAGAATTTTTATCTTCCCGGATCTGATCCATAATATCCTGATCTGTCATGCCCACAGCCTCTGCTCCGAAACGGATAGAAGAAAAGGGGGCGAACACATTATAAAATACACATCTTTCTTCACCTATGGCCGCCACTATCTTTTTTGCCCGCTCTACCTGCTCTGCAATGAAAGGGTGGCTGGGATCCAACGGCTTCAGGTTTCGCCAATCTTCAGGCCTTTCCATTTTGCCAGGTAACGGATAAGGAAAATAATTGTCGCACATGATTTTTACAAAATCCAGATCTGTTTCTTTATAATATTTCAAATGCGCCTTCACACACTCATCACCTACAGCTTCTTCTCCTGCAAAATGGAACCAAAATCCTACAGGTACATGATCCACCTCCTTCTGATTCATCGCATTCAATACTCTGGTTCTTTTGTCCATAATTTCCTCCGTTCTGCTGCTTCCTGCAGCCTTTTTATTATTTGCAGACCATCATATTTAAAATGACTTTATCTGTATTACACATACCTTTATTGCCAAGTTCTCCCAGATTACGTATCGTAGTTTCCACATTGTCTGATACGATCCCGTCTAATTCGCCGGCACTGCTGTTTCTAAGAGCCAGCACTGCGCATTGAAAAGCGCTGGATACTACTGTCGCAATTTTTAAAGCACATCCGCTTTTTGCTCCATCACAGATAATCCCGGAAACATCAGCGATCATATTTTTAATGCCGCTTTTAATCTGCTCAAGAGTTCCACCCCGCATATAGATCAACGCGCAGCATACTCCGATGGAAGATCCCATTCCGCAGCCGCATAAGGGAGATAGCTTTCCAATATACTTCTTCACATGTGTGGTGATCAGGCAACTAAGAGCGACCGCTTTATACAGCAATTCCTCACTATATTTTTCCTTTCTGGCTACCGCGATCACCGGAACGGTTGCAGTAATTCCCTGATTGCCGCTTCCACAGACCGTCATCACCGGAAGTTTACATCCCGCCATTCTGGCATCTGCCGCGGCAGCGGTTAAAGCAGCCGCATATTCCTGAGTATTCGGCCGATATTCCTGTCCGCCGGATATTTGCGATTCGTAGATACTCCTGCCTACGCTTAATCCGTATTCTCCGGATATACCTTCTTGTGCGATATCCCAATTCAAAGAAATTGTCTCTTTCAAAAAGCCCAGTTTCTCTGCATTAACATTTTCTATGAAGTGATATATCTCCTCCACACTGATAGAGCTATTCCCGTGTCCGGTTTCACCAATATCACGGCAATGACTTTTTTCAAAAATGGTAAACGCGCCATGCTGGATCCTTGTTATGTTTGTATGACTGTCTTCAATGATCACTTGTGCCGAGTCATCTGATGTACGGGCTTCTACTTCTATGTATAACTTCTTCTCTGTATCCTTTAAAGAAACCTTTACATGATCTTTTACATAATCTTTCGCATTCTGTATATCCGCTTTTGTGATCTTGTGGAGTACTTCTAAAATAGCTTCGCTGTCACCTCCGATCACTCCCAGCGCCGCTGCTATTTCCAGCCCCACCATATGAGTTCCCGGAATGCCTACGCCCATAGCGTTTTTTAAAATATTGCTGCTGACTTTTATCGAGACCATATCCGGCAGTCTTCCGAGAACTGCCCGTGCTTTTGCAGATGCATAAGCAATGGCTATCGGTTCTGTACAGCCCAGGGCAGGCATAAGTTCTCTTTTAAGAATATCGATAAACTCCTCTTCCCGCATATTTTCTCCTTATCTGTTTTTTAATATTATCTCTGATATGATTAGTAATCTTGTTAAGGTAAATATACCATATTTTCTTTAAATTGCAAGATATTTTTATTCATTTTTTCATATTTGTGGTTTTATACAACTTATAATCTCTAATTTTGTATATCTTTACCACACCAATTTTCATAATACTCGAAAGTTGTATCTTATATCTGGAAACACATTGACAAGTTTTCTTTTGATATCTACTATCAGTTTATAAAGAAAAAACGGAGGTAAAATGCTATGATCTTACACGGAAATGTGAAACATGAAATTGGACACCGAAGCCCTATGCTCTACGGTCATTTTATAGAACACTTTCATCGGCAGATTTACGGCGGGATTTATGATCCGGCTTCCCCATTTTCCGATGAAGACGGATTCCGTACAGATGTTCTCGATGCTCTCAGGAAGATTAAAATTCCCGTTCTGCGCTGGCCCGGCGGCTGCTTTGTTTCTTCCTATCACTGGAAAGAGGCTGTAGGCGCCAAAAGGACTCCCTTTTTCGACAAGTCCTGGCGTGTGGAGGATCCAAATACTTTTGGCACTGATGAATATATTAAGCTTTGCAGAAAGCTTCACTGTGAACCATATATCTGCACGAATGCCGGAACAGGAACCGCAGAAGAAATGAGTGACTGGGTAGAATACTGCAATCTTGCTGCAGAAGGAAAATACGCAAAATGGCGTATAGAAAACGGCTTTTCTGATCCCCATCAGGTAAAATACTGGAGTATCGGCAATGAAAACTATGGATTCTGGGAAATCGGAGCCAAGGACTCCGAAGAGTGGAGCAGACTGGTAAAAGAATCCGCAAA
>DWUY01000238.1 GCA_019120515.1 Candidatus Blautia avicola | reverse complement strand
AGTCTTCATCCTGCAGAGGCATAAGATATTCGCTATACCGCATTACACTCCATCCATGAGTAAGCCAGATATCAGGCAAATCATTTGAAGCCATCTTTGTTTTCATAGTTGCTTCATAATCTGAACCATCTGTGATAATCTGTACATTAATTCCGGTCTCTTCCGTAAATCTGTCCACAATACTCTGAAATTCTTCCAGTTGCGTTCCACTGAATCCACATTCAATAGAAATTTGGGTAGAATCCCCTTTGCTACTGTCGCCTTCTCCTGAACTACAGCCAATTAACCCTGTTCCTATCATAGCGATTGACAAAAAGCTTACTAAAATTTTATTTTTCATATAACTTCCTCCCAATAGGATATAAAATATAGTTACCTTTTGCGGTCGCGCGTCCGCTTTGATGACTACATTATACCTCTGATAGTTTACATTTGCAACATATTATATTATGCTTTTTTATATTTTTTATTAATTATTGCTATATTTTTTTATTATCTCCAATATTTCGCATACATATTTTGGATATTTTCCACAACTCACATCCATAAAAAAACTTGTTGCATTTCACAACAAGTAACAAAAAACCTTTGCGCGGAAAATGTTAAAGTAATTACAAATTTCCACACAAAGGTCTTTTTTATCTTTATAATGTATTGCCCTCTTTTATATCATATCCGATTATTTCATGGTGATACTCATCTCTGGCCAATTTACCATTAATCATATCCAGCAAGATTTCTGCGGCCTTGTCGCCTATAGCAGAAATATGATTATCTATGGTGGTTATATTAACAATGCCATTCTGATATGATTTAACGTAATCAAATCCCATTACCCCAAAATCTCTCTTTACCATATATCCTTTTTGATGCAGAAATGTCATCACCTCATTCGCAAATATATCTCCGGAACAAAGATAAGCCGGCTTTCCTGCAGACTTTTTAATATTTTTTTCTATCTGCGGTAAATAGTCATCTCCATAAATGCAGCAGCTTTTCAGGCCACAGGATTTCATTACTTCTCTATAGCCTTTTAATCTTAATACATGCCCTAAGTTATTTTTTCCGTCATCATCCTTTAATGGCGGACAGCAAAATACAACATTTCTATAGCCCTTCTGCATAATATACTTAACCGCATCAACTGTTGCCTGATATTCATCAATACCTACAGAGGTAGTTCTTTTCAGATCATTTCCAATCAATACCGTGGGAATCGGCAATTCCTTTAAATATTTTTCAAATTCCCTCCCTTTATTAATCGGGGAAATAATAATACCGCTCGCCTGAAAACTCACAAGTTTTTCGATAAGTTCTTTTTCTGCTGCTTTACTTTTTTCGTGAAAAGTAACGTTTAATAAATACTTCTCATTTTTCACTCTTTTCCCCACAGCATCAATGATTCCTGCGAAATACTGATTATTTAGATCAGCCACTATTACGCCTATTGTCATTGACTTGCCCATTGCCAGACTGCGGGCCAGAAGATTGGGCTTATACCCCAATTCCTTTGCCTTCTCCAATATCATCTTTTTGGTATCTTTATTAATCCTGCCTTCACCCAGAAGTGCCCTGTTTACTGTCGATCTGGATACCCCGCAGGCCTTCGCCAAATCGCTTGCCGTTAATCCCATACCACACCTCTTCTGTATTATTTATAGATAAATTATATTTTAATCTGTAGTTTGGGTCAACATTTACCTTACTAATATTTAATATTCTATCCAAAAGCAAGCTTACATTTTTTATAAGAATTGCTGCCTTTATAAATAAAAGCAGCAATTCTTTTTTTATTATTATACAGTTATCTTCCTTGCCTCATGTTCAGCCGCTACCTCCTGGGGAGTTTTCTCCCGGAGTCTTACAGCTCCATGATAATCTTTTGTGGGGATCAGATCCCCTTTTGCCAGATTTTCTTTTGCTTCTTTGATAGCCTCTGTGTACTGAGGAAGCCATTTTTCCTGAGCCACCAGCATCTCATCGATCATCTGCCATACTTCCGGAGGATTGCAGACAGCTCCTGTAAGGGGATCCATAAGGGCCGCCTGTTTCAGAAGCTTCACATCTCCGCGGACAGCCGCTTCTACAGCCAGCTTCTGAACCCAGATAGACTGAGAGCATACTGCCGCGCAGCCCCAAGGCAGATCTCCTACCTTAGGCACGCTGATCCCGTTTCCGTCCACATAGCATGGAACTTCTACCACGGATTCGTAGGGCAGGTTGGTAATGCATCCCTCGTTCATCACATTAAAATGTCCCCGGTAAATTCTTCCTGTTTCCAGAGACTCTATGATATAAGAGCAGTGTTCCTTTCCTCTTTCCGAACCATCCAGCTTTTTAGGCTCTTCCTTCAGAATCTTTGGATAATCTGTTTCAAACCAGTTTCTCTCCTCTCTGGTAACCCGGAGATATCCTCCTGTTTCCCCATTGATCCAGTTATCCAGGTTGATCCAGTCTTTGATCTCTTCCGGACGTTTCCGATACCAGGCCACATACTCAGAAAGATGGCCGTTGGATTCTGTGGAATAGTAGCCGAAACGTTTCAGCATATCGATCCTTACCTTCTCTTCTTCCCGGTATTTCTCATGCATTTCAAAGCCTTCCAGCAATTTGGGGATCATGTCTTCTCCATTATGCTTTACAGAAATATACCAGGTCTGATGATTGATGCCAGCACAGATGATATCCAGTTCTTCTCTGGGGATTCCCAGAACCTCTGCGATCTGCATCTCTCCATGGATCTCTCCGTGGCACAGTCCTATAGTCTTTACTCCGCCGTATTTGTTGCAGGCCCAGGTTGCCATAGCGTTAGGATTGGAATAATTCAGCATGATAGCTCCCGGCTCTGCCACTTCCCGGATATCCTTGCAGAAATTCAGCATTTCTGCGATCACTCTCTGGCCGTACATAATACCTCCGGTACACAGAGTATCTCCCACACATTGATCCACGCCATATTTCAATGGGATCTCAATGTCCGTTTCAAAGGCCTCCAGGCCGCCGATACGGACGCAGTTTACAATATATCTGGCGTCTTTGAAAGCCTCTCTTCTGTCTGTAGTGGCAAAAATCTTTACCGGGATACCGTTGGCGTCCAGATCCCGCTGACACAGAGCCCTGGTCTTCTCCAGATTATCCTCATTGATATCCGTAAAGGCAACTTCAATGTTATGAAATTCCGGAACTGACATGATATCCGTAAATAAAGTTCTGGCAAAAACCAGACTTCCCGCTCCGATAAAAGCAACTTTAAAACTCATGATAAAACCTCCCGTTTTTTTGTTGTGTCCATTATATCTTCTAACGCTTTCCTATGTGCAACCTATTGGCTCTTTTCTTTTAAAATGCAATATATTGCCGCATTTAATTTTCTGTGCTACACTGTCTGTATAGACAACAGACCCGTCCCGGAAATTTAATCCTTAAACTATCGGGACGCATATAACAGGAGGTTTATCATTATGCCGGAAAGACAATCGCTCCGGGGAGAGATCACTGCCTTTTATGCCCTTGCTCTTCCCGAATTCCATATGCCTTTTCATGCTCACGACAGTTTTGAGATCATGTATATAACCGCAGGAACCTGCCGGATCTTCTGCGCAGATGAGACATTTCAGGCGGAACCTAATCATTTCGTATTTATAAGCGCCCAGGTTCCCCATCGGCTGGAGATCACCCCGGACCGTCCATGCTCTATTTTAAATCTGGAATTCACGGTTTCTTGTGGGGAAGGTACTTACCCTATGTCAGAACTGCTTTCCAAATGCAGGGATTTCCGGGAGTTTTGGAAGAAAATGCCGTCTTACCGATACGGCGGGGATATGCAGGATCTGGGATATGCCCTGAAAGATCTGATCTCCCACCTTCAGAAGTCACCAGACAGGGCTGATTTTCTCCTTTATCTTCTCTATTCCAGGACTATGACAGAACTGGCTTACTCCGTGATCCATGAAAAAGAAAATACCGGGCTTTATTATCTGCGGAAAGCCTGCCGTTATATAGACCAGAATATCCATGAAACCATACGCGTACCGGACCTGGCCGCCTATACCGGGATCAACAAATCCTATCTCCAGTCTCTTTTTTCCAGGATCCTGGGCTGCAGCATCATTGAATATATAAACAAAAAACGGCTGGAGGAAGCGGCCTTTCTCCTGATAAACAGTTCCATGAGCATTACAGACATCGCTTTTTCCTCCGGCTATAACAGCCGCCAGCATTTTGCCCATACTTTTGAAAAATACTATAAAACCAGTCCTCTTTCTTACCGAAAGCTCCACAAAAGACAGATGACTGCGGACACCGGACAAAATCGATATATTCTTGAAGGAGGCAGGACCTCTTATCAAAAATTAATACAATGAGCCTGCTCCGCGCCCCCTGTATGCCGCAATGGCTATTTTCAAAACAAAAGTTCACAGAATTTTCACTTGTTTTATTCGCTATATGCGTTATAATACTGATGTAACAAGGAAATGACCTTGACAACACCTATTTGTAAATGCCAGGATTGCGGCAGTAAGAGCCACAAAGCAATCCCCAGCATCAGAAGATGCAAAGAAGGCTGTCGGGCAATCAGATTTTTGGAGGAAAAGATAAATGAATACTTTAAAAGCTGAAAAAAGAGACATGGCCATCAAAGCAAAAAGATTAAGACGTGAGGGATATGTTACCGGTAATGTATTCGGTAAAGAAATTGAAGGTTCTATCCCCATTAAGATTGAAAAATCCGCAGTAGACCGTCTGCTTAAGACCAGCAACAAGGGAAGTCAGATCATGCTGGACGTAGATGGACAGCCTATGGATGTGCTGATCAAAGAGGTTGATTTTAACCCGTTAAAAGGGCAGGTAGATGAAATCGATTTCCAGGCTCTGGTAAAAGGTGAAAAAGTACATTCGGTAGCTGAAGTTGTTCTGGTAAATCACGATAAAGTTATGGGCGGCGTACTCCAGCTCCTTCTGGAAGAAATTTCATACAGAGCTCTTCCCGGCGACCTGGTAGAGAAAGTTTCCATTGATGTAGGCAACTTAAAGGTTGGGGAATCTATTAAAGTAGGCGACCTGGATATTGCCAAGAATGAAAACATCGATCTGCTTACCGATCCGGAAGCTATCGTAGTGACTGTATCAGAGTCCCACAATGATATACCGGAGGACGACAGTGAAGATGCTGATTCCGCTGAAGCCTGAAAAGGGCAAAAAGCTGAGAAAGACGTTTGACATTTTATAGAATGTTTTTAATATTGCACACCTTAAATTAAAACCTCCCAGGATCTTTTGATAAGTTCAAAGATCCTGGGAGGTTTTTCTTAGAAAATATCCAGACGATTATTTTGCCGATAACTCTCTGCCTCCTGGATCATGGGTAAAAGAGAGGTTAATTTTTCCTTGGGATCCAGGGAATTCGCTAAGAGGAAACCAAAGAAGATAAATCCTCTGTATTTTCCGTATTCATTCATACAGCGCCGTACCTCTTCACGTATCTGTTCTTCTGTGGCATCTGTACGGCCAGGTGCGCCATTTGTATTGTAACAAAATCTGATCTGTATCATACTTTGAAGGTTTATATTGAAAATGGAGGTAGTACCCTGACAGTGATCCTACCTCCACTTTCTGATTTTCGCCTTTGCTATATCTCCTCTTTCTGCTTCCATGCCTTGATCTTTTCCAGCCGTTCTTTCACTTTTTTCTCTTCTCCCTGGACGGTGGGCTGGTAGTAGACTCTGTCTTTCAGACTATCCGGCATACACTGCATATGGGTCAGCTTCTCTTCTGTATTATGGGCATATTCATAGCCTTTCCCATAGTTTAAATCCTTCATCAGCTTTGTGGGAGCGTTCCGAAGGACCAGGGGAACCGGTTCCGCTTTCTTATTCTTTACATCCGCCTTACCGGCCTCACAGGCTCTGTACAGGGCGTTGGATTTCGGCGCCATGGACAGATACACCACTGCATGAGTCAGATGGACGTCGCACTCCGGCATTCCCAGAAAATGACATGCCTGGTAGACGGACACTGCCAGAGGAAGGGCGTGGCTGTCTGCCATTCCGATATCCTCACTGGCAAACCGGATCAGCCGTCTTGCAATATAGAGCGGATCTTCCCCTCCCTCCAGCATCCGGCACATCCAGTACACCGCCGCATCCGGATCGCTGTTGCGCATAGATTTATGTAAAGCAGATATCAGGTTATAATGCTCTTCACCGGTCTTATCATATAGAAGAGATCTGCGGCTGACACACTGTTCCAGTCCCTGGTCTGTGACCAGGATTCCCTCCGGGCTGATCTCTCCGTTGAGCACTGCCATTTCCAGGGTATTCAGCGCCGTTCTGGCGTCTCCGTTGGCAAACTCCGCTATGGCTGTAAGCTGTTCCCCGGTGATCTTTACATGCTGGTTTCCAAATCCTTTTGGGCTTTCCAGGGCATGGTTTAAAAGCTTCAGCAGATCCTTTACCTCCAGAGCCTTCAGCACAAATACCTTACACCTGGAAAGGAGGGCGGAATTTACCTCAAAAGAAGGATTCTCAGTGGTAGCACCGATGAGGATGATACTGCCTTTTTCTACGAATGGAAGAAAGGCATCCTGCTGGGCTTTGTTAAAACGGTGGATCTCGTCTACAAAAAGTACGGTCCGCTGTCCCATCCTCCGGGCAAGCTCCGCCTGATTCATGACCTCCCGGATTTCCTTAATACCGCTGGTCACTGCGCTGAAATTAATAAACTGAGCCTTTGTCCTCCCGGCAATAATACTGGCTAAAGTAGTCTTACCCACCCCGGGAGGTCCCCAGAAGATCATGGAAGAAATCTGGTCTTTTTCAATAAGCTGTCTAAGGATCTTTCCTTTTCCCAGCAGATGCTCCTGTCCTGCAAAATCCTCCAGAGAATCCGGCCGCAGCCTGGTGGCAAGGGGCGCGGATTGTCCTCTGTCGTCAAATAGTGACATTTGTTCCATTTCATCATCTCCCATTTTCCTGTTTTTCTATCATGTTTTTTATTATAACAGTTTTTCATTTCTCTACAACCGAAGGCATTTCCTTTTTCTGTGATATCTGCCGGAATCTTTCCCGGCTTCTCAATATTTTTTATTCAAAAACCGGATTGA
This sequence comes from Candidatus Blautia avicola, assembly GCA_019120515.1. Classification (GTDB taxonomy): domain Bacteria; phylum Bacillota; class Clostridia; order Lachnospirales; family Lachnospiraceae; genus Blautia; species Blautia avicola. The sequence continues at coordinate 991 of DWUY01000238.1, read as the reverse complement.
ACCCAAAAGGCGAAAGAATTATAATGGGGAATAAGTCAAAAGGAGGCAGATATCCATGGAAGAACAAAAGACGCAGAATTCTCCTGCTGCAAAAAATACTTTTCTGGAATGTGAACGTGACATTGTTTTCATTCTGATGATGCTGGTTGCCGGATATTTCGGCGCCTTTACCTATTCTATAAGAGGAGGGGTTTTCTGTAATGCCCAGACAGGAAACTTTGTCCTTCTGGCAATGGCTCTGGGAAACGGCCGGTGGTTCCACGCCCTGTACTTTTTCATTCCTATCACAGCCTACTGTGTGGGAACCATGCTCTCAGAAGTCCTTCCCGGCTATGTAAAAAAGAGCCATCTGATACGTTGGGATACCCTGCTGATCCTTATTGAAATCCTTGTGGTGATCTTTCTTGGTTTTCTGCCGGAAAGCGCTCCGGTCCAGATCACCCAGGTGCTGATCAACTTCATCTGCTCCATGCAGTACAATACCTTCCGCCAGGCAGAAGGTATTCCAATGGCCACCACCTTCTGTACCAATCACATCCGGCAGGTGGGAATCGCTGTTACAAAATCTATCCGCCATCCCCAGGAACGGCCTTCCCATCTTCAGAGGCTGCGGACCCATGCAGTCATGCTGATCTCCTTTGTTTTCGGCGGCGTAGTTTCTACTTTCCTCTGCCGTTTTCTTCTTGGAAAAGCCATCTGGTTTTCACTTATACCTCTGGGATTTGTCCTGGCAGATCTCCTCTATGCAGATCTGGTAAAAGAAAAAGGGCGGCTGGATCAGATCCCCAGAGGACATTAAAAAACTTGTTTACTATAACGTCCGGTCACATTTTCCGCAGTCTGCGCAGCCGTTGCAGGTCAGCCGGCTGGCGCATTCCCGGCAGGTAACCGGGTGATAATGGGGGATATAGAGATCTTCTTTGGGGATCTCATATCCCCATTCGTCTGTCAGATGAAAACATATCTCTTTTCCCTGATGATTCAGTCCCGA
>DWUY01000020.1 GCA_019120515.1 Candidatus Blautia avicola | reverse complement strand
AAGATGTTAGACCGACATCGGTCTAACGTATTTAATGCCTCGTAAAAAATAAGACCGATAAATTCTGCTGAAGCCGGTTTTTACACCATGTTTAGCAAGAAAGTATCGGCCTAATTCTGAGCTACTTTAGTCCTAAAATTTTTAACTTTTCATCTTCGGTAAGGAAGTCCCATTTCCTTACCGGCTGTTTGCCTAACATCTTTGAAATGGCTTCTGCCGCCATTTCAGGATCAGTCTCCGCATAGATTTCCGTTGTGGAAATATCCTCATGCCCAAGAAGTTTTGCTATCTCCGGGAGAGAGACCCCAAGCCTGTATAGCTGCGCTCCATAGGAATGTCGGAGAAGATGCGGATGGATGGAAGGCAGCTTTGGATTGGAACAGCGGGCGGCGTCCCCATACTTTTTCAGGATGCGCTGCACGTTGTCCTCAGACATCATTTCTCTGCCACCTTTTGCAGTCGGATAGAAAAGGTAATCATCCGGGTTCTCTTTGGGATGGTAAAGGTGGCAGTAATACTTGTAGTTTTTTAGAAAAGAATCCTCCGGGATGGGAACGATACGCGGCTTGTTTCCTTTGCCGGTGATTCGGATGTACGGATACTTTTCATTTATAATGACGTCTTTTAACTGGACAGAACGCATTTCGGCAAGCCGCGCCCCGGTCGAGAACAGGAACAGGATAATGAAGCGATCCCGTATCCCTATCTTTGTTTGGGGCGGCTGCGCGAGAATCAGTTCAATATCTGCCTTATCCAGCCAGTTATGGCGTTTCGGGTATGTTTTCTTGTGCTTCACAGCAGAAATGCTGATTTGCAGGGGTACAAGCTCCATATCACGGGTAGCGGCATATTTCAGGTATGCCTTTATCCCGGACAGCCGGACATTCCGTGTGCCAACACTGTTGCTGTCGGCAACGCTGCTCAAAAATTCGCGGATAACTTCTTCCGTGACAAAATCAATCGTGATCTGGTCAACAGTTTTTGAGTAGGTTTCGTAGAGATAGATGCGGAAAGCGTTCAGCGACTGGCAGTAAGTTTCGATTGTCCGTTCGCTATGAAGTTCAGAGCGCAAGTGGTTGAAAAAATCCTTTGTGTAGATGAAAAACATCTTTTTTGGCTTTTGTTTATTCTTCCGCATAGACCACACCGATTCCTTTCTCAAGGGCGTCCAGCTTCTCCCGGTAGACAGGGAAAAGCTGTGAGGTGATATGCAGATAGTACAGAGTATAGCGGATGTGCTTGTGTCCCATGTACCTGCAAAGATACTGAATCCAGTTATAGAAATCTTCTCCTGCGTCAGCGCATTTTTTAATGTTTTGAACGGCAAAGAGGTGGCGGAGGCCATGCGTTGTAAACCTTTTTCCGGGCAGCTCCAATAACCCTGCTTTTTTGAGTATGGCCTGAAAAATCTTGCTGACATCGGCGCTTGTCATGTGTTCCCGTTCCTGGTTCGGCTTGAAAAAATAAGTACGGTCAGGGAACTGCTTCTGGTAATACCGGTCAAAACGGTAACATAAATCCAGAAGGTCGTCCGACAAGGGAAGCTCCCTGTCTTTCATCCCCTTCGATTGGTAGATACAGATCGTCCCTTTGGGAAAATCAATATCCGACACCTTCAGGTTGCAGGCTTCGGAGCTGCGGAGGCCACAACAGTAAACCAGCCGGAAGAATACCGGGAACATCGTATCTTTATACGGATATGTCTCTGTTGGGATCAGCTTTGTGTCAACAGTTTCAAAAAACAGTGCAAGCTGTTCGTCCGTAAACAGATGGGGTTCCTCTGCCTTTGGCCTCTTAATCCGGTAATTCGGGACATAAGCGTTTAAGCCAAGTGACTGCTGGTATTCCCCGATATGCTTCATTGTCAAGACCCGCCGCGCCATGTGGTGCCGGGATGGAGAATCGGAGCTGTGAATCCATGTTTCGGCAATCTCCTTTGTAAGCAGGGTGGCTTCTGGATACTCTCTGGCACAGAAAGCATCAAAGTCGTCAAGGAAAAAACCAATAAACTTTAACTGCAAACCGGAACGGTGCCGGATGGTAAGCATTTCTTCCATGACAGGGCCAAATTTACTTGCGTACATCAGTATTCCTCCCTTCGGCAAGGAATCTGGGAGATGTCTAACGCACACCGCTTCATTTTTGCTTCATCCGTTGAGAGATACACGCGGACAGAGTTTTTGTCGATATGCCCTAACATTTCGGAAATGAGCGGTAACGGCGTTCCTGACTGCAAAAGCCGCGACGCAAAAGTGCGTCGGTAAATGTGGAGGCCATCGTGAGGAAGATTTTCATAGGATTCCGTCCCCTGTGTGCGGTATTTCATCCTGTAATGCCTGCGGGCCAGCTTTTTTATCGGGCCTACGGATGTAACAAAAATATATTCCTGCTCACAATCCCGGCGCTCGTTCAGGATGTAATCAATAATGGCGTTTTGTGTGGCGCTGTCTATGGGAATTTCAAGGTCAACGCCCGTCTTTTTCTGACGGATATGGATGGTCTCTTTTTCCCAGTCGATGTCGCAGAACCTCAATGCCCGGATGTCGCAACTTCGCAGACCGGTGTGCAGTGCCAACAGGAGAATTGCCTGATCCCGCTTGTTTACAAGGCTGTCCGGCTCATCTTCCAGAAGGTCTGCTTCTACCTTTTCGTCAATCGTAGTAATGATCTTGTTTCTGGACTGGCGGATTTTGGGCAGAGCATACGGAAGGGTCTTGCAGGCTGTGTAACCGGCATCTGTCGCAAACCGCAGGAACTTTTTCAGGACACACAATTCCGTCTGGAACCCTTTCAGGTTCCGGTTCTTGAACCGGTCTGTCTGGAAATAGTCCAGAAGGTTTTGGTTCCTTACATCGGAAAACTTTGTAATACCTACGCTTTCCAGATAAAGAAGAAGCCTGCGGGCTATGGAACTGTACGACTTTATGGTGGTCGGATATTTGCCTTCCTCTTTCATAACTACCTGAAATTCAACAAGAATGTTTTTATATTCATCAGTTTCAGGAAGTTCCGGGGTGAAACACAGATAATGACGCCATTCTGTCAGCGTTCCGGCCTGCTGTTCTGCCAGCAGATGGACGAACCTGTGCAGTGCTTTCCAGTCAACATAGGATGCGCTAAGCACACAAGCCGGATCGTGATCCAGAGAATTGACCCATTCAAGGCAGAGCATCAGTTCAAACGGCTGATCCAGACTTTTTAAGTGTTTTACCAGCATTTCAGTAAAGCGTTCGTAACGGTCAAGCACAGCATGGGACGTTGTGCCTAACCGTATGATTGTGGCGATGGTTTCGTCAACGAGATGACGGAACCCTTGTTCATCAAATTTCATAGGGACTCCTTTCTGTGGTTGGTGACTTGCTATCACCTACACTATATCAGAAAGGATGAAGTAGCTTAGAATTAGACCGATACTTTTTGTTTAGCATGGCGATTTTACAGGCTTCATCACATATTTATCGGCATAACTAATTACCCGGCATTAAAACTGCTTCTATCCGGATAAAGAAGGGGTGGGCCACATCACTTTGTCCGGCTTTACAGTTACCAAGGCCGCTACCCAGTGGGCGCCTCCAACCGCCTACCAGGAAGGTATGATCGGCCCCCACTGGTCTAAAGGATGGATCATTGAAGACTGCGAAGTATCCCACTCCAAATGTTCCGGCATTTCCCTGGGAAAATACAAACAGCCGAACAACGACAACAAATGGCTCACCTGGAAATTTAAGGACGGAACCCAAACAGAGCGTGACTGCATCTGCCAGGCTCAGAGAGAAGGATGGACCAAAGAGAATATCGGCTCTCACATTATCCGGAGATGTAATATCCACGACTGCGGGCAGACCGGCATTGTAGGACATTTAGGCGGAGTATTCTCTCTTATTGAAGATAACCATATCCACCATATCAACAACAAGCAGAATCTTGCCGGTGCAGAAATCGGCGGGATCAAGATGCACGCTGCCATTGATGTTATTTACCGGAGAAATCACATCCACCACTGCACCAGAGGCCTGTGGCTGGACTGGCAGGCCCAGGGCACCCGTGTGACCCAGAACCTGTTCCATGACAACTGCCTGCCTCTTCCTGATGACTGCATAGATCCCGGAGATCCCGGCATGGGCGAGGATATCTTTATTGAAGTATCCCACGGTCCCACTCTGGTGGACAACAACCTGCTCCTTTCCGACCGCAGCGTGAAACTGGCCACCCAGGGCGCAGCCTTTGTCCACAACCTGATCGCCGGAGCCCTTACCGCTGTAGGAAAAGGCACAGACAACGGAGCCCTTACTTTATCTTCTCCAAGATATACTCCGTACCATGTTCCCCACAGAACAGAAGTGGCCGGCTTTATGACCTTCCTGCATGGGGATGATCGTTTCTACAACAATATTTTCGTACAGATGCCCAAACGCCCGGGTATGGTGAAGATCTATGACTATCTCCAGGGAGAAAGAAAGAACGGCTGGGATGACGGAAACTTAGACGCAGGTACCTGGATGTTTGACAACGGATACCAGCTCTACGAAGAATGGGTAAAGGAATTTGATGGCTACTGCGGCATGGGCAGCCCGGACAGCGACCGGTATTATATCCATCTTCCTGTATGGGCAGAGGGAAATGTATACTTAAACGGCGCAAAGCCATGGAAGAAAGAAAAGAACTGTGTGGTAGACGATACTCATAAAGTAACCCTTTCTCTGGAAGAAAAAGACGGAGCATGGAAGCTGAATACCAATCTCTATGAAATCCTGCCAGAGATCACAACAGGCACCATCAGCACCGAAACTCTGGGAATGGCCTTTGAGCCGGAAGAATATTTTGAGAATCCCGATGGTTCCCCTATCACCTTCAATGAAGACTATTTCGGAAACCACAGAAGTCTCCACCCCTGTGTAGGACCTTTTGAAAATCCGGAAGACGCCGGAAAGAAACTGAATTAAAAATTCCAGCAGTTCTTTACAGCACATAAGCAAAGGAGCCGCCCTGCGAAACCAGCCTGGAAATATTTCTGGCATATGTTTCATAGGGCAGCTCCTTCCTTTATGCGGCTTATTTTCCGATCAATACCTGTTTCCCTGAAAAGGCAAAGCCGTATCTGTGTATCCTCTCTTCAGGTATCCCTTTTGCTTCCAGAGATGACGCGTATCTTTTCTCCTCTATCTGCTTAAGAGCAGCCTGAACGGTATCTTCCAGAGATTTTTCCTCTTCACGATCCTGCACCTTAAATTCCAGTATAATTCCGTCATCAGAAGCTGTTTTCGGCTCCAGCATCACATCATAGCGTCCAAAACCACTTTCTCTGTTTGAAGTGATGGTATAACGCTCCTCCAGATCAGCGATCAATCCTAAAACAAATCCATGATAAAATCTCTCCGGTTCATTTTCTGCAGAGGCCTTTTTCCCGCTGTCAAAAAAGCTGAAAGTATTTAATGCCACCCGGTTCATATACACGTTCATAGCTTTTATGTCCCCTTGCAGCATAGCCTCTACAAATTCATTATAGCCGCTGTCATAATCGGAAAACCAGTCATGGACCATGGACAGAAACATACAGTGCACTTCTTTATTAGTAAGTTTCAGAACATAGGACGTATGCCCTGTATTCTCCATAAATTTTGTCTCTACTACTTTCAGATAACCTGCAGCCAGCAAAAGGCTCCAGATGGAACTTTCCTTAAAGGAAAGCTGTTCGTATACAATCTGTTCATCAATAGAGACTTCTATACACCCTCCCTGAAGCAGCACTTCAAATTTTTCCTTGATCCCCTTACTTCCTTCACGGATCAGTTTTCCAACAAGACTGTTGCTGCTTGAATTAACCCAGTATAAGGCGATTTTTTTATTATCCAGATAATTCAGAATAGACCATGGGTTGTAAATATCCCTTTTATCTCCGAAAGTAAATCCATCATACCAGCTTTTCACTTCCGTCTTTTTATCCGAAAGTCCATATGCCTCTAAAGCAGCAAATACTTCTTCTTCTGTGAATCCGAAGCAGTCTCCGTACTCCCGGGAAGTTGTGGTTATAACCTTCAGGTTGTTCAGATCCGAAAAAATAGATTCTCTGCTGATCCTTGTGATTCCTGTCATAAGTCCGCGCTCAAGATATGGATTTGTCTTAAAGGCAGCGTTCAGCATACTTCTCATAAAAGCAATAAGCTCGTCCCCATAGCCGTTTACATAGGCTTCCTGCATGGGCGTATCATACTCGTCCAGCAGTATGATCACCTTTTTCTGATAATATCTGCTGAGAAAATCCGACAGTTTATGAACAGATATTGTGGCTATGGTTTCGTCCATATCCATAGTAACACTCTGATAATACTTCTTTTCATCCGGGGTCAGCAGGCCGCTTTCCAGAAGATAAATATGTTTGCTGTATAAGTCGGACAATATCTGTCCGATACGCTGCTTTGTCATCTGAAAAGTACGTTCTTTTACATTGGCAAAGGTAAGACTGATCACTGGAAACTTCCCCTGAAGTCCTCGATAAGTCTCATCTTTCCATATATCCAGCCCTTCAAACAATCCCTTCTTCTCTGGCCGCTCCACAGAGAAAAAATTCTCTATCGTGCTCATCATTAAGGTCTTGCCGAATCTTCTGGGCCGTGTAAGCAGTGTAACTTTATCTTCCCGTTCCCACCATTCCTTTATAAAGGAGGTTTTATCTATATAGAACAACTGTTTTTCCATAATTTCATCGAATTCCTGATAACCGATAGATACCTTTTTTGGCATAACAGCTCCTCCTTTCTCAGCCGGTCCGCCTCTGCTCCGTACTCTTCCTCTATTATATCTTCTCTCCCAAAAGAACTTAATGAAATATCCCGTTTTTATGCGGCTTCTTTCCGCTTCTCTTTCCTCATAGTCCAGAAATAATACGGGATCAGCGGTATCAGCGCAGCGATCCAGGCTGCCGGGTCAGACATACACACTGCTCCGAAACCGGCGTTTCCTGCCACCAGGGCCACGATCCCCCATCTGGCGATCAGTTCAAAAACCCCGCCCATCATAGGCACCAGACCGTACCCCAGCCCCTGAAGGGCGTTTCTGTAAAGATAAATGCTTCCAAGGAAGGGATAACACCAGGCTACTGTATTGAAGTAGATCTGAGCCGCATCGATCACATCCGTCTCTGAAGGATCTACGAAGATCAGCACCATATATTTCCCCAGGAAATAGATCACTGCCATGATCACAAAGCTGCACACCAGGATCATGACCTGGGTCATATATACCCCTTTCCGCACGCGGTCCATCTTTCCCGCTCCCCGGTTCTGACCTACAAAGGTGGCTATGGTAGCCCCAAAAGAGACAAATACCGTGCAGATAATATTCTGGATCTTGCTGGCAGCGGAAAATCCTGCCATAGAAACCGGTCCATACACATTAATAGCTCCCTGGACAATGATGGTGCCGATAGCCGTAATGGAGAACTGCAATCCCATAGGAACCCCCAGTGACAACAGTTTCCGGATCACAAAGAAAGAAAATGTAAAATCTCTTTTCTTCAGCTTCAGCACATCAAATTTCTTAATTATGTAAACTAAGCACAGCACCGCTGAAATCCCCTGTGCGATTACCGTGGCGTAAGCGCAGCCTTCCACGCCCATATGGAAAAATACGATAAATCCTATATCCATAAATACATTCAGCACTGCAGAGATGATCAAAAAATACAGGGGAGAGCGGCTGTCTCCCAGAGCCCTCAGCACCGCCGACAGGGCATTATAAGCACAGGTGACGAAAAGTCCTGCGTAAATAATGGCCATATATTTGCTGATATCTCCCATCAATTCCTCCGGGGAATTCATCAGCCGCAGGATAGGCTCATTTAAGATCAGCAGCCCCGCTGTCATGATCACTACAAAAAACAGACATACATAAATAGACATGGCAATAAAATGCCGCATCCTGGTCAAACGTTTCGCTCCGAACCACTGGGCCACCCAGATAGAAAAACCGCTGGTCAGGCCGTTGAGCCACCCAGTCACAAAAAAGATCAGAGAACCCGTGCTTCCGATAGCCGCCAGAGCATTTACTCCCAGAAACTGGCCTGCCACAATAGAATCCGCAATATTATAAAACTGCTGGAAAATATTCCCCAGACACATAGGGATCATAAACTTGATGATCAGCTTTACCGGACTTCCAGTCGTCATGTCATTTGTCATAGAAAATGTACCTCCCGCCCCCTCAGGGCCCGTTGTCTCTCGTGGTATATCCTGCTGCTTTATAGGCAGCTGTTTTTGTGATGCCGTACACATATTCTATGCTTTTTTATAAAAAAATCAAGACAGAAAATACAAGTTTACATGTAAAAAATAAGGCGGTCCGGAAGGGGGATTTTTGTCTAAATTTTCCTCTTCCAAACCGCCTTAAATTCTTTTATCTATGAAAGCTTTCCTTCTGTCAGATAATGCCTCTGTTCCGTCTGGTCCTGATCAAACTGTTATTCCACTGTCACAGACTTGGCCAGGTTCCTGGGTTTATCCACATCCAGCCCCTTTGCCACACTGACATAATACCCCATAAGCTGCAGGGGCACGATCGCCAGACTGGTGGTAAAGTACTGATCTGTCTTCGGCACATATACGGAGAAATCCGCTGTATCCTCGATGTTATAATTTCCATACAGCGTCAGACCCATAAGATAAGCGCCCCGGCTCTTTACCTCTACCATATTGCTCACAGTCTTCTCAAACAGGGCCTTCTGGGTAGCCACGCCTACGACCAGAGTTCCGTCCTCGATAAGGCTGATGGTCCCATGCTTTAATTCTCCCGCAGCATAGGCTTCGGAATGAATATAACTGATCTCCTTCATCTTCAGACTGCCTTCCAGGCTGATCGCATAATCAATGCCTCTTCCAATAAAGAAAATATCCTTTGCATTGGCATATTTGGCTGCAAACCACTGGATCCGTTCCTTATCATCCAATGTTTTCTGGATCTTATCCGGAAGAGTCTCCATCTCTTTGAGCAAATCCGCATATCTTTCTTCATCAATAACACCTCTGACCTTTGCCGTCTGGATTGCCAGGAGGTACACAGCAATAAGCTGGGTGCTGTAAGCCTTGGTAGTGGCTACGGAAATCTCCGGTCCTGCATAGGTATACAGAATATAATCACTTTCTCTGGCAATGCTGGACCCTACCACATTAACGATCCCGATCACAGGAACTCCTCTCTCCTTTGCCAGACGAAGGGCTGCCAGGCTGTCTGCAGTCTCCCCTGACTGAGAAACCACGATCACTAAGGATTTTTCCGCAAGGATAGGATTTCTGTAACGGAACTCAGATGCCAGATCCACTTCCACAGGGATCTTTGCCAGTCCTTCGATCACATATTTTCCTACCACGCCCACATGATAAGCAGAACCACAGGCCACAATATAGATCCTCTGAACCTCTGCCAGAGTTTCATCCTCCAGGCCCGCCTGGGAAAAATCAATGCTTCCATCTTTTACATAGGTGCCAATCGTATCTTTCACTGCTTTTGGCTGCTCATGGATCTCTTTCAGCATGAAATGCTCATATCCGCCTTTTTCTGCAGATTCTGCATCCCACTTGATAGAAACCAGTTCTTTCTGGATCTCTTCTCTGTCAATATTGTAGAAATGGATCTCGCTGCCTGATAATTCAGCGATCTCCATATTTCCGATATAATATACATTTCTCGTCTTATCCAGGATAGCCGGAACATCAGAAGCGATCAGAGCGCCTGTATCGCTCTGTCCCACGATCAGCGGGCTGTCCTTGCGGGCGGCAAAGATCTTTCCCGGATAATCCTTGAACATTACGCCAAAAGCGTAAGAACCCCGGATACGGAGCATAGCTCTGGACATAGCCTCCAGAGGAGTGCCTGTCTTCTTATAGTAATAATCGATCAATTTTACCGCAATCTCTGTGTCCGTCTGGGAGTAAAAGCTATATCCGGATTTCAACAGCTTTTCCTTCAGTTCCTGATAATTTTCAATGATCCCGTTGTGTACCAGGACCACAGACCTGTCGTCTGAACAGTGAGGATGGGCGTTGCTTTCAGAAGGTTCTCCGTGAGTCGCCCACCTGGTATGTCCGATACCGCAGGTTCCCGGTACGGCCATTCCTCCGTCCGTCTTCTCCACCAGGATCTTCAGACGCCCTTTGGCTTTTACGATCTCCGTCTTACCGGTCTCATCATTTCTCACTGCGATCCCAGCAGAATCATATCCTCTGTACTCCAGCTTAGACAGGCCGCCAAGCAAGATCGGGGCTGCCTGCTCTTCTCCTACATATCCTACAATTCCACACATAATATTCTCTCCATTAATGAAATACTCACAGCCTTTCTGGCTTTTCTCCTCCAGAAAAGGCCTCAGACAGGGAGAACTTCTCCCT
>DWUY01000019.1 GCA_019120515.1 Candidatus Blautia avicola | reverse complement strand
CTGGATGCCACGACGGTACTTTCCAGAAAGATTGTGGAGCAGGGTATTTATCCGGCCGTAGATCCGCTGGAGTCTTCCTCCAGAATCCTGGAAGCAGATGTGGTGGGCGAGGAACACTATGAAGTTGCCAGAAAAGTGCAGGAAATCTTGCAGAAATACAAGGAATTGCAGGATATTATTGCAATCCTGGGTATGGAAGAACTTTCCGATGAGGATAAGACTACGGTATACAGAGCCAGGAAGATCCAGCGTTTCCTGTCCCAGCCTTTCCATGTAGCTGAGGTATTTACCGGCATTCCGGGCAAATACGTTCCCCTGAAGGAGACCATCAGAGGATTTAAGATGATCCTTGACGGTGAGATGGACGAGTATCCGGAAAATGCTTTCTTTAACGTAGGAACGATTGATGAGGTAATCGAGAAAGCAAAACAGGAATCAATGTAAGGAGTGCATGGATATGAATACATTTGGTATGAATGTGGTTGCCAGTGATAAGACTTTTTATCAGGGCAGAGGAGTCAGCATTACCCTTCCCGCCAAGGATGGAGGGATCACGATCCTGGCTCACCATGCAGATATGATGGTTGCTATCGTACCCGGCGAGATACAGATCGAAACCGCAGAGGGAGAGAAACTGGTAGCTGTCTGCGGCGGCGGTTTCGCCCAGGTGATCAATAACCGTGTAACCGTTCTGGTGGATACGCTGGAGCGTCCGGAAGATATTGATGTGAAGCGTGCCCAGGAGGCTATGGAAAGAGCCAAGGAGCAGCTCCGTCAGAAACAGAGCCAGCAGGAATATTATATTTCCAAGCAGGCCCTTTCAAGAGCTATGGCCCGTATGAAAGCCACCAGAGACCGGGGTATCTGATAGAACAAAAAAAGACTGTTTGTCCAAAGAGGGACGCCCATGTACAGGGAAAAAAGGTCCATGGAACGCCTCTTTTTGGAGACGGTCTTTTTCTTTATATATGCTGCTTACGGCTTTTAGAAAGATGAAAAATGGCGGGATAACCTGGGATTTAAAAGGTATTACTTGAAATTATGGATTGCATACTAATTAGTTATAACGCCTGGATTTCATTGACAAAGGCCGGGATAGTTGGTAGAATGTCAACAAAAGTTAGCCGAAGAGATCAGAAAATGGTTTCTGGGCGTGAGAGAAGGTGCTGTATGAATAAACAGGTATTATCTATTCTGGTAGAGAATACAGCCGGTGTGCTCAGCAGGGTATCCGGATTATTCAGCCGCCGGGGTTACAGTATTGACAGTATATCTGCCGGAGTTACCAAGAATCCCAGCTATACCCGTATGACAGTTGTCTGCAACGGGGACGCGCTGATCCTGGAACAGATCACCAGACAGGTGGAAAAACTGGAGGACGTTCTTTCCGTAAAGGTCCTGGAGGATGGACAGAGTGTAAGACGGGAGCTTATGCTGGTGAAGGTAAGGGTTCTGCCTGACCAGAGACCCGGGGTTACTACGATCGTAGATATTTTCAGAGGCAACATCATAGATGTGAGCAAAGATTCCATGATCATTGAAGTCACAGGAGATAAATCCAAGCTGGAAGCTTTTCTGGATCTGCTGGACGGATATGACATACTGGAAACTGCAAGAACCGGCATTACCGGTCTTTCCAGAGGATCGGAAGGGATTTTTTATCCGGTTCCGGAAGAAGATGAATAAGGTTATTAGAGATTTTATCCCTAACATACATGATGTCAGGACAGAGTTTCTGAACTGATGTCACCTGCTGCATCAAGCGGCAAAAAAACTATCTAGGAGGAAGAAAAAATGGCAGTAAAAATTTATTATCAGGAAGATTGCAACATGGCATTGTTAGAGGGCAAGAAGATCGCCATTATCGGTTACGGCAGCCAGGGACATGCCCATGCTTTAAACTTAAAGGAATCCGGATGTGATGTTATCGTTGGTCTTTACGAAGGATCTAAATCCTGGGAAAAGGCTGAGAAACAGGGCTTCCAGGTTTATACAGCAGCTGAGGCAGCAAAACAGGCAGATATCATCATGATCCTGATCAATGATGAGAAACAGGCGAAGTTATACAAAGAATCCATCGAGCCAAATCTGGAAGAAGGAAATATGCTGATGTTTGCTCATGGTTTTGCTATCCACTTCGGACAGATCAAACCTCCTGCAAATGTAGATGTTACTATGATCGCTCCTAAGGCACCGGGCCACACAGTAAGAAGCGAGTACCAGATCGGAAGAGGTACACCTTGTCTGGTAGCTGTTGAGCAGGACTACACAGGAAAAGCGAAAGATATGGCTCTGGCTTATGCAGCAGCTTTAGGCGGAGCAAGAGCAGGCGTTCTGGAAACTACTTTCAAAGTAGAGACAGAGACAGACCTTTTCGGAGAGCAGGCTGTACTTTGCGGCGGTGTTACTGCCTTAATGAAAGCCGGATTCGAAACTCTGGTAGAAGCAGGATATGCTCCTGAAAATGCTTACTTTGAATGTATCCATGAGATGAAACTGATCGTAGACCTGATCTACGAAAGCGGATTCAAGGGAATGAGATATTCTATCTCCAATACAGCAGAGTACGGTGACTACATCACCGGACCAAAGATCGTTACAGACGAGACAAAGAAAGCTATGAAACAGATCCTGTCCGATATCCAGGATGGTACATTTGCAAAAGACTGGATCCTGGAGAATCAGTCCGGATGTATGCACTTCGGCGCTATGAGAAAGAGAGAAGCTTCTCATCAGTTAGAGGAAGTAGGAGAAGAGCTGCGTAAGCTGTACAGCTGGAACGGCAAAGAAAAACTGATCGATAACTAATCAGAAGAATGATACATAAAGAAACGCTCACAGGAAGCAGGGGAGATTTCCCTAAGCTCCTGTGGGCGTTTTTTTGCTATATGTCCGGTAAGCAGCCGCCATGCTTGCATGAGTGGACATTTGCCGGGCAACGGACAGCTCGGTTATAAAGTTTCTTCTTCCCCTGTCCGCTGCCTGTAAAAATTGATAAATTCCTGAACCGCAGTGGTCTGCTGGATATTCTCCAGATAGGCAAAGCCGATCTCCCTTTTGCGGATAGGAGAATCCAGGGGGATCTCTACAAGGGTTCCTTCTTCCAGCTCTTTTTCTACAAACTGGCGGATCACACAGGCTACTCCGAGACCGATCTTGGCGAATTCAATGAGCAGATCCATAGTGGAAACCTCCAGGAGATTGTTGGTTTCAATATGGTAGAGAGAAAGATAATCGTCAATATACTGCCGGGTAATGTTTTCTTTATCCAGAAGCATCAATGTAGCGGACTTCAGCACGTCCTCCCGGTTGTTGGTCCGCAGAGACAGGTTGTCCAGATAGGACTGGGTAGCCACGAAGATATCTTCGATCTCGCCCAGGGAATCAAAATGAATATGGTGATAACGCTCCGGCTTTCCGATCAGTCCCAGGTCAATTTTATTTTCCCGGAGAAGCTGGAGGGTGTGATAGGTGGACTGACATTCAATGGTGATCCGGATATGGGGATGCTGGGCGATAAAATCCTTCAGATAAGGAAGGAGCATATATTTACACAGAGTGGTAGAAACCCCGATATGAAGATGGCCGATCCCAAGATCATTGATCTTCTTTAGCTGGGCTTCTCCGGTCTGAAGGGCATAGAAGGCTCTCTGCACATAGTCGTAGAGGACTTCCCCTTCTTCTGTAAGCTGTACGCCCCGGGAATTTCTGGAAAATAAAGTGACGTCCAGACTCTGCTCCAGCTTCCGGATAGATTTGCTGATGGCAGGCTGACTAATAAAAAGCTCTGCGGCGGCTTTTGAGATATTACCTGTATTTGCCACTGTGTAAAAAACTTTATAAAGGGATAAGTTCTGGTCCATAGGATCTCCTTTCTCTTTTGCTGTTTTTATTCCTGCGGGCAACGAGCCAAGCGGGCATGCTTAGATGGCCATTTGGCGATTGCCGCAAGGGTCTGATACCCCGATACTTGCATCGCTGCCAGCTTGATGCCTCGTATGCTTGCATCGGGGTCTTTGACTTTCTGATAGGGGTATGAACAACAGTGTTCATGAATTAAAGTTATGCCTGTCATATTTAATATGTATTTCTATTATAACAAAACATATGTTAGAATGGCAATAGTGAACAGAAAAACAGGAGGCGAAAGCTATGGGAATGACAATGACACAGAAAATCCTGGCAGCCCATGCAGGATTGGATAAAGTAGAAGCCGGACAGCTGATCGAGGCAGATCTTGACCTGGTACTGGGAAATGACATTACCTCTCCGGTGGCGATCCATGAGATGGACAAAATGACAGTAGATACGGTTTTTGATAAAGATAAAGTAGCCCTTGTGATGGACCATTTTATTCCGAACAAAGACATTAAATCCGCAGAACACTGTAAATGTGTGCGGGAGTTTGCCTGCCGCCATGATATCACCAATTACTTTGACGTAGGAGAAATGGGGATCGAGCATGCCCTTCTTCCGGAAAAAGGACTGACCGTGGCAGGCGACGCGATTATCGGAGCGGATTCACATACCTGTACTTACGGAGCTTTAGGAGCTTTCTCCACAGGTGTGGGAAGCACAGATATGGCAGCAGGAATGGCTACAGGAAAAGCCTGGTTCAAGGTACCTTCCGCTATTAAGATCAACATTGTTGGAAAACCTTCCAAATGGGTCAGCGGAAAAGATGTGATCCTTCATCTCATCGGTATGATCGGCGTAGACGGGGCGCTTTATAAATCTCTGGAGTTTGTGGGAGAAGGTATCAAGAACCTTTCTATGGATGATCGTTTCACTATTGCAAATATGGCTATCGAAGCCGGCGCAAAGAACGGAATCTTCCCGGTAGATGAGCTGACAGAAGCTTATATGAAAGAACACTCCAGCCGTCCATACAAGATCTATGAGGCAGATGAGGATGCGGTTTATGATGAGGAATATACTATTGATCTCAGTACTCTGAAATCTACCATTTCCTTCCCACATCTTCCTTCTAACACAAGGACTATGGATCAGATCACAGAAGATGTGGTCATCGACCAGGCTGTGATCGGCTCCTGTACCAATGGAAGGATCGATGACTTAAGATGTGCCGCCAAGATCCTGGAAGGTAGAAAGGTGAAAAAAGGCGTCAGATGTATTGTGATCCCTGCTACCCAGCAGATCTATCTTCAGGCTATGGAAGAAGGTCTTCTGAAGATCTTCATTGAGGCAGGAGCAGTGGTAAGCACCCCGACCTGCGGTCCATGTCTGGGCGGCTATATGGGTATCCTGGCAGCGGGAGAGAGATGTATCTCCACCACCAACCGGAACTTTGTAGGACGTATGGGTCATGTGGATTCTGAAGTATATCTGGCAAGCCCTGCAGTGGCAGCTGCCAGCGCAGTGACCGGGAAGATCTCTGTGCCGGAAGAACTGGGATTATAGGAGGAAATGAAGAATGAAAGCAAACGGAACAGTTTTTAAATATGGAGACAACGTAGATACAGACGTGATCATTCCTGCAAGATACCTGAACTCTTCAGATCCGAAGGAACTGGCAACCCACTGTATGGAAGATATTGATAAGGATTTTGTGAATAAGGTCCAGAAAGGGGATATCATCGTAGCAGAGAAAAACTTTGGCTGCGGTTCTTCCAGAGAACATGCTCCCCTGGCGATCAAAGCCGCAGGAGTAAGCTGTGTTATCGCAGAGACCTTTGCCCGTATCTTTTACAGAAACGCTATTAACATCGGCCTTCCTATCATCGAGTGCCCGGAAGCCTCCAAAGGCATTGAGGCAGGAGACGAGGTAGAGGTAGATTTCGATACAGGTATCATCACAGATAAGACTAAAGGAACTACCTTCAAAGGCCAGGCATTCCCGGAATTTATGCAGAAGATCATTAAGGCCGAGGGTCTGGTAAACTATATTAACAGCCAGCAGAAATAAATTTGATCTAAGATAAATAAAAAGAAAAAACATGAGACCAAAAGAGCAGAGCCTTCAGGATATAAGAGGGATCTGCTCTTTTTGTATGATACGCCTGGTAATTATCCGATTATTGACAACATTTTTCCCTTAGGATATCCTGTAACTGATACGACAACGTGACTTGATGAAATGGAGAATCTAAGATGAAGACCATCGGAATTGTGGAAGACGACAGGCTTCTGAATGAAGCCCTGGCCAAAATGCTGGAAAAGAATGGATATCAGCCTCTCCAGGCCCATACTCTGGAGGAAGGCATGAAGCTTATCCGGCAGAAGCCGGAACTGATCATTCTGGATATTAACCTTCCTGACGGTGAGGGGACCAGGATCTGTCAGGCAGCCAGAGAGTACAGCAGGATCCCGGTGCTGTTCCTCACGGCCAGAGATGAAGAGGAAGATATGCTCCAGGCTTTTGATCTGGGAGCCGATGATTATCTGGTAAAGCCCTTTTCTATGGCGGTGCTGCTGAAGCATGTGGAAGCGGTCCTGCGCAGGACCCAGGGAGAGAAGGAAGTTTTTCTCTACCGGGGGCTTACCATAGATCCGGAAAGAAAACAGGTGGCAAGAGAGGGAGAAGAGATCCGTCTCACCCCAAAGGAATATGCCCTTCTGGAACTGCTGGCCAGGAATCGGGGAAGGGTGCTGACCAAGACCATGATCCTGGAACAGGTCTGGGACAACCAGGGAGCCTTTGTAGAGGAAAATACCGTGAATGTAACCTTAAACCGCCTGAAAAAGAAGATTGAGCCGGACCCGGAAAATCCTGTGTATATCCGGAATGTATTCGGCCTGGGCTATACTTTTGGAGATTAGAAGATGTTTCAGAACAGAAAAGAAATGGAGGCCTTATCGGAGGCTCTGGAAAAACTGATAAACGGAGAGACGCCGGAGACAGAGGGGATCAGCCAGGATACCCTGCCCTCCAAAGTCCGCAGCCAGATCCTCCGTCTGGGGGAGATCATGAAGGCAAAGGACCAGGCCCTGGGCAAAGAGAAGGAGGAGATCCGGGGAATGATCGCAGATACTGCCCACCAGCTTCGGACCCCTCTGGCAAATATGGAAAGCTACCTGGAACTTCTGGAGACCATGGACTGGGAGGAAAAAGAGCGGGAGAACTATCTTCTGGCCCTAAGAGAATCTGAGGAGAAGATCAGGTTCCTCACAGAAGGGCTGATCAAAATGGCCAGGCTGGAAAGCCGGATCATTCAGATCCGGAAGGAAGCCCGGGATCTTCAGGAGACTCTTCTGGAAAGTATCCTCCAAGTGAAAAAAGAGGCAGAGGAAAAACATATAGAGATCCGCCTGGAGATGAAGGCGGGAGAACAGACGCCCCATGACCGGCAGTGGCTGGGGGAGGCAGTGTATAACCTTCTGGACAACAGTGTAAAATATTCGGAAGACTATGGACAGATCCTGATGACCGTTGTGAGAAATGAGATGTTTACCCAGATCCGGGTCCGTGACTGGGGCAGGGGGATCGAAGAAGGAGAGGAGAATCTGGTCTTCGGAAGATTTTACCGGGGGAAAAATGTATCCGGGGAGAAAGGGTTCGGCCTGGGTCTGTATCTGACCCGGGAGATCGCCCACCAGCACGGAGGATTCCTGAGGCTGAAGCGCCAGGAGCCGGGGCTTTCTGTAAGTATCTATCTGCCGGAAGAGTAAGAAAAAGTTTTATGGCTGTAAGGAGTTTGTAAGTATTCCCTGATAGACTGAAAACAAAGGCAGCAGATACATGGCTTGCCGGATTGCTGTCCATAGAAAAGAAACAGGGGGATACGGTTATGGAAATCTTAAGAACAGAAAATCTGAAAAAAATCTATAAGACCCTGTCAGGGGAAGTCCGGGCCCTGGACGGGGTTTCACTGTCTGTAGAGGAAGGAGAATTTGCGGCTATCGCAGGCTCTTCCGGAAGCGGCAAGACAACTCTTTTAAATATGCTGGGCGGTCTGGACTATCCTACCAGCGGACAGGTCTTTATCAGGGGAAAAGCCCTGGGAGAAATGAACACAGAGGAGTTGACGGTGTTCCGGAGAAGGAATATCGGCTTTGTGTTCCAGACCTATAATCTTCTTCCTATCCTGAATGTAAAGGAGAATATTACCCTTCCCTTAAAGCTGGACGGGAGAAAGCCGGATACTGCTTTCCTGGAAAAGATCACAGATACCTTAAAGCTTCGGGAGAAGCTTCTGGACATGCCGGGAATGCTTTCCGGAGGCCAGCAGCAGAGAGTGGCTATCGCCCGGGCTTTAAGCACCAAGCCGGCGGTGCTGCTGTGTGACGAGCCTACAGGAAATCTGGATTCTAGGACCGGTATTGAGGTGGTGGGCCTTCTAAAAGCCAGTGCAGAAGCCTTTCAACAGACCATTCTATTGGTGACACACAATGAAGAGATCGCCCAGATGGCGGACCGGATCATCCGGATCGAAGACGGAAAGGTAAGGTGAGGCAGATGAGAAATAATAATCAGGAGATTGCCGCCCTTCTTGCCAGGAAAATTTATAACAGCAATAAGAGCCGGAACCGGATCCTGACTGCCGCTGTGGCCCTTACCGTTATGATGCTTTTCGGGGTTTTCAGTCTGGCAGTGGGGAAACTGGAAACCGATATCCTTTTGTATATGCGCAACAGCGGCACGGCGGCCTCTACTACCCTGGAGCGGGGGAGCAAGGAGCAGCAGGAGGAAATAGAGGCCCTTCCCTATATCAAGGCTGTAGGAAACAGCGTATACATAGGAAATACTGAAGAATATAGCTGTGAGGTGCTGGATAAGACCGGCTGGGAGAAAATGACGGCTCCTGCCTATTCGGATATCCATGGGGAATATCCCAAAAAGACAGAGGAGATCATGCTTCCTGTCCGGGCTCTGGAAGAGATAGGGATCCATGAGCCAGAACTTGGTATGGAAATTCCGGCCAGTATTACTCTTACAGAGGGAGAAAAGCTGGAGAAGACCTTCATTCTGTCCGGATATTATACAGACTATCTGGATCCTGCTTTGTACAGGCCGGCAGGCTACTTTTCTCAGGCATTTCTCCAGGACCTGACTGTAAATAAAGAGGAAAACACCACTCTGCTCATTCAGCAGAAGGATAACATGGATGAGGAAGCCATTGAGGACATGCTGTACCGGGACGTGGAAATGCGGGATGACAGCCAGCAGTTTTTCGGAGGGATTTCCTTTTACAGGCAGTCTGTCTATGATCTGGCCGGAGGCTTTGATACAGCTGTTCTTATGGCAGGGCTGATCCTGTTTGGAGCGGCCATGCTCCTTTATAATGTCATGTACATTTCTCTTAGCCGGGATATCCGGCAGTACGGGCTGCTGAAAACGATGGGAACTACGAAAAAACAGTTGAGATCTATCGTCCTTCGCCAGACCGGTAGGATCCTGGCAGGAGGCTGTGTCCTTGGAGGGGCGGCAGGAATCCTGATCACAGTAACCGTGATCCCCCGGCTCCTTTCCGGGATGTATCTGCAGGGTAGGGGAGAAGCTTCTGCAATGATCGCCTTTCGTCCCTGGATCCTGGCTCTGGCTGTTGTCTTCGGGGGACTTGTGACTCTGCTAAGTTCTCTTTGGGCCATGAACCGGGTAGTAAAGATGTCGCCGGTGGAGGCGGTAAAATACACGGGACAAAATGTAAAAAATGGAGGAAAAAAGAGAAGCCGAGGAAAGAGAAGCCATAGAGGAAAAAAGGGAGGAGCCAGACAGGACCGGGAGGATTTTCAGCTTGGGAAAAAGGAAAAATCATGGGGGTATTCCAGGGGAATCCCGGCGATGGCCTGGCGGAATCTTTTCCGGCTTAAAAAGCGTTTTGTGATCACCCTTCTTTCCCTCAGCCTGGGGATCCTGATCTCTCTGGGGGCTGTGGTCCTTTCTGCAGGAACAGACCAGACTAATAAGATTAACCAGAGCCGTCCGGATTTTATGATCCAATGCCAGATGAATACAGGTATTGTAGAAAATTATCCGGCAGATGAAGTGTTTTTTCCACCAGAACTGCGGGAAAAATTCATCAATCTGAAAGGGGTGGTGGAAAATGACACCGCATGGGGAGGCTATGGAAAGGTAGATTTAGGAGAAGAAGCCCTCCAGGTATATACGGGAGATATGGAAAACAGAAATGGAGACTATGCGGTTGTAGCCCAGGTAGTCAGTGACCAGTGGCTGAAAAACCTGGAAAAACTGAAAAAAGAAAAAGATCTATATATCGATCCGGAAAGTGTCCGGCAGGGAAATGGCCTGATTCTTTTCCATTACCATACGCTTTCCAGAATTCAGGAGGAAAAAGGAAAGGAAGATGTGGGAAAGGAATTCAGGGTTACAGATCTGGCAGGAGAGCACTCTACGACTATGAAGTTTGCAGGATATCTGGACTATTGGGAGAAGGGCCTTGACCGGATGGCTACCACATGGAACGGAGGAGGAATTCTTTATTTTCTGACAAGTGAAAAGGGATTTCAGAAACTGGGACTGCCGGAACAGGTTTTCCGGGTAGAGCTGGACGTAGAGGAAGAGCAGGAACCTTTGCTGAAAGGGGAGATTGCTGACATGATTTCCAGGTTTAACAAAGAGAGGGGAGTTATGGCAGAGACGGAAGGAATGGCACTGAATTCAGAAGCCTTAACCTATAATGCAAAGTCCGATGAGCTGGCGGCAGAGAGAGACTATATCACCTCCAGCAGGATCGTCATGGGAGCCCTGTGCGCCCTTCTTCTCATGATGGGGATCGCCAATTATTTCAATGTGACTATGACCAGCCTGGCTATGCGCAGACGGGAGCTGGCAGTATTGGAAAGCCTGGGGCTTACCAGAAGACAGCTTCGGAAAATGCTTCTTCTGGAAGGATTCTTTACTGCCCTCCTTGTCACCTTGGGAGTGCTGACCGTCGGAAGTCTCCTTTTGTGGGCGGAAGGGATTCTCATAAAACAGAGACTTGCCTACTTTGTTTTCCAATATCCGGCGCTGCCTCTGGCATTCTGCCTGATTCTTCTGTTTTTCCTCTGCGGAGCACTGCCCCTGTCTATGTACAGGAAGACAGAAAAACAGCCGGTGGTGGAGCGGCTGAAAGCAATGGAATAAGATAGAGACAAAAGAGACCCTTCCATAAAAAATCCGGGTCCTTAATAAAAAGGCAGGATTTTATGGAAGAGTCTCTTTCTCATTTTTCAGAGATCCAAATTGCCATATTGGCAGGTAATCTTCTGATACTTATAACGATACAGGGTTCTAACAATCTATGGTTCCCAGAGGATAGCAGATATTGTTTTTAAATATATTTATAGATAGTTGCCTTTACCGCCCCTTTCCCGGCGATCATTTCCCGGAAAAATCCTTCGATTTTTTCTCCCAGGCCGTTTTTATATAGGTCTGTAAAGAAGATTTTCTCGTTAGAGAGGATCGGCTTTAACTGGTCTTTGAGAGTTTCCGGTTTTCCGACCACAAGATCCTGGAAATCCCGGGTGAGTTCTTCTGCCATGGGATCCGGGGCCAGAGTGTAGGAATTTCCCTGGTCGTCCACACCCAGCATATACCTGAGCCACCCGGCAATGCCCAGAGGAATGGCGGTCAGTCTTTCGGCGCTGCCGTATTTTGCGGTATAAGCTTTGATAGTTTCTCCAAAGCGGACTCCAAGGCCCTGAGATTCATCTGTGACAATACGCAGGTTGGTGTCCAGAAGATATTCATTTACAAAGCGGAGCTGGAACAGCTCATCTGCAAAAGCTTTTGGACTCAGGATACCGGGATCCGGCACCATAGGCATACCCTCGTCATACGCCACCATCTTTGCCAGTTTCATAAGCTTTGGATCCTGATTGATCAGTGTGGCAAAATATTCTTCTCCCAGAAGCACCCCCAGGGGAGCAACTGCAGAGTGGACCGGGTTTAACAGAGCGGTGACTTTCATACGCTCGGCTTTATTCACGGTATCCCGGCTTCCCAGATAGACGCCTTTTCCTTTTTCAAGAGCCGGACGCCCGTTGGGAAAATGATCCTCAATGACCAGATACTGGGGATCCTCTCCATTTACAAATGGTGCGATATAAGTTCTTTTAGAAGTTTCCACTGGCTCCATATCTTCCACGCCCAGAGCCTTCAGATCAGCGGCAATGGCCGGATTGGGACGGGGCGTGATCTTATCGATCATGGTCCAGGGGAAGGAGACTTGATTTTCATCTTCTACATAGCCGGCAAATCCCTGATCCACATATCCCTTTTTCAGCCATTCTTCCGTCATGGTCATCACAGAACTGCGCAGAAGGCTGCCGTTTTTGGAACAGTTGTCCATAGATACCAGGGCAAGAGGCGTACCTCCTTTTTTATACCGTTCCAGGAGCATGGCTGTAACTATGCCCATGGCCCCTGCGGCTTTATCAGGACCATTGTCAATGTCCGCCTGGACATAAGGGAGATATTTTCCCTCTGGGTTGGTCAGGGCATAGCCTTTTTCCGTGATGGTAAAGGATACCAGCTGCAAAGAAGGGGAAGCAAAAATTTCTTTCAGACGGTTCCACTGTCCCGGATCTGTATTCTGGGCCTTTACAGCCTCCCCAAAAGCTCCCAGAACTTTGTAGTCTCTGGTTCCATTAGTATTCAGGACAACACTGAGTCCCAGATTGTCGAAGGGGCGGTAGATCTTGTCCACTACATCATAGTCAAAAGTTTCTACACAGGTGAGAGCTGTGTCCAGTTCTCCCTCTTCCAGCAGTCCGTCTGCAATACTGCCGATAAAAATACGGAAAATATTGCCAATGCCAAAGTGTGCCCATCTGGGGGCCTCCTGTGCTGTTTTTGCAGCCGTTTCTACGTCATAACCGGGAAGCGCGATGCCGGCAGCTTCCCATTTCCTTTTGTCTTTAATTCCTTCCAGCGAAAGTTTCATCTATGTTTCCTCCCATCGAACTTTTCCTGCCTTATAAGCGGCAGACTCTATTAATCCAATAATAACATAAAATGCAAAAGAGAAAAAGCCAGAGAAAAGAGGAAAATATTGTGCAATTTTCTTGATCTGTCTTGTACAGATATTGTTAAAGATAAAGATTGCCTGGCTGCCTGAAAAATAAAATGACAGACCAGGCTGTGGTCTGCTATAATGGATTTAGCAGCGGCAATTTCTGAAGATAGCAGGATAGAGAAGAGGCAGAAATGCTGGATTTTTTCTGCGGTTTTAGGAGGTTTGTATGGGATTATTTGGAAAAAGCAAAAAGGAAAAAGAAGCAGAATATATGGAGAGGATCAATGTGCCTCGATGTCTGCAACAAGATTTTATCATGAAGGTGGGAGGAGTTTTTACTATTGCCGGGAATGGAACGGTAGTAGCGGGAAGGATTGAGTCCGGTATGTGCAGGGTAGGAGAGACAGCCTTCATCCTGCAGAACGGAACGGCTTTAGAGGCGGTGATCACAGGAATAGACCTGCGGACAAAAGAGCGGAAACCAAACCAGGCCGCCTATGCTACCGAGCAGGCAGGGATCGCTCTTCGGGGCGTCAGCAAGGAACAGGTACAGCCGGGAGCGGTCCTGGCGATCAAAAACGGCGGAAAATATGAAATGCAGAGCTGACAGGAGATACTATACATGATCAGAAAAATGGAAAAGAAAGATCTGGATAGGGTTTCAAAAATCTGCATTCCTGAAAAAACGAGGGAGGAAATCAGAATGATCATTGAGAATAATCCGAAACAGCTGGCGGCAATGGAGGAATTTCATAAGGGAAACCGGGCAGAGGGGCTTCGCCTTCAGGAAGAGTTTGCGGCCCAGTTCAGAGAAGAATATAAGGATAAGGACCATTGTCCCTGCCAGAAAGCCTGTCGTTATCACGGAAACTGCAAAGAATGCGTGGCTATACATAGGGCCCATCAGGAACATGTGCCTAATTGTATGCGGCCTATGCTGAATAAAAAATTTAAGATTTTATCGGAATTAACAGAACATACGCTGGCAAATGAAATTGAACCGCCTAAGGAAGTTCTGCGGAAGGACACAAAAACTCCTCACTAAACAGGAAAAGGGGGAAGGGCATGAAAAAGATTTTTCCAGTCATACTGATGGCAGGAGCTCTTCTTGGAGGCTGTTCTTTGTTAGATAAAATTCCTGCAGAATCCATCAGGATAGAAGGGCAGAAATACCGGACAGGTTTTTACGAGAATCTATATCCTGCCAATCTTTCCTTTACAGGGAAGGAATATGAAGTGGAAGGGATACTCTATCATCAGGTAGAATCGGAAAATTTCAATATGGTACAATGTGATCTGGGGACTGTTACTACCGGGACAGTATACTGCGAGGCAGACCAGTGGGAGGAAGCGAAGGCTTATTATGCAGAAGGAGAAAATTATAGATATTTCAGTGAAATCGGCGGCGGAAGGACAGACAGGGAATCGGAGACAAAGACTTTAGAAACGGTGGATATCCAGAAATTCAATGCTCTGTTAGCATTCGCAGGAGAAAATGTATATGAGCCATTTCGTTCTAACAGTAATGGGCAGGAAGTGATTATGGAAAGCCCTGATCCCGATAAGTCACCAAGAGTAGATTTTTATAAAGAAAGTAAAGACGGGTATTTTATATCTGACAGGGCATATCATTTTTACGTGGTGAATGAAAAGTTATATTTCTTACGCTATTTTGACAGAAAAGAGGATACCATACATGCAGTGCAGGTTCCGGAAGAGATAGCCGGATATTTTCTGGAGTTATATAGGGAAAGGCTGGTGAAAAGTGAGTGAGAGGAAAATCAATAGCACTGCTGGCTCTGTTGGCGGCTTTCAGTGTCAGCGGCTGCGGCGGCAGCCGGATAGCAGATTTATATGATAATGAGAAAGAAATCTCCAGTGATTCCAATTCCTTTAATCTGGATGGGATCCAGCAGAATATAGAAGGAGAGAAATGGACTGCTTCTGTGGAAAGGCTGGAGGGAATGGATACCGTATGGTCCTGCAAAGCCCAGGAAACCACAGAAGCAGAGTTCTCTTATGAGATCACATTATACAGCGGCAAATTGAAAGTAGTGCTTATTGACCCGGAAGGAGCGCTGACCACTCTGGCAGAGTGTGATGCCGCCGGTGAACAAAATGCCGGGGAAAGCATTTCACTGGAAAAGGGAGAAAGCAGGATAAAGCTGGTAGCAGGAGAAGATACCAGGTTTGATATACAGCTGGAGATGACAGAGGGAAACTTTGCGGAGCTGGGATTTTAAAAAGGAGTAAGATATACAGAGCAAAGCAGGATACAGTGGCTGGAGGATCTGAACGATACAAAATGAGAGTCATTGCACTTTAGAGGGTGAATCATCTAAAGTGCAATGGCTTTTCTTTTTTGAAAAACATATAGTGGATATGCATAAAAAAGAAATAACAATATTG
>DWUY01000237.1 GCA_019120515.1 Candidatus Blautia avicola | reverse complement strand
CAATGGAAAGGAATGAACAGTAAGAATGAGCAAAAATGTAAAACGAAGGAAAAAAAGAAAAAAGAAAAGATATCCCATACTGGAAATCGGGATTTTCCTGGTGTTGATCCTGATGGTAGGGATTTTGTTCCTGATCCAGCGGAGCAATAAAGCAAAAGAAGAGGCCTTGGAAGCCAGTAGGATCCAGGCAGAAGCAGAAAAGAAAGAAAAAGAGAAAGAAGAAAAAACGGTGGATCTATCTGATCTATACAGCACCAGTGCCATACTGATCGATCTGGATACCGGAGAAGTCCTGGCCCAAAGGAACCCCAGTCAGATCATATATCCGGCTTCCCTTACGAAAATGATGACGGTGCTGGTCGCTCTGGAAAACATTGAAGATACCAGCGCTTCTGTAACGCTCAGTCCGGATATCTTCCCTCCATTATATGAAGAGGGAGCATCCATGGCAGGCTTTGAACCGGGAGAAACCGCCACTTATCAGGATCTCCTTTATGGCGCCCTCCTGCCTTCAGGAGGAGAGTGCTGTGCGGCTCTTGCACAGAATATCGCAGGTTCTGAGGAAGCTTTTGTGGAGAAAATGAATGAAAAAGCTGCAGATCTGGAATTGACCCATACCCATTTTACAAACACTACAGGACTGCAGGACGTTAACCACTATTCCAGTGTTGAAGATATGGCATGTATCCTTGAGGAAGCTTTGAAAAATCAGACATTCCGTGAGATCTTTACTACAAAGACCTATAGTGTGGCGCCTACAAACCTGCACCCTGAGGGCTTTACTTTCCACAGTTCTATGTTTGAGACTATGGAAGAAGCCGGGATACAGGATCCTTACATACAGGGAGGGAAGACTGGATTTACCTCAGACGCAGGCCTGTGTCTGGCAAGCCTGGGAGAGGTAAATGGAAAGTCTTATGTATTGGTTACCGCTCATGCAGATGGAAGTCATGATACAGATCCGTATCATATCTTAGATGCTGTATCTGTTTACGGACAGCTTGCAGAACTGACACAGCCGGACACCATCACTTCTGGAGACGGGACAGAGTCTGAAGAATAAGATCTACACAGTAATCGGTTCCAAGACTGGTATCCAGTGAAAGGTGATAGTTTGGAGAAAATCCCCAGGGCTGCCGGGTATAGTAGCGATAATTATCCCGGCGGCGCCTGTCTTCCAGACGGATTTCCTGTTCTGCTTCTTTTTGAGAAAGATTATTGGACTGCATCAGCTTTTCAACTCTGTCTTTAAAGGAACTCCCTAAAAATACCCGAAGACAATGGGAATGATCTTTCAGGACAAAATCAGAACATCTGCCGATGATCACACAGTTTTCTTTTTCTGCCAGTTTTTGGATTGCCTGGGATTCTGCCTGGAAGATTTCATCTTTTGGCGCAGGGGTATCCGGAGAATAGGCATACATCTGATTGACAAGATCGTAAAGAAGACTGTTTGTCATTTTTTCTTCCCGGTCTTTAATAAATTTTCTGGAATAGCCGGTAGTTCCGGCGATCATCTCAATAATTTCCCCATCATAAAACTTATATCCCAGTTTCTCCGCCAGTTTTTGGCCGATCTCATGTCCGCCGCAGCCATATTGACGGCCGATCGCGATGGTCCAGTGGGCCTCCGGTTCCCGGAGACTTTCTTCCTCTTTTTTCCCGGATGATTCCGGATAGAGCATGGCGGGCAAAAAGGCAAGAAGCCGTCCGAAGAGCCTGGCAATAAATCCCACTAAAAGGGCCGCAATAATCGTACCTTCCCTAACGCCCTGGAGCTTGTGAAAAAAGAACAGAGACAGGACTCCGGCGATAATGGTCATAGAAGCATCAAAAGCTACCTTTGTATTTCCGAAATTCGTCTTCCAGGTAAGAACAATAGCCCGGACAAAGGATTCTCCGGGAAGCATGACCACATCTGCCAGCACTTCCATATAGACTCCAAATCCCAGGATCACACAGCCGATGAGTAGAGAAATCAGTTTTACAGGATACACTTCCGGATTCATGGCCCCTAACATAAAGGTTGTAAGATCGATAAAATAGCCAAAGATAATAGAGACCGGTATCTGTAAAAAATGTTCCAGTTTAAAATTCTTCCGCAGTATGAGAAGCTGCAGAAAGATCAGCAGAAGACTGAAAAATATGGTAAACTCTCCCAGGGTAAAAGGAAAATTCAGACTGAGCACATAGGGGATGGAAGAGATAGGCGAGGTTCCCAGATCTGCTTTTGTGATAAAGCTTACCCCGAAAGAGTTGATAAATAATCCCACAAGGAAAATAATATAGCGTTTAATTTTTTCTGTCATGTTTCTTTTCCTCCAATGTTTTCATGTTGTGATAAATTTTTTCAAAAGTTTTTAAAAAGCTTTCCTGTTCTTCCCCGGAAATTCCGGAAAAAGCCTGGTCCTCCAGCTCTTCAAAACCTTTGTCCACGGCTTCCACCATCTCTTTTCCCCGGTCTGTCAGGAAAATATGCCAGGAACGCCGGTTCCCGTTCAGACTTTTTCTCTGGATCAGTCCTTTTTCCTCCATGCCGTTGAGGATGGTGGTAAGAGAAGCCGGTTCTATATGACAGGCTGCGGCGATCTCTTTCTGGGCAGCTCCGTCTTTTTCCCGTAAAAAATCCAGAACCTTTGGCTGACCTAACGTTAATCCTGTATCTTTCAGTGAAAGAAATAATTTTTTCTGCAGGATCACATGATTCGCCATCAGCATGTAATGATAAGAAAGACTCATACATGAAACTCCTTTCAAAATAGTTAGAATACTAAATATTAGCAAACTAATGATATATCTTATAAGAAAAAATAAATTTTGTCAATGGAAAGGTTAAAATCCGGATATCCTATTGAAAAGAAAAGTTGTTCAGGTTATGCTATATAACAAAGAATTCGCGCAATGCATTTTATCGGAGGAGGAATCCATTT
>DWUY01000236.1 GCA_019120515.1 Candidatus Blautia avicola | reverse complement strand
GGCCAGGCCCAGATCGATGGAATGGCAGATGCCCAGGAAGCGGAAAATCTGGCTTCCACCATCCGTATCGGCGGTCTGAACCTGGAACTTTCCGAGCTGCGTTCCAGTGTGGTAGCCGCCCAGCTTGGTGAAGAAGCCATCTCTACCAGTGTGCTGGCAGCAGCTATCGGTCTGGCGCTGATCATCCTGTTTATGATCGTTGTTTACCGGGTTCCAGGCTTTGTTGCCGGCGTAGCTCTGGTGATCTATGTATGTCTGGATCTGATCGCTCTGAACGCTTTTGACCTGACCCTTACTTTACAGGGGATTGCAGGTATCATTCTTTCTATTGGTATGGCCGTGGATGCCAACGTTATCATCTACGCCCGTATCCAGGAGGAAATCGCGGCAGGAAGAAGCGTGAGGACAGCGCTGAAAAATGGTTTTGACAAAGCCTTTTCCGCTATCTTTGATGGAAATATCACTACTCTGATCGCAGCATTCGTTCTGAACTGGCTGGGTACAGGCACCATCAAAGGTTTTGCCCAGACTCTTGCCCTTGGTATTGTGATCTCCATGTTTACTGCTCTGGTAATTTCCAGACTTCTGATCAATGCCCTGTATGCGGTAGGTGTGAGAAATGAGAAGCTTTATGGCAAGCGCAAAGAAAGAGCGCCTATCCATTTCCTTCAGAAGAGGAAAATATTCTTTACCATATCCATCATCCTGATCCTTTCAGGTCCAGTAGGTATGATCGCTTACAATGCGGCAACAGGCAGTCCTTTAAACTACAGTCTGGAATTCCAGGGAGGAACTTCCACAAATGTTACCTTTAATGAGGAACTGTCCATGGATGAGATCGACGCCAAGGTTATCCCGGTGGTAGAAGAGATCACAGGAGATGCAAATGTGCAGGCTACAAAAGTAGTGGACAGCAGCCAGGTGATCATTAAGACTTCAACTCTGAATGTAGATCAGAGAGAAGCCCTTGAGCAGGCTATGGTAGATGATTTCGGAGTAGACGCAAAGAAGATCACATCAGAGAGTATTTCTTCTACTGTCAGCGGTGAAATGAGAAGAGACGCAGTATTGTCTGTAGTCGTAGCTGCTATCATGATGCTCTTTTACATCTGGTTCCGGTTTAAGGATATCCGTTTTGCCAGCAGCGCGGTCCTTGCTCTGCTTCATGACGTGCTGATCGTATTTGCTTTCTATGTGCTGGCAAGGGTTTCCGTAGGAAATACCTTTATCGCCTGTATGCTGACGATCCTGGGATACTCTATTAATGCTACCATTGTTATCTTTGACCGTATCAGAGAGAACCTGAAGTCAACAAAGGTGAAAACCGATCAGGAACTGGAGACACTGGTAAATGCCAGCATTACCCAGACTCTGACCAGAAGTATCTATACCTCATTGACCACTTTTATCAGTATCTTTATGCTGTTCCTGCTGGGAGTATCTTCCATCCGGGAATTTGCCCTGCCTCTTATGGTAGGTATTGTCTGCGGCGGATATTCTTCTGTCTGCCTGACAGGTGCTATGTGGTATGTGATGAAAACTAAATTTAAGAAGGCGAAAAAATAAAATGCGGGAGCTGTCGCATGGAACATGATATGTACTCCATGCGGCAGCTTCTTCTTATTCATAACACAAGGGTAATAAGTGACAGATAGAGGAGAATTTGTTATGGAAAAGTGGGTAGTATCTGCCAAAAGGGCGGATTTTCAGGAAATCGGACGGAAGTTTGGCATTGATCCGGTGATTGCCAGACTGATCCGCAACCGGGATCAGATCACAGAGGAGGAGATCGATACCTACCTTCATGGAAAACTGTCCGGCCTTCATCCCTGGAAATTATTGAAGGGCATGGAGGAACTGCTGGACAGACTGCTGGAGAAGATCCGGGATAAAAAAAAGATCCGGATCATCGGAGATTACGATATTGACGGAGTATGCTCTACCTATATACTGCTGAAAGGCCTTTTGAGAGCAGGGGCCCTGGTGGATGCGGATATTCCCGACAGGATCAAGGATGGCTATGGGATCAGCCGGGAACTGATCGATCTGGCTGCGGAGGCGGGGATCGATACGATCATTACCTGCGATAACGGGATCAGCGCAGGAGAGCAGATCCGTTATGCAAAGGAATTGGGAATGACGGTGCTGGTGACAGATCATCATGAGGTGCCTTACGAAGAAGAGGAGGACGGAACGATCTGCAGTATCCTCCCTCCGGCAGATGCAGTTGTAAATCCCAAACAGCCGGGCTGTCCCTATCCTTTCAAAGGGATCTGCGGGGCCATGGTGGCTTTTAAGGTGATCCAGGGGCTTTATGAGAAGCTGGGAATACCGGGAAAAGAAACGGAGGAGTTGATCCCCTTTGCGGCTATCGCCACAGTAGGAGATGTGATGGACCTGAAAGATGAGAACCGCATTCTGGTAAAAGACGGACTGAGAAGACTGCAGAATCCGGAAAACGAAGGATTAAAAGCGCTGATCCGTGTCAATAATCTGGAAAACAGGGAAATTTCAGCCTATCATATCGGGTTTGTTATCGGTCCCTGTATGAATGCCAGCGGAAGGCTGAGCACAGCCAAGAGAGCTTTAAAGCTCCTTCTGGCGGAAGATCCCAGTGAGGCGGCCACCCTGGCCCAGGACCTGAAGGATTTAAATGACAGCAGAAAGGATATGACGGCAAAAGGGGTGGAGGAAGCTGTAGAGATGGTGGAACATACAGATCTGAAAAATGACCGGGTGCTGGTCATCTATCTTCCGGATTGTCACGAAAGTCTGGCAGGGATCATTGCCGGCCGGGTGCGGGAACGGTATGTCCGGCCGGTGTTCGTGCTGACAAAAGGAGAGGAAGGGGTAAAAGGCTCCGGCCGTTCCATAGAGGCTTATCATATGTTCCAGGAACTGGTGAAATGTAAGGAGCTTCTTACGAAATTCGGGGGACATCCTATGGCGGCAGGGCTTTCGCTCCCTGAGGAAAATGTGGAGACTTTCCGAAGAAAACTGAATGAAAACTGCACGCTGACCCAGGATGACATGACAGAAAAGATCGTCATTGACGTGCCTATGCCGATGTCCTATGTAACCATTCCTCTGATCCGCCAGCTTTCCCTTCTGGAACCTTTCGGAAAAGGAAATACAAAACCGGTCTTTGCCCAGAAAGATATGAAAGTGCTGAATTTCCGGGTCCTTGGGAAAAACCGGAACGTAGTGAAGATGAATCTGACAGATGATCACGGATTCCGGGCAGAGGGGATCTGGTTCGGAGATGGAGATGCATTCGCCAGCCGGCTTCAGGAAAAAGAAAAATGGGATATGATCTATTATCCTTCCATTAATTCCTATATGGGAAGAGACAGTATAGAAATGGTCATACAGAATATCCGATAAAAAATTTGCGTATGAGATAAAAAGATGTTATACTAAAATCTACATATTAATTTGATAAAAGACATTATTCGATATAAAAAGGATGGAGATAAGATGGGCAGTTGTGAAAAGAAAAATATTGAAGATTATATCATCAGCATTCCCGACTTTCCGGAGAAGGGAATTATTTTCCGGGACGTGACCAGCGTTCTTCAGGATGAGGAGGGATTTAAACTGGCAGTAGATTCTCTTCAGAAACTTCTGGATGGAGTGGATGTAGATGTGATCGCTGCAGCGGAATCCAGAGGATTTATTTTTGGAGCGCCTATCGCATACAATTTACATAAGCCCCTGGTATTGATCCGTAAAAAAGGCAAACTTCCAAGAGAGACCATTGAACAGAGCTATGATCTGGAATATGGAAGCGCGGTCCTGGAGATCCACAAGGACTCTGTGAAGCCGGGACAGAAAGTAGTGATCATCGACGATCTGATCGCTACCGGCGGTACTGTGGAAGCTGCCGCGAAAATGATAGAAAAGCTTGGAGGAAAAGTGGTGAAGATGATTTTCCTCATGGAACTTGCAGGACTGAAAGGAAGGGATAGACTGGCAGGATATGACGTGGCATCTGTAATCCGTTATGAAGGCAAATAGAAATCAGGTGAGGATCATATGGAAGAAAAAAGAGAATCGACACTTCAGAAAGATGAAATAGAGAAGATCAAAAAGGCAGATGCCAGCGTGAAAGCAATGGAAGACTTTACAAGTCCGGAAGTTTTGTATGATGAACTGATATCCAGCGTGAAAAAATATCATCCTTCCACGGATATCACCATGATCGAAAAAGCGTTCAATATCGCCAATAACGCCCATAAGGGTCAGGTGAGAAAATCAGGAGAACCCTATATCATACATCCTCTGTGCGTTGCCATTATCCTGGCAGACCTGGAACTGGATAAAGAAACTATTGTGGCAGGTCTTCTCCATGATGTGGTAGAAGATACAGTGATGACATCCGAGGAGATCCGGCAGGAATTCGGGGATGAGGTGGAACTTCTGGTAGACGGGGTCACTAAGCTGGGCCAGTTAAGTTATTCAGCAGATAAGGTAGAAGTCCAGGCGGAGAATCTAAGAAAGATGTTCCTGGCTATGGCCAAGGATATCCGGGTCATCCTCATCAAACTGGCGGACCGGCTCCACAATATGCGGACCCTGAAATATATGCCTCCTGCCAAACAGAAGGAAAAAGCCAGAGAGACCATGGATATCTACGCCCCCATTGCTCAGAGGCTGGGTATTTCCAAGGTAAAGATCGAGCTGGATGATCTTTCGCTGAAATATCTGAAACCTGAGGTCTATTATGATCTGGTGGAAAAGATCAATCTGAAAAGGAGCGAACGCCAGGCCTTTATCGATCAGATCGTGGGAGAGGTCCGGCAGCATATCGACAACGCCGGGATCCATGCCCAGATCGACGGCAGGATCAAACATTTTTTCAGTATTTATAAAAAAATGGTAAATCAGGATAAGACCCTGGATCAGATCTACGATCTGTTTGCGGTACGGATCATTGTGGATACGGTGAAAGACTGTTATGCGGCCCTGGGGATCATACACGAGATGTATAAGCCGATCCCCGGACGTTTCAAGGACTACATTGCCATGCCGAAGCC
Source organism: Candidatus Blautia avicola (assembly GCA_019120515.1). Classification (GTDB taxonomy): domain Bacteria; phylum Bacillota; class Clostridia; order Lachnospirales; family Lachnospiraceae; genus Blautia; species Blautia avicola. The sequence goes on along the minus strand of DWUY01000236.1, from coordinate 22,198 downwards.
GAACATGTATCAGTCTTTGCACACTACGCTGATCGGCCCGAACGGTCAGCCGTTTGAAATCCAGATCCGTACATTTGAAATGCACCGGACGGCAGAATACGGTATTGCCGCTCACTGGAAATATAAAGAAGTATCCAATAATAACGGAAAAGCAACGGTTTCTCAGTCAGAGGAGGAAAAAATGAACTGGCTCCGTCAGATCTTGGAATGGCAGAGAGACATGTCTGACAATAAAGAATTCCTGAGTCTGTTAAAAAGCGATCTGGACCTGTTTTCAGAAAGCGTATATTGCTTTACTCCTGCAGGAGATGTAAAAACCCTGCCAAACGGTTCTACTCCCATTGATTTCGCCTATAATGTACATAGTGCAGTAGGAAATAAGATGGTAGGAGCCAGAGTAAACGGAAAACTTGTACCTATCGAATATGTGATCAAAAACGGAGATCAGGTAGAGATCATTACTTCCCAGAACTCCAAAGGCCCCAGCCGTGACTGGCTGAAAGTGGTAAAGAGCACCCAGGCCAAAAACAAGATCAACCAGTGGTTCAAACAGGAATTAAAAGAGGACAATATCCTGAAGGGTAAGGATATGCTGGTCCAGTATGCAAAAGTAAAAGGAATTACCCTGGGCAATATCCTGAAGCCCAAATATCAGGAAGCAGTTATGAAAAAATATGGTTTCCGGGACTGGGATTCTGTTCTGGCGGCTCTGGGCCATGGAGGCCTGAAGGAAGGACAGGTGATCAACAAGCTCCAGGAAGCTTATAACAAAGACCATAAGGCAGAACTGACAGACGAGAAAGTCCTGGAAGCTGCCGCAGATAACAAAGAAAAGCTCCATATCGGCAAGGTTAAGGGAGGTATTGTAGTCAAGGGGATCCATGACGTAGCAGTGCGGTTCTCCAAATGCTGCAATCCTATTCCCGGAGATGAGATCGTAGGATACGTTACCCGGGGAAGAGGAGTGACCATCCACCGGACAGACTGTATCAATGTGATCAACATGTCCGAGGAAGACCGTCACCGTCTCATTGACGCTGAGTGGCAGGCGCCGGAGAATACAGCGGGTGAGCGGTATATGGCAGAATTGAATGTATATGCTTACAACCGTACCGGCCTGATCGTAGATATTTCCAAGATCTTTACCGAGAGAAAAATCGATATTTCTGCCTTGAACACAAGGACCAGCAAGCAGGGAATGGCTACCATCAATATCTCTTTTGAAGTAGCCAGCAAGGAAGAATTAAATGGAATTATCGAAAAGATCCGCCAGATCGAAAGTGTCAAAGATATCGAGCGGAATGCAGGATAAGGGAGATAAAGAAAAATGAAAAATCTGATATTGCGGGGAATCGTAGTTGGTCCGGTACAGACCAACTGCTATTTTCTGAAGAATAAAGAAACGGCCGAGATCCTTATCGTGGATCCGGGAGCCCAGGCGGAACGGATCCAAGCCGCCCTTGCAAAACTGGAAGGCAGACCGGTGGGGATCCTTCTGACCCATGGACATTACGACCATATCTGTGCGGTTAATGAGCTGCGGGATCATTATAAGATCCCTGTTTATGCTCCGAAAGAGGAGGAAAAGCTGATGGCGGATCCTATGTGGAATCTTTCCGGAGCATGGTCAGGGCAGCCTTATACTGTGAAAGCAGATCATTGGCTGGAAGACGGACAGGAGGAGTTTCTGGCCGGCTTTTCTGTCACAGCACTTCATACTCCCGGACATACCTCAGGATCCTGCTGTTACTGGCTGAAAGAAGAAAGAGTCTGCATGTCGGGAGATACGGTTTTCTGCGGATCCTGCGGGAGGACAGATCTGCCTACAGGCAGCATGAGTCAGATGAGAGACAGTCTTCACCGGCTTTTTGCACTCCTGCCGGAAGATACTCAGATCTATCCAGGGCATGGAGAAGAGACAGACGCTGCTTTTGAGAAGGCTCATAATCCATACTTATAACAAGAAAAGATGAGAAGAGACAGTAGGAAATGATAGGAATTTCTTTTAATAAAAAAGAGTTTGAATATGATGCGTATACCCTGGTAAAAGCCTTTTATCCCAAAGAAGATGTTGAGATGTATGGCGCCTGGGAAGAAAAGAAACCGGAAGACTATGAAAAACTGGTTTCCATTTCTTATGGGGACCGGGTAGTGATCGGCGTTCATACCAGGGAAAGGAACCTGGAAGATTCCGCCCCTTATGATGAGAATGAAGACCGGAAAAAGAGAAAAAACACACTGAAGCAGATCCTGTATAAACTGCTGGTGCAGGAGACGGGACAGACCCTTCCCTGGGGGGATCTTACCGGGATCCGTCCTGTCAAGATCGCTATGGGACTGATCGAAGAAGGTATGACCAACGCTCAGGCGGCAGACTTTATGCGGAAAACTTATTTTACCAGCAATGAAAAGACGGCTCTGGCTATAGCCATTGCCAACAGAGAACGGGATATCCTGAAGGATATAGATTATGAGAAGGGATACAGTCTTTATGTGGGAATTCCCTTCTGCCCCAGTATCTGCTTATATTGTTCTTTCAGTTCCTCTCCTCTGGATAAATGGAGGGATCGGGTAGAGGATTACCTTACCGCATTACTGAAAGAGCTGGATTTTATTTCCCAGGCCATGAAGGACAGGCCGTTAAATACCATTTATATCGGAGGGGGAACCCCCACGACCCTGGAGCCGGACCAGCTTCGGCGGCTTCTCGGCCATATCCAGGAGTGTTTTCCGGTAAAGGACGTTTCAGAATATACCATCGAGGCAGGCAGACCGGACAGTATCACCAGAGAAAAACTTATGGCTATCCGGGAATTCCCTGTGACCAGGATCTCTGTCAATCCCCAGACTATGAACCAGAAGACCCTGGAGATCATTGGAAGAAGACATACGGTAGAGGATACAGTCAGAGCCTTTGAACTGGCCCGGGACTGTGGATTTGACAATATCAACATGGACCTGATCGTAGGTCTTCCGGGAGAACATAAGGCAGATGTGGAACATACTCTGGAAGAGGTGAAAAAGCTGGCTCCTGACAGTCTTACCGTCCATTCCCTTGCTGTGAAACGGGCGGCCAGACTGAACATTTTCCGTGACCAGTATCAGGAAATGACTTTTGAGAATAATCAGGAGATCATGGATATGGCCATGAAATATGCCTATGAGATGGGAATGGGGCCTTATTATCTCTACCGCCAGAAAAATATGTGCGGAAATCTGGAAAATACCGGCTTTGCAAAAGTTGACAAAGCGGGAATTTACAATATACTAATGATGGAGGAGAAACAATCTATCATGGCGGCGGGAGCCGGAGCCTCCACCAAATTTGTCTTCCAGAACGGAGAACGGATAGAACGAGCGGAAAATGTAAAGGACGTGACCAATTACATAAACCGCATTGACGAGATGATTCAACGGAAAAAGGTCGGGATTGACACATGGCTGAAAGAAATTTGAAGATGATCGACTATGATCTGATATCGGTGATCAACCATGGCATTGCAGTGAGCAATCTGGCTTACCAGGTAGGCGAGGTCATGGGCCTGCCAAAGGATCAGTGCTATGAGCTGGCCCTTGCGGGAGTCCTTCACGATATCGGAAAACTGCGGCTTTCCAGATATGTGTCCGGCAAAGAGAATCCTCTGGTAGTCGAGGAGATCAAATATGTCCGCCGGCACCCTCAACTGGGATGTGAGGCCCTTGTGAACCGGGGATATTCCAGTTTTGTGCTGGAAAGTATCTATTATCATCATGAAAATTATGATGGAAGCGGTTATCCCCAGAATCTCCAGGGAGAGGAGATTCCTCTGGGAAGCCGGATCCTGAGAGTCTGCGACACCTATGCGGCTCTTACGGAGAAAAGATCCTACCGGGCGGCTTTTGATCCGGAGACAGCCATACGGCTGATGATAGAGGAAATCAAAAATTTTGATATGCAGGTATTTCTTGCATTTATGAAAGTGGTCCATATGGGAGACCAGGAAAAAGAGAGGAGAACAGAACAATGCAGTTAAAGAAAAAACCAGTGACAGGCATGAAGGATATCCTGCCTAAGGAAATGGAGATCCGCGACTATGTGATCGGGCTGATCAAGGATACTTACAAACAGTTTGGATTTACTTCCATGGAAGCTCCCTGCGTAGAACACATTGAGAATCTGACCAGCAAACAGGGAGGAGACAATGAAAAACTTATTTTCCGTATCCTGAAAAGAGGAGAAAAATTAAAGATCGAAGAGGCAAAATCCCAGGACGATCTGGTGGACAGCGGACTCCGCTATGACCTTACCGTGCCTCTGTGCCGTTTCTATTCCAACAATGCCAATGAGCTGCCTCAGCCTTTCAAGGCTCTCCATATCGGAAATGTATTCCGTGCAGACCGTCCCCAGAGAGGCCGTTTCCGCCAGTTTATGCAGTGCGATATTGATATCCTGGGAGATCCTACTTTCCTGGCGGAGATCGATGTGATCCTGGCAACCTCTACTCTGGTTGGAAAACTGGATTTTGACAGCTTTACCATCCGCATCAACGACAGAAGGATCCTGAAAGCTATGGCTGCCTACAGCGGTTTCCCGGAAGACTCCTTTACCCAGGTATTTATCATCCTGGATAAGATGGACAAGATCGGCATGGAAGGCGTAGCGGCAGAACTGGAAGAAGCCGGATTTGCAAAAGAGAGCGTAGAGAAATATCTGGACCTCTTTAAGACTATGGGCTCCGGCATAGACGGAGTAAAATACTGCAAGGAAAAACTGGAAGGCTTCCTGGATCCTAAGGTGGCAGATGACCTGACCACAATTATCCAGTGTGTCATGGAGGCAAAAACCGCCAACTTTACTCTGGAATTTGATCCTACTTTAGTAAGAGGTATGTCCTATTATACAGGTCCTATTTTTGAGATTTCCATTGATGGATTTTCCGGAAGCGTAGGAGGAGGCGGCCGCTATGACGAGATGATCGGCAAATTTACAGGAACCCCTACACCTGCCACAGGATTTTCTATCGGTTTTGAGCGTATCGTCATGCTCCTTATGGAGAAAGGATTTAAAGTTCCTGGCACAAAAGAAAAGAAAGCTTACCTTCTGGATAAGAAACTTTCCCAGGAGAAACTTCTGGAGGTTATGAAGAAAGCCGCGATAGAGCGTCAGGAGGGACAGAGCGTAAATATCGTATACGCTAAGAAAAACAAAAAATTCCAGAAAGAGCAGCTTGCCGGTGAAGGCTACAGCGTGATCGAAGAAGTATATAACGACTAAAAGGAACAAAGAAGGAGATTTATGTCATGGCAGAATCAATGAAGGGGCTGAAAAGAAGCCACAGATGCGCGGAAGTGACAAAAGCAGATATTGGCAGCACCGTTACCCTTATGGGCTGGGTGCAGAAAAGCAGAAATAAGGGCGGGATCGTTTTTGTGGATTTAAGAGACCGTTCGGGTATCATGCAGGTGATCTTTGAAAATGGAGAGATCGACCAGGAAGTATTTGAAAAGGCAGGAAAGCTGAGAAGCGAATTTGTCATCGCTGTCGTGGGACGGGTAGAGGCCCGCTCCGGCGCGGTGAACCCAAATCTGGCTACCGGAGAGATCGAGGTGCGGGCCAGAGAGCTGAGGATCCTCTCAGAAGCCCAGACTCCGCCTTTCCCTATTGAGGAAAACAGCAAGACCAGAGAAGAAGTAAGATTAAAATACCGTTATCTGGATCTGAGAAGACCGGATCTTCAGAGAAACATGATCCTTCGTTCCAGAGTATCTACTTTGGTGCGCCAGTTCCTGGCAGAGGAAGGTTTTCTGGAGATCGAGACGCCAACTCTTATCAAAAGTACTCCTGAGGGAGCCAGAGACTATCTGGTACCCAGCCGTGTACACCCGGGAAGCTTCTATGCTCTTCCCCAGTCTCCCCAGATCTTTAAACAGCTTCTCATGTGTTCCGGCTATGACCGGTACTTCCAGCTGGCAAGATGTTACAGGGACGAGGACTTAAGAGCAGACCGTCAGCCGGAATTTACACAGATCGATATGGAGATGTCTTTTGTAGACGTGGATGATGTGATCGATGTAAATGAAAGGATGCTGGCATTCCTCTTTAAGGAAGTTCTGGGTGTGGAGGTTTCCCTTCCGATCCAGAGAATGACCTGGCAGGAAGCTATGGACCGCTTTGGTTCCGACAAACCGGATATCCGCTTCGGCATGGAGCTTACTGATGTATCCGACGTAGTGAAAGACTGTGATTTTGCTGTGTTTAAAGGCGCTCTGGAAAATGGCGGAAGCGTTCGCGGTATTAATGCCAAGGGACAGGGAGCTATGCCAAGAAAGAAGATCGACAAGCTGGTAGAATTCGCAAAAGGATATGGTGCAAAAGGACTGGCTTATATTGCTATCGGCCAGGACGGCACAGTGAAATCTTCCTTTGCAAAATTCATGAAGGAAGAGGAAATGACCGCCCTTATCCAGGCTATGAATGGAGAAAACGGAGACCTTCTCCTCTTTGCGGCAGACAAGACCAAACTGGTCTGGGATGTGCTGGGAGCCCTTCGTCTGGAACTGGCAAAACAGATGGAACTTCTGGACAAGAACGAATTCAAGTTTGTATGGATCACAGAATTCCCTCTTCTGGAGTGGTCAGAAGAAGAAAACCGTTTTGTGGCTATGCATCATCCTTTCACCATGCCTATGGAGGAAGATTTACAGTATATTGATTCTGATCCGGGAAGAGTCCGGGCAAAAGCTTATGATATCGTCCTTAACGGAAATGAGATCGGCGGCGGTTCTGTCCGTATCTTCCAGGATGATATCCAGGAAAAAATGTTTGAGGTCCTCGGATTTACAAAAGAAGAGGCCTACAAACGTTTCGGATTCCTTCTGGACGCCTTTAAATACGGTGTTCCGCCTCACGCAGGACTGGCCTATGGTCTGGACCGTCTGGTCATGCTCATGGCAAAAGAGGATTCTATCCGGGATGTGATCGCCTTCCCGAAGGTAAAAGATGCCTCCTGTCTCATGTCAGAGGCTCCCGATGTGGTAGATCCAAAACAGCTTGAAGAGCTGGGGATCGCGGTAGTGGCGAAAGAGGCGCCGGAAGAATAAGATAGCAAAGTAAAAGAAAGGGAACTGCTCATTTGCGGCAGTTCCCTTTTATCGTAGGATCATTTTCATTCTATATCCTGGGATATGGAATCAATAGCTGAGGGGATATCCCCAAAAACAGCTTCAGCGATATCAGAATCCATCTGGATCTTCCAGTTGATCCCGTCATTATAAAGATAAATGGTAATATCTTTGGAAATTGTGTTTTTATTATCATCGATACAGGAGAGTAACAGGTCCCGCTCCTTTTCACGTCTTCCCTGAGCGCCCTGGGAAAGGGACTCTGAGGTTTTCAGCCATTGAGTAAGCTGTTGCTTATAGGAGGACAGGATACTTTCAAAATCGGGACTGGTAATAGAAACCTGAACATCTCCCTGATTGTCCTTCTGATCTTCCCCTGTGATCTCATAGTCAAAAGACCTTTGGATCTGTTCGCCGATAGCCTCCGCCAGGGAATGATTATAGGAATCATCTGTGGAAACAAGCTGGTCAAGGGACAGATAGGTGGTCAACTGCTGGCTGTCAAAGCTTTTAATGGTTTTAAAATGGGCATCTACGATCTCAGACGGAGACAGGAAACGGGAATCAGACATATAAGAAGCAAAATCTCCGGTGAGAAGACTGTCCAGATCCGAGGTATGGATCACTTGCCATGAATCTCCATCCTTTTTCAGGGAAATCTCTGTTTCAGAAGTTTCTGTGCCGTAATCATTTTCTTCCAGCAGTTCCTTCAGCAGGATGCAGGAATCATTAAGTGAAAATTTTACTTCTTCGGGATCAGCTTCTAACTCTACCTGCTTTTGCAGCAGAGACAGGACATAGTCTTTTGCCAGGCTGCGGGCATCGATCGTACTAAGGCTGGTCACTGCTTTACCTGTGCCTTTATCATCATCTACAATTACTTTTTTTACCTTGAAAGAGAAGTCTTTATAAAACAGGGAGTAGATATCGCCGAGTTCTTCTGCGGTTTCCTCCGTATACTGGGATGAGGAGAGGAGCTGCTGGGTGTCTATGGTGTTTTGTATGGTTTCACTGTCAGAACTTTGCAGTTTCTCCAGATCCTGGATTACGGCTTCTCTGGCAGAACGTTCACTTTTTGAGGTACATCCGTTCAGAAGACAGATCCCGGATATTATGATCCCCAGCAGAATCTTCGTCTTTTTTAAATGCATGTTTTTTCTCCTGTTATAATCTCTAGAATCGGATGAGGCTGTAAGCGGAAAAACAAAAATCCGCCTCATCCCGGGCAGAAAATATTCATAACCCTTCCTCATTTTAACAGAGATGGAAAGAACATGCAACCGCCAGATAGCCGGCCTTAATCAGCTCTGTACCTTCAGATGAAAGGCCAGGATCGATATGAACTCTCCTGTAGTAGGTTTGCGGAGAAGCCGGTATCCGGCAATGTGATCCAGCAGTTCCCGGTTTCCCTCATTCCAGCAGATCGTAACAATAGTACGGATGGACCGTTCTACATTAGAGGCAGATGTGTGGAAGTGTTTCCCGATGTCAGGATAGAGCCGTTTGGTCATGTAAAGGAGATACTCTTCATCACTGAGGACCAGTTCTACAGCATAGACAAGATAATAGTAACCACGGTATACGGAGCAGATACCAAGACGGCGAATTAAGGATTCGGTTTTCTTCATAGAAACACTCCTTTCTCAGGCTGCATACAGCATACCAAAGAACCAACAAATTAACTCTATTTTCAACGAAAAAAATCCTATTTCGCCGTTTATAGACAAAGTTCTGTATTTTTCGACATATTTTATTGTTTATATATATCCGAAAGAAATTCTTAAAAAATTACTTTAAAATTTAATAAATATTTCAGGACACAGGAGGAGTTTTCTGATATACTGAGAAAAAGTAGAAAGATAAAAGGGAGCGGCAGGATATTGCACTGAAATATCAGGAACAATTCAGAAACTTTGAAAAAAGAAAAGAGGTTTATATGGACAAAAAGTATAAGATTATCGGTGGAGTCTGTGGAGCAGTCTGTATAGGAGGGCTGGCGGCCGGGATTTTTTTTATCCGGGATTCCGGAGGAAAGCATACAGAAGAGCTGGCCTATGTAATGAGCGTGTCATCCATGAATGATGTGTCAGGAACCCAGCGGCTGGCAGGAGTGGTGGAATCCCAGAAAACACTGGAGATCCAGAAAGATTCAGAGAGGGAGATCAAAGAGGTGCTGGTAAAGGCCGGAGATGATGTGGAGGTCGGAACACCTCTTTTTACATATGATACCGCCTCCCTGGAAATGGATATCCAGCAGGCGCAGCTGGACCTGGAAAGGGCTGCAGGGGAGATGACGAATCTCCAGGCGCAGATCCAGCAGCTGGAAAAAGAAAAAAAGGATGCGCCTGAAGAAGAGCAGTTTTCCTATACCACACAGATCCAGAGCGCCCAGATGGATCTGAAGAAGAGCGAATATGACAGAAAAGCCAAAGAAGTAGAGATCAACCGGATCCAGAGCCAGATCGACAATTCTACCGTTACCAGTGAGATGAAAGGTGTGGTAAAGTCTGTTCAGAATCAGGATCAGGAAGGATCGAATATGTATGGAGATCCTTCCAGCCAGGCCTTTATTACGATTCTGGCAACAGGAGAATACAGGGTCAAAGGGCGGGTCAATGAGCAGAATATCGGAGAGATCACAGAGGGAAGCCCGGCGGTGGTGCGTTCCAGAGTAGATGAAGACCAGGTATGGACGGGAACCTATTCAGCAGTGGATACAAAGAACCCTCAGAATAATACCAGCAGTATGTATTATTCCATGGGAACCGAAGACAGCGGTCAGACCACATCCACTTCTTATCCTTTTTATGTAGATCTGGAGTCTTCCCAGGGACTTTTGCTGGGTCAGCATGTCTATATAGAACATGATACGGGACTGTCTCAGAGAGAACCTGGCGTGTGGCTGAATGAAGCTTTCATCGCGGACCTGAACAAGAAACCGTATGTATGGGTGGAAAAGGACGGAGTCCTGGAAAAGAGAACAGTGGTTCTTGGAACCTATGATCAGGAGATGATGCAGTATAAGATCGAGGACGGAGTAGACAGCGGAGATTATGTGGCCTATCCGCAGGACTTTCTGGAGGAAGGGATGAAGACCACCCATGATCCGGCACAGGCTTATGCAGGGGATATGGAAGAATCTTCCGGAGAAGAGATTCCCTTAGACGGAGACATATCGGAAGAAGCATTGCCGGAGGAGACCGGGGATATGCCGGAAGGAACCCCGGACATAACGGAGGAAGAGACGTCTCAGGAGGCAATACCCCAGGAGCCTGCAGAAGGGGAAAACAGTTCGCCGGAATTATAGGGGGAAAGATATGAAGATAAAGAAAAAGACGATTGTGATCACAGCGGCCAGTATTGGAGTGCTGGGAATAGGAGCCTGGTATCTTGGACAAAATCTCAGGAGTTCCCAGGTAGACGTCTATCCGGTATCGGATCTTTCCCAGAGTATCTGGCAAAACGGCACCAGTCTGGACGGGACTATAGCTTCTCAGGTTTCCCAGGAGGTTCATCTCCAGGATAAGCAGATCGTGTCTGCAGTGCATGTCCAGGAGGGTCAGGAGGTGAAGAAAGGGGATCCTCTGCTTTCTTATGATATGACCCTGGTGAATATCGACCTTGAGATGGAGAAGCTGACCCGGCAGCAGCTGGAGGTAAAGAAAAAGGGACTGGAACAGGAACTGGAAAAACTGAAAAAGGATAAGGCCCAGGCAGTATCCCGGACAGAAGAGTATCAGGTAGAATTTTTAGGCAGGATCCAGGAAGCCGATCCGGCGGCAGTCCGGACGGCGGCAGAGCAGAGCCAGGATCAGCCGTCCGGAGAAAGCGGGGAAGGCGAAATTCCCCCAGGACCGGAAAATCCCGTGGAAGAAAACGGGACCGGAGAAACAGAGAGTACGCCGGGATCGGAAACTCCTCCGGAATATGAAGTTCCTGCGGGATCCGGAGAAGTTTCTGAGCCAGAGGAACCGGCAGAACCGGAGAACCCGGAAACAGAAGATCCGGAAATTCCTGCGGACCCAGAAGGACCGTCAGATCCGGAAGGATCAGAGCAACCAGAGGATCCTACAGATCCGGGGACGTCTCAGCAGCCAGAAGAAGAGATGCCGCAGTCCCCAAGACCTTCCGGGGTTTATCCGCGGCTGTATAAGGATATTTCCCTTGATCTGGGAGAACACACAGAAGGCCAGGGCGTCTTTGAAAACGCCGTTCCTTTTATGGGAACCGGAACCAAGGAGGATCCTTATCGATTCCTCTGCACAAAGAATGTATTGATACAGGGAGCTTTTTTAAACTGGGCGGGAGGATTTGATGATACGGGAACCCTAAGCCAGACTCCGGTATACTGTCTGCTGGAAGTAAGGGCTGAAGATAAAGAGGATGGAGTTTTGCTGGCGGCTATGCTCCTGGACGGAAATACCGTTGCTGAACCTGTACAGCCGGAGGTATGGTTCCGTACATATCTGGGGTATGACCAGTGGGACGTACTCCCTCCGCCTGAAGAGGAGATCCCCGAAGACGAAGAATGGATGGATATACCGGAAGATTTTATAGAATTTATCCCTGAGGAAGATATTATCCAGGGCTATTCTAAGGAAGAACTGGAGAAAGCCATAAGTGAAAAACAAAAAGAAATCTCTGATATGGACCTGGATATAAAAGAGGCGGATCTGAAGATCAAAAAAGTAGAACAGCAGCTTGCAGGGGAAGTGGTAAGGAGTACCCTGGACGGTACTGTGAAAAAGGTCGGGGACCCTGCCAAAGGCGAGGTAGACGGAGAGCCGTTTATTGTAGTGGAAAGTGCCGCAGGAGCCTATATCCAGGGAATGGTAGGGGAATATCAGCTGGACAGTGTGAAACCGGGTCAGATAGTGACAGGCATGGCTTATGAATCCCAGATAGGATTCCAGGCAGAGATCACGGAAGTTTCTCCTTATCCTCAGGAAGGCTATTCCAGCGGTATGCAGGAGCAGTCTTATTATCCTTTTACAGCGGTGATCCAGGATGGCGAAGGCTTTAAGGCAAATGAGATGGTTTCTGTGGACATGCCGGCAGAAGGAGGAGAAATTACAGGTATCTTTATCAGCAGAGAATATATCCGGACCCAGAACGGCGAAGAGTTTGTGTATAAAGAAGGAGAAGATCAGAGGCTGAAAAAGCAGAAAGTAACTACAGGAAGAACTTTTTACGGCTCTACAGTGGAGATCAAAGAAGGAATTACCCTTGAGGATAAACTGGCTTTTCCCTACGGCAAGAATGTCCGGGAGGGAGCCGGAGTCCGTGAGGCTTCTATTGAAGAACTTTACAGCATGTATTAGGAGGAAGGGAATATGATTGAGAATATAAGATTATCTTTCCAGGGGATCTGGGCTCATAAAATGCGTTCTTTTCTGACTATGCTGGGAATCATCATTGGTATCGCGGCGCTGATCTCCATTGTGTCCACGATCGAGGGTACCAATGAGCAGATCAAGAAAAATCTTATCGGCGAAGGGGATAATGTTATCGAGGTCACCCTTTACGGAAATGGGGGAGAATATCAGATGGAATATGAAGGACTCCCCCAGGGGGTCCCTGTGATCAGCCAGGAACAGAAGGAAGAGATCCTGGATCTTGAAGAAGTAGAGGCGGCAACTCTATATCTGATGAGACAGTATGCGGACAGTATTTTCTATCAGGACAAAAGTCTGGATGGAGGAATGGTCTTGGGGATCGATGAGGACTATCTGGATACCTGCGGATATCAGCTTATAAGAGGACGGGGTTTTTCCGAAGGCGATTATAAGGCTTCAAAGAAGCTGGTCCTTTTAGATGAGACAGCAGCGGCAAATTTCTTCGAAAAAGGTCAGGAAATCGGGAAGACTTTAGAAATAAAGGGAGAACCTTTTACCGTTGTAGGAGTGATAAAAAAGACAGAAGAGTATCAGCCGGTGATCAACAGCAGGGAAGAATACTATACCTACTATAATACAGGAAGCGGTGGAATGGTACTCATGCCCAGCGCAGTATGGCCGGTGGTATACCAGTATGATGAGCCCCAGCAGGTGTCGGTAAAGGCAGTTTCTCCGGAGGCTATGAGTTCAGCAGGAAAGAAAACCGCAGAGATCCTGAACAGCAAGATCAATTCAACAAATGATACAATGGAATATAAGGCAAAAGATATGATGGAAAAGGCCAAAGGGCTTCAGCAGATCAGTGAAAGCACCAACCGGCAGCTGTTATGGATCGCCAGTATTTCCCTCCTGGTAGGAGGCATCGGTGTAATGAACATTATGCTGGTATCCGTAACAGAGCGTACAGGAGAGATCGGTCTGAAAAAAGCCATCGGCGCCAATAAAAGAAGGATCCTGGGCCAGTTCCTTACAGAGGCCGCAGTCCTTACCAGCATAGGCGGTATCCTGGGAGTCTTCGCAGGAATCCTCCTTGCAGCGGTCATCGCCAGGATGTCCTCCATGCCCATGGTGATCAGCATCCCGGCAGCCGCAGCCGCCGTAGCATTCTCCACCGTCATCGGCCTGGTCTTCGGCCTGCTCCCCTCCATAAAAGCCGCCAACCTAAGCCCCATCGAAGCCCTGAGAAGGATGTGAGGCCCGCCCCGCATGAGAAAGGAGCCCGACAGGGCGGATTTCGAATGCGGGTAGGATTTTGTGAGCCCGCAGGATGGATTAAAATCCGTATTCTTCTCCTACCAGTATCACGGTGATCCGTCCCGGCTTCATGGACCTGCGGGTGATCACGGTCTGGCAGCAGATACAATCTTCGCTCTGGCAGTCGGCACAGAAACCGGTGACAGAGCAGGGAGTCTTAGACCCTACCCGGATACTGTTAGGCGGAGCGGCGATGTTCCGTACCCGGCGGATGCCGTCTTCCAGATCAGGGACCACTTTGTTCATGCCGGTGATGACCAGAACGTGTTCCGGTCCGTTTATCAGACAGGCTACCCGGTTGCCTACGCCGTCTACGTTGATCAGCTCCCCTTCTCTAGTGATGGCATTGGTGCTCATAAGGAAGTAATCGGCAGTAACGATCCTGCCGTATAAGGCCCTGGACTCTTCCGGGGTCTTTGCTGATTTTCGGTCTATGTATTCGTAGTCGCCCCTGCGGATCAGATCCATGATCCCTGTTTCTACTAAGGTTTCAGAACCTCCATTGGTGACAACGGCTCCTTTTGGAAGGATGGATCTTACCAGTTCCAGGGCTTTCGCTCCGGTCTCGCAATAATAGCCCTTCATATTTCGTTTTTCCAGATTTTTGATAATTGATTTTGCCTGATTTTCATAAGCCTGAGATTTGTAACCCATTGAAAAACCTCCTTAGATTTTATTTTTTCTATCATAAATCTATTTTTGTAAAAAGAAAAGTAATTGTATTAAGGGGAATACTATGGTATTATAAAAAATAGTGACCTAAAACAGGAAAAGGAGCCGAAGATCATGGGAAAAAAGAGAATCGCTATTGTGACGGACAGCAACAGCGGAATCACTCAGGCACAGGGCAGGGAGATGGGAATTACTGTCATTGCCATGCCTTTTTATATTGATGAACAGCTGTTTTTGGAAGATATTACCCTTACCCAGGAAGAGTTTTACAAAAGACTGGAAGAAGGGGCGGACATATCCACATCTCAGCCTTCACCGGCAGATGTGATGGAACTTTGGGAGACACTGCTTCAAAATTATGAGGAAGTGGTGCATATTCCTATGTCCAGCGGTCTGAGCAATTCCTGCCAGACAGCTATGGTCCTGTCCAGGGAATTTAAAGGCAGAGTCCAGGTGGTGGACAACCAGCGCATTTCCGTAACTCAGCGCCAGTCTGTGCTGGATGCGATGGCTTTGGCACAAGCAGGGAAAAGCGCAGCGCAGATTAAAGAGATCCTGGAACGGGAAGCCCATGAATCCAGTATTTATATCACTCTGGAAACTCTGAAATATCTGAAAAAGGGCGGCAGGATCACTCCTGCGGCAGCAGCTTTGGGTACAGTACTGAATCTGAAACCGGTGCTTCAGATCCAGGGAGAACGCCTGGACGCTTTTTCTAAAGCCAGAGGAAAGAAACAGGCAAAGAAGATCATGATAAAGGCTATGGAAAAAGATCTGAAAACCAGATTCAAGGAGTATACAGACAAAGGCCTGATGTGTCTGGAGGCAGCTTACGCCGGAAATGAGGAAGAAGCCCAGGAGTGGAAAAAGGAACTGGAGAAAAATTTCGGAATGGAAGTTTACATGGCGCCTCTGTCCTTAAGTGTGTCCTGTCATATCGGTCAGGGAGCTTTGGCGGTGGCTGCAGCGAAAAAAGTGGAAGTGGAGTAGTAAGAAAAGATGAAAACAATTATCGGTTGTATAGAAGAAGTAATGATGGAAGCTTTTAAGGCTTCCGGGTATGAGGAAAAATTCGGAAAGGTGACGGTTTCCAACCGGCCGGATCTGTGCGAATATCAGTGCAACGGCGCCATGGCGGCAGCCAAGACTTATCATAAGGCGCCGATCATGATCGCTAACGACGTTGTGGAAAAACTTCAGGAAAAGAATATTTTTGAGTCTGCCCAGGCAGTGAACCCAGGTTTTATCAATCTGAAACTGGACAGAAATTTCCTGGCCTCTTACTTAAATGAGATGACCGGAGATGAAAACCTGTCAGTGGAAAAGGCAGAAAATCCAAAAACTATTGTAATCGATTACGGCGGACCAAACGTAGCCAAACCTCTTCATGTGGGACATCTCCGTTCTGCTATTATCGGAGAGAGTATCAAGCGGATGGGAAGATTTCTGGGACATAAAGTTATCGGTGATGTGCATCTGGGAGACTGGGGACTGCAGATGGGGCTGATCATCACAGAACTTGCCAAGAGACAGCCGGACCTGGTATATTTTGATGAAAACTATCAGGGAGAGTATCCGGAAGAAGCACCTTTCACTGTCAGCGAGCTGGAAGAAATCTATCCTACAGCCAGCAAAAAATCCAAAGAAGACGAGGATTATAAAAATGAAGCTCTGGAAGCTACCCTGGAACTCCAGAAGGGAAGAAGAGGCTACCGTGCTTTATGGGATCAGATCATGAAGGTATCTGTCACAGACCTGAAGAAGAATTACGCAAAGCTTAATGTGGATTTTGACCTGTGGAAAGGCGAATCCGACGCAGATCCTTATATTCCGAAGCTGGTGGATTATCTGAAAGAGAAAGGTTACGCTTATATGGACCAGGGAGCCCTGGTTGTAGATGTGAAGGAAGAAAGCGACACAAAGGAAATCCCGCCCTGTATGATCCTGAAATCCGACGGCGCGTCTCTTTATACCACTACAGATCTGGCTACCATCATACAGCGTGAGGAGGACTACCATCCAGACGAGATCATCTATGTAGTGGACAAGCGTCAGGAGCTTCATTTTGTCCAGGTATTCCGCTGCGCCAAGAAGGCCCATCTGGTCCCGGAGGACACAGAGCTTTCTTTCGTAGGATTCGGAACCATGAACGGCAAGGACGGCAAGCCTTTTAAGACCAGAGAAGGCGGGGTCATGCGTCTGGAGCGGCTGATCAGCGAGATCAACGAGGAAATGTATAAGAAGATCGTGGAGAACCGCAGCGTAAAGGGCGACGACGCCCATAAGACGGCCGAGATGGTGGGACTTTCCGCGATCAAATACGGAGACCTTTCCAATCAGGCCTCCAAAGATTATGTTTTTGATGTGGACAGATTTACTTCTTTTGAGGGAAATACAGGCCCTTATATCCTGTATACCATTGTCCGGATCAAATCTATTCTGAACAGATATAAAGAAGAAGGGGGAAATCTCCAGTCCGGTCAGATCCTGGGAGCGGCAAATGACAGCGAAAAAGCCCTGATGATGGCCCTGGCAAAGCTGAACTGTGTGATCCAGCCTGCATTCCAGGAGAAAGCGCCTCACAAGATCTGTTCTTATATTTATGAACTGGCAAATGCTTTTAACAGTTTCTACCACGAAACAAAGATCCTCAGCGAGGAGAACGAAGACCAGAAAACTTCCTGGATACAGGTGCTTATCCTGACAAGAAAAGTACTGGAAACCTGTATCGGACTTCTGGGCTTTGAAGCACCTGACAGAATGTAAAAGTACACAGCATAATGGCCGAAGATATCCGGAGTAGTAAACAGAACTATTTCCAGATGTTTTCGGCCATATTTTTGTGAAAACATGGGAAATGTATCTTTGAACCGGATTTTGTGTTAGAATGATAAGAACAAAGAGTATCGGGGGCAATAAAATGGAAAATATGAAAATCAGGTACCTGGAAACCCTGGCAGAACTGTACCCCACCATTGCCAAAGCTTCCTCAGAGATCATCAACCTTCAGGCTATCCTGAACCTGCCAAAAGGAACGGAGCATTTTCTGACCGATATCCACGGAGAGTACGAGGCCTTTTCCCATGTGTTGAAAAACGGATCAGGTTCTGTGAGAAGAAAGATCAAAGAAGTCTTCGGCCATACCTTAAGCGAGCGGGAACAGAGGGCTCTGGCAACGCTGATCTATTATCCCAAGGAAAAGATGGATCTGGTGAGAAAGCAGGAGCCAAACATGGAGGAGTGGTATAAGATTACCTTATATCGACTTATAGAGGTGTGCAAAAATACCGCCTCTAAATACACCCGGTCCAAGGTACGTAAGGCTCTGCCGGAGGATTTTGCCTATGTGATCGAGGAACTGATCACTGAACGGTCAGATATCACGGATAAAGAATCTTATTATGAGCAGATCATACATACGATCATCGAGATCGGCTGCGCGGAAAAGTTTATCGTGGATCTGTCAGAACTGATCCAGCGTCTGGTTGTGGACCACCTCCACGTACTGGGGGATATTTACGACCGGGGACCGGGACCGCATAAGATCATGGACGTGCTGGAAAATTATCACTCTGTGGACATCCAGTGGGGAAACCACGATATCGTATGGATGGGAGCAGCCACGGGGCAGGCCTGCTGTATCGCCACAGTGATCCGGAACTGCGTAAGGTATTCCAATCTGGATATCCTGGAAGACGGATATGGCATTAACCTTCTGCCGCTGGCCACTTTTGCCATGATCTGCTATAAAGACGATCCCTGCAGCTGCTTCAGGATTAAAGGACACAGCGATGCGAATCCCGAGGAACAGGCCCTGAATATGAAAATGTACAAGGCTATTTCCATTATCCAGTTTAAGCTGGAGGGTCAGCTGGTAAAAAAGAGAAAAGAATTTAAAATGGAAGACCGGGCTCTTCTGGAACATATCAATTACCAGGCGGGAACCATACGGCTGGGAGAAAAGACCTACCAGCTTCAGGATAAGAACTTTCCTACGATTGATCCGGAAAATCCCTATGAATTGTCTCCAGAGGAAGCTGAAGTGATGGAACGGCTGATCTTTGCTTTTGAAAACAGTGAAAAGCTCCAGCGACATATGCGTTTCCTTCTGAAAAAGGGCAGCCTTTATAAAATCTATAACCGGAACCTTCTCTATCATGGCTGTGTTCCTTTAAATGAGGATGGAAGCTTCAAAGAAGTAGAAGTTTACGGAAGTTCATACAAGGGCAAGGCTCTATATGATATTCTGGAAACCTATGTGCGGAAGGCCTTTGTCGCCATCGATAAAGAAGAAAAAGAAAAGGGCAAGGATATCCTCTGGTTTATCTGGGCGGCTCCTTCCTCCCCTTTGTTCGGCAAAGATAAGATGGCTACTTTTGAACGGTGTTTGCTGGCGGAAAAGGAGACTCATGAAGAAAAGAAAAATCCCTATTACCGTTTCCTGGAAAACGATCAGGTGGTGGAAAATATTTTCAAAGAGTTCGGGATCACCGGAGACTGCAGGCACATTGTAAACGGCCATGTGCCGGTGCATCACACAGAAGGAGAGAGCCCCATTAAATGCGGAGGCAAGCTGCTGATCATAGACGGAGGTTTTTCCAAAGCCTATCAGAAAGTAACAGGGATCGCCGGATATACTCTGATCTATAATTCCTGGGGCATGATCCTGGCAGCCCATGAACCTTTTACTTCCGCGCAGGACGCCATCACAAAAGAAAGCGATATCCTGTCCGCCAGTATCCTGATCAAGAAGACTACCGAGAGGAAAACCGTGGCAGAGACAGACAACGGACTGAAAATTAAAGAAAGGATAGCAGAGCTCCAGGAGCTTTTGAAAGCTTACCGGGACGGCCTGCTGATTGAAAAGCTATGATTTGTGAAAGAATATCCATACAGACAGAAAATTCAGCAAAAGACACCCATTTAGATACATATATCCTGGAAGATTTCTTAGACGGAGGACCAGAGTGGAAGCGGCCCTTGGTACTGATCTGCCCTGGAGGCGCTTATGCCAGGACTTCCAACAGAGAGGCAGAACCCATTGCTCTTCAGATGACAGCTATGGGCTATCACGCGGCAGTACTCCGGTACTCCTGCGCCCCGGCTGTATATCCCACCGCGCTCCATGAAGCGGCCCTCAGTGTGAAATATTTAAGAGACCGGGCGCAGCAGTGGCATATTGACACAGATAGGATCCTGGTCATGGGATTTTCCGCAGGAGGACATCTGGCAGCCAGCTACGGGGTCTTCTGGCAGGAAGAACATATGGCAGAGGCGGCGGGATGTTCCTCAGAAGAACTCCGGCCTCAGGGGCTGATCCTCTGCTATCCGGTGATCAGTTCCGATGAGAAGATCGCCCATATAGAAAGCATCCGGAACCTGCTGGGAGATTCTTATGAGAAACTGAAAGAAAAGATGTCTCTGGAGAACCAGGTCACCGCCCAGGTACCAAAGACTTTCCTCTGGCATACTTTTGCAGATGAGACCGTACCTTTCTGGAATTCCTTCCGGTTTGTACAGGCTCTGGGAGAAAAAGGGATCCCTGTGGAATATCATCTTTACCCTGAAGGAAAGCACGGATTAAGCCTTGCTACAGAAAGTGTGTCTGACCAGGCGAAAAGTACGGTGGAAGAGGGATGTCAGAGCTGGATGCCTCTTCTTCAGTCCTGGCTGATGAGAAATTTCGGGTTATCTGGAAAAAAGCCTTGCAATGGGTAAAACAGGTATGCTATAATACTGCCGTTGCAAAAATATCACGCCTGTGAATTCCAATGGACGGTGCTTAAAAAAGTCCCGGAGGAGATGAAGCCGGCGGAAGAAAAACCAAAAGGAGAGAAAAAAATGAGTGTTATTTCAATGAAACAGTTACTGGAAGCAGGTGTTCATTTCGGACATCAGACAAGAAGATGGAACCCTAAAATGGCTCCATACATCTACACAGAGAGAAACGGTATCTACATCATCGACCTGCAGAAGTCTGTAGGAATGGTGGACGATGCTTACAAAGCTGTAGCAGATATCGCTGCTGACGGCGGCACAATCCTGTTTGTAGGTACAAAGAAACAGGCTCAGGACGCTATCCAGACAGAAGCTGAGAGATGCGGTATGTTCTATGTTAACGAGAGATGGTTAGGCGGTATGCTGACAAACTTCAAGACTATCCAGAGCAGAATCGCAAGATTAAAAGAGATCGAAGCTATGGAAGCTGACGGAACTTTCGACGTTCTGCCTAAGAAAGAAGTTATCAAACTTAAAAAAGAAATGGCAAAACTGCAGAAGAACCTGGGCGGTATCAAAGAAATGAAGAAACTTCCAGACGCAATCTTCGTAGTAGATCCTAAGAAAGAAAGAATCTGTGTACAGGAAGCTCACGCACTGGGAATCACTCTGATCGGTATTGCTGATACAAACTGTGATCCTGAGGAATTAGACTACGTTATCCCTGGAAATGACGACGCTATCAGAGCTGTAAAATTAATCGTTTCCAAAATGGCTGACGCAGTGATCGAAGCAAATCAGGGCGAGGCTGCTGACGCAGAAGATCTTTTCACAGAGGAAGCTGCAGAGGAAACAGCTGAAACAGAAGAGACTACAGAAGAATAATCAGTAACTTTCAGGAGGAAATATACGATGGCTATTACAGCAGGTATGGTAAAAGAGTTAAGAGAGATGACAGGAGCCGGCATGATGGACTGTAAGAAAGCTCTTACAGCTACAGACGGCGACATGGACAAGGCTATTGAATTCTTAAGAGAAAAAGGTCTGGCAACAGCTCAGAAAAAAGCAAGCCGTGTGGCTGCCGAAGGTCTGTGCAAGACTTTAGTTTCTGAGGATGAGAAGAGCGCAGTAGTTGTAGAAGTAAACTCTGAGACAGACTTCGTTGCAAAGAATGAGAAATTCCAGGCTTATGTAGCTCAGGTTGCCGAGGCTGCTATGGAAACAAGCGCTGCTACAACCGAAGAATTCCTGGCTCAGCCATGGAAATTCGATACAACCAAAACTGTACAGGAAGCTCTGGCAGGACAGGTTGCTGTTATCGGCGAGAACCTTCAGATCAGAAGATTCGCTAAAGTTTCTGAAGAGAACGGTTTCGTTGCTTCTTACACACATATGGGTGGAAAGATCGGCGTTTTAGTAGACGTTGAGACAGACGTGATCAACGACGCTGTTAAGGAAATGGCTAAGAACGTAGCTATGCAGGCTGCCGCTCTGAAACCGCTGTACACCAACAGAAACGAAGTTTCTCAGGAGTACATCGATCATGAGAAAGAAATCCTTACAGTAGCTGCTAAGAACGAAAAACCAGACGCTAATGAGAAGATCATCAACGGTATGGTTATGGGACGTATCAACAAAGAGCTGAAAGAGATCTGCCTCTTAGACCAGGTATATGTAAAAGCAGAAGACGGAAAACAGTCTGTTGCAAAATACGTAGAAGAAGTTGCTAAGGCAAACGGCGCAAAGATCGCGATCAAATCTTTTGTACGTTTCGAGACAGGCGAAGGTATCGAAAAGAAAGAAGAGAACTTCGCTGAGGAAGTTGCAAAACAGATGAATATGTAATGCAAACTTTGCGTTAATCTTTTGATGAGAAAGAAATCCTCACAAATAGTGTGAATACACTGGTTGTGAGGATTTTTTCGTTGCAGGAGCTTAGTTCCATTCATCAGCGGTCAGAAAGTCCCGGATGTTGCGATGCCGGATCCCATTCCGGCTCATGTCAAGTTCATCCATTGTGACAACATATTTTGGAAAGTTATCCCGGATGGAATCAT
>DWUY01000235.1 GCA_019120515.1 Candidatus Blautia avicola | reverse complement strand
AATACCATAGTAAATACCGAGGATTTATAGGTGCGGTTTGCAGTTACTTTTTTGTCTTGTGCCATAGAAAGACCTCCTTATGATAGATTACACGGGCAGAAGGTCTCTCTTTCATCGTCTCCTGAGAAACCTCTCTGCCGGTTTACTGGGATTTTTAAAGCATTGAGATTTCTCAGACATGTTTTCAGAAAAATTGACAGGACAAAAGTCCCATAGATAAGAACTTAAGAAATATAATGCTTTACCTGTATTTTATCATGTTCCTTAAATACTTTGCAATAATGAATTGACTTTGCCTATACTGTGTAGTACGATATACCTTGTTAAGGAGGGTATTATGAATATTGAAAAATGGAAATCTCAGATATTGCGAGGGACCCTGGAATACTGCGTTCTTCTCTTGCTGAGACAGACTCCCCGTTACGGCTACGAAATCCTTCAGGAACTAAATGCTTATCCCTTTATCGCCTCTACAGAAAGCACCATCTATCCTTTGCTCAGAAGACTTGAAAAAGAAGGGTATCTTTATTCATTTTGGAGAGATTCTACTGAAGGGCTCCCTCCAAGAAAATATTACGCCCTAACTGAGGAGGGACAGCAGTATCTGAACATCTTATCAAAGGAATGGAACCATTTATCAAATATTATCTCAGCCTTGAAAGAAGGATCCTTATGAACCAATCCCTGGAAAAATATCTGACTGCGGTGGACCGTCACCTGAAACCCCTTCCGGTTTCTGAAAGAGCCGATATCGTAAAAGAAATTAAAAGTACAATGCTGGAATTGGAAAGTGAACAGATGTCTTCCAAACAGATCCTGGACCGTTTAGGAAATCCGAAAGATCTGGCAAAAGCTTATCTGAAAGATCTGCTGGTAAAAGAAAAAAGATGCAGTGTGAAAAGATTTTTGATCTTATGGGCCTTCTATACAGCTGCAGGATTTTCCGGTATGATCGTCATCCCTGTTTTGGCAGTTATTGCTCCTGTCTTCCTATTATGTGCAATAGCCGCACCTGTCCTGGGCGCTGTAAAAATGTTTGACTATCTGTTAAATCTGCAAATTCCCTTTATCCAGAATATGCAGATCGTTTTTTATGGCATTATAGACTTAAACCCTGTGGCAGAGTTTTTCTGTTCTGCATTCTTCGGGATCCTTCTGTTTTTTCTGGGCCGGGGCGCATGGAAGCTGCTGCTTCTATATCTGGAAAAATTAAGCCATACAAAAAAGAATTTATCATAGCGTCCCCGTTCTTTTAAAAGACTTTGTAAAATTAAAGGGGATGTCACATTAATCATATTTCAGGAATATTCTCAATTTTGATTAATGCGACATCCCCTTTACTTCTTTATCCTCTTGTATACAGGTCACAGGATTCCCAGAACCTTCTGCATAAGAAGGCTTACCGCGGATATTCCCACCCAGCAGCAGAATCCCATGAAGATCGGTTTTCCTCCGGTTTTTACCAGTTTCACAAGATTGGTGTTAAATCCAATAGCCGCCATGGCCATGATAATAAAAAACTTGCTCAGTTCTTTAATAGGCGCCGTTACAGAACCTGGAAGAGAAAACACGGTAGTGATCACAGAGGCCAGGATGAAGAACGGGATAAAAAAGGGGAAGATCTTTTTTATCTGGAAGGTTCCTTCGGATTCCTGTCCTGCTTTCTTAGCTTTCCGAACCTGCCAGAGAGCCAGGACCAGAGTAATGGGGATGATCGCCAGAGTCCTGGTCAGTTTTACGATCGTTGCCGCGTCCAGAGTATTGCTTCCATGTATGCCGTCCCACGCCGCAGCCGCCGCAGTTACAGAAGAGGTGTCATTTACAGCGGTTCCCGCAAAAAGGCCAAATCCTTCATTGCTCAGTCCCAGGATTCCTCCCAGAGAAGGGAAGATCAAAGCTGCGATCACGTTAAAGAGAAAGATCACGGAAATCGCCTGGGCAATCTCCTCGTCGTCCGCATCGATCACCGGAGCCGTAGCGGCAATGGCAGATCCTCCGCAGATACAGGATCCCACTCCTACCAGAGTAGAGATCTTGCTGTCCATTTTCAGCACCTTGTACATCACAAAAGCGATCACCAGGGCTGTAGTAATAGTTGTAAGGATAATAGGAAGCGACTGCTTTCCTTTCTCCAGTATGTCTGTCAGGTTCATGCCGAATCCCAGAAGGATCACGGCGTACTGGAGGATCTTCTTAGAAGTATATTTTACCCCCGGCTCCAGGGCAGGCTGCTCTTTTAAAAGAAGAGCCAGGCACATACCGATGAGAATGGCAAAAACCGGCCCTCCCACTACCGGAAGCCATTTACCTAAAAGCCAGGCTGGAACTGCGATAAGCAGGCAAAAACCGATTCCAAAGGCCTGTTTTTTTAATTGTTTCATTCTGGTCATTCTCCTTTTCTGATTTTCTGTAAAGAATATACCAGATATATTTCATAAAGAAAAGCAATATATTCTTATGTGTTTTATAGGTTTTACCTATGTCATAAAAATATTCCGGCCTCTGCTGTTTTTTCTACTTTCTTTCTGTCACCTGTATCTACGCTTACCTGGAGCTATTATCAGGGCTGTATCAGGACAGCCTCCCCTTAAAGTCCTCATACCCGAACTTCTTTACCAGCACTTTCTCCCCGTCTGCCTTCTCCCAGACAATATCCGGAAGAGGCATTCCATTGAAAGTATTAGTCTTCACCATAGTATAAAGGGCCATATCCTCCAGAATGATCTGATCTCCCGGCTTTAAAGGCTCATCAAAGGAATAATCCCCGATCACATCTCCAGCCAGACAGGTAGGTCCTGCAAGACGGAAAGTATAAGCCTTCTCTCCCGGCTCTTTACTGTTTCTCACCGGAGGACGGTAAGGCATTTCCAGTACATCAGGCATGTGGCAGGCTGCGGAAGTATCCAGTATAGCAATATCCATGTCATTATGGACTACTTCCAGCACAGAAGAAACCAGCAGCCCTGCATTTAAGACCACAGCCTCTCCCGGCTCCAGGTAAACTTCCAGATCATAGGTCTCCCCAAGCCGCCTTACCATGGCGATCAGCTTCTCTACGTCATAATCTTCTTTTGTAATGTGGTGTCCCCCTCCCAGGTTCAGCCACTTCATCTGATGCAGATATTTTCCAAACTTTTCCTCAAAGGCCCGGAGAGTAATCTCCAGATCTTCCGCTCCCTGTTCACAGAGAGTATGGAAATGAAGGCCGTCCAGAAGAGGCAGGAGAGTTTCATCAAAATTCTCCAGAGTGGTTCCCAATCTGGAGCCCGGCGCGCAGGGATCGTAGATGGCATGGCCTTCCTGGGTGGAACACTGGGGATTGATCCGCAGGCCTATGGATTTTCCCGCTTTTTTTGCCCGCTCTCCATAAAGGCGCACCTGTCTGGGAGAGTTGAATACCAGATCATCTGCATACTGTAAGATTTCCTCAAACTCCTCTTCCCGGTAGGCAGGCGAAAATACATGGGTCTCCCCTCCGAAACATTCATGACCCAGCCTGGCTTCATATAAACCGCTGGCGGTAGTTCCCGCCAGGTATTTCCGGATAAGGGGATAGGCATAGAACATGGAAAAGGCCTTCTGAGCCAGAAGGATCTTACATCCGGCCTCTTCCTGTACTCTTTTTAAAATTTCCAGATTGTGGAGCAGGCTTTTCTCCTCCACCAGAAAATAGGGGGTAGAAAAGCCTGCCTGTGTTTTCCCGCTCATTAATCCACCAGAACCGGATCGTAATTTTCTCTCCATGGAAGTCCCCATTTATTCAGGGCATCCATAAATGGATCCGGATCAAACTCTTCAATGTTATGAACTCCCGGTTTATTCCACTTTCCGGTCATGATCATCATCGCGCCGATCATAGCCGGCACTCCTGTGGTATAGGCAACCGCCTGGGAGCCTACCTCTGCATAGCATTTCTCATGATCGCAGATGTTATACAGATAATACTTCTTGTCCTTTCCGTCTTTCTTTCCCTGGAAAATACAGCCGATATTGGTCTTTCCCTTGGTTCTTGGGCCAAGAGAAGCCGGGTCGGGAAGGACAGCCTTCAGAAACTGCAGAGGCACGATCTCTTTTCCTTCAAACATGATCGGCTCAATGGAAGTCATTCCCACATCCTCCAGACACTTTAAGTGGGTAAGATAGCTCTCCCCGAAAGTCATAAAGAAACGGATCCTCTTGATCCCCGGAATGTTTAGAGCCAGGCTTTCGATCTCCTCATGGTGGAGAAGGTACATATCCTTCTCTCCTACCTCTTCAAAGTTATAAACTCTTTTGATCTCCATAGGCTTTGTCTCCACCCAGTGGCCGTCTTCCCAGTAAGAACCGTTGGCGGAAACCTCCCGGATATTGATCTCCGGATTAAAATTGGTGGCAAAGGGATAGCCATGATCTCCGCCGTTGCAGTCCAGGATATCAATATAGTTGATCTCATCAAATTCATGTTTCAGCGCATAGGCAGAAAAGACCCCTGTGACTCCCGGGTCAAAGCCGCTGCCTAAAAGAGCGGTGATCCCGGCTTTTTCAAACCGTTCTCTGTAAGCCCACTGCCAGCTGTATTCAAATTTTGCCGTGTCTTCCGGCTCATAATTGGCGGTATCCACATAGTGCGTCTTGGTGGCCAGACAGGCGTCCATAATGGTCAGATCCTGATAAGGCAGAGCCAGGTTCAATACCACATCTGGTTTTTCTTTATTGATCAGTTCGATGAGTTCCTCCACATTGTCCGCATTTACCTGGGCAGTGGTGATCTTTGTCTTAGTGGTTCCCTGAAGTTTTTCTTTCAGAGCGTCGCACTTGGACACTGTCCTGCTGGCAATACAGATCTCCTCAAATACTTCGCTGTTCTGGCAGCATTTGTGAATAGCTACAGAAGCTACGCCGCCGCATCCGATGATCAATGCTTTTCCCATAATTTTTTCCTCCGATTTCTTTTTTAGCCGTCAACTTTCGGCTGTTACATTTATATATAGCTCTTTATCTTTTTCCTGTTTTCACTTATTGGTATCTTTGCTTCTATCATCCCAGCGCCAGGAGCATCTCCCGGACGATCTTGCAGGCCACAGCAGTGGAAGCCCCGCTCTGATCATAATGAGGGCTGAGTTCATTCACATCACAGGCCACTACATTTCCCTTCCGGCAGACCAAAGTGGCTGCTTTGCGCAGTTCCTCAAAGGTCGCTCCTCCCGGCTCCGGAGTACCTGTTCCCGGAAATACCGATGGATCCAGCACGTCCAGATCCAGGGTAAAATAAACAGGAACATTTTTCAGACGATCCAAAGTCTCTTCCAGACCGGCAAAATCAAATTTTCTGGTTTCCACATGATCCTTTCCCCAGTAAAACTCCTCCCGGTCTCCGGAGCGGATCCCAAACTGATGGATACGTCCGTCTCCAGTCAGTTCCCAGCATCTTCTCAGCACACAGGCATGAGACAGTTCTGCTCCCAGATAGTCCTGGCGCAGATCTGCATGGGCGTCGAAATGGATAATATGGATATCCGGAAATTTTTTCACTGCTGCCCGGAAAGCTCCAAGGGTCACCAGATGTTCCCCTCCCAGCATAAACGGGATCTTTCCATCATCCAGTATAGTCTGTGCCCGCTCTTCGATATTTGCCAGAGCCAGCTTTGTATTTCCAAAGCTCAGTTCCAGATCCCCGGAATCCATGATCCGGTAATCTCTCAGATCCCGGTCCTGATAAGGACTGTAGCTTTCCAGTCCAAAGGATTCATGGCGGATGGCGCTGCTGCCGAACCTGGTCCCCGGCCTGAATGAGGTGCTGGAATCAAAAGGCGCTCCGAAAAGCACGATATCCGCATCCTCATAGTCTCTGTCACATTCCAGATAAGTCTCAACGTTTGTTCTCAACATCTTTTAAAAGCTCCTCTACATATGCTGGGAGGTAAAAAGCTCCCTTGTGCAGTGTGGTGGTATAATACCTGGTAACAA
>DWUY01000234.1 GCA_019120515.1 Candidatus Blautia avicola | reverse complement strand
GTCTCCGCATAAGCGGATACCGCCTTATCGCCCACATCCTGGATCTTATCCCCGACCACAGACAGCTGGTCAGCAGCCTCCATCAGGGCCGCACCCTTGGTGGCCTGGGCAATCTCCCCGATGTCATCCGCAGCGCCCTGAGCGGCATCCCCCACATCATTCAGATCGTTGATCAGGTTCCGGACGACCTGCCCGTCATCTACCGTATCCAGGGCATCTGTCAGCTGCTTAATGTCTGCCTTCCCGCCGGTAACCGCCTTTCCAATCTTCTCCACAGCGGTTTTCAACTGATCAGAAGAAGCTGTCCCGTTCCGGATCGCCGTCACCAGGCGGCTCCCCAGAACATCGGCGTAATCATCCACACTGGAACCAGTCGCGGCAAACAGCTTATTCAGCCGTTCCGTATTGGAGGAAAGCCGTTCCTGCTCCGACTGCAGGCCGGACAGGTCTGTCCTATACCGGTTCATCGTCCCACGGGTTTCCTCTACCTCCCGCTGAAAAGCCATGTACTGGTCTTTTCCAATATCGCCCCGCTCAAAGGCTTTCGCAACATCCTCCTGGGCCTGTTCCAGGGCTTCCAGCTTCTTTTCTGTATCTCCGATGGCAGCCTGCAGAAGTTCCTGCTTCTGTGCCAAAAGGATGGTATTGGACGGATCCAATTTCAGAAGATTATTCACATCCCGAAGCTGGCTCTGGGTCTTCTTTATGGAATTGTTCACTGCGGCAAGCGACTTTTCCAGTCCGCTGGTATCGCCGCCGATCTCCACTGTAATGCCTTTGATCCGGCTCGCCATGTGTCACCACCTCCTGAAAATGGACATAGAAAAAGCACCTACCATTTCTGATAGATGCCTTGTTTCATTTATTAATTCTTATATCATTCACTCAAGTACTTTCCAATAACCAGTCTTTTTAGATCCAACCCTTTCCACATATCCATTCTCTTTCAGGAATGTAAGATTGTTTTCCACTGCCGTTTCACTGATTCCCAATATTTGATGCAGTTCACTGGTAGTAATATTCGGATTATCTCTCATTTCCGTGATGATTCTTTGCCTTCTTGCATTTAATCCTTTTTTATTCCCCACCTTATTCCCAACTTTATTCCCAACCTTTTTTATATGATGCAGCGGGATCGTGACAACGATTGAATTTTCTCTGAAAGTAAATGCTTCCCTTCCATAAGTCTCAATGATCTTAGGCACGCCGCGGCCTGATTTTTCACTGATATGCAGCTGCAAAAAGATTTCTGATAGCTTTTCATTTACCGGAACCGATTCTCCCAGGAAAAATCCCTCCATTGTCTGTGCCGGCGGCAGTGTCCCTCTGGATAAAATTTCTATCCTGTCTGAAAACACAGAAATCATTGGCTCATTTCCGCTTACCCACAGATTATGCAAAACCGCATTTATAATTGCTTCTCTAAAGGCTTTGTTATCAAACAACGGTGTTTCCGGACGTTCCACTACCCGCTCACTTTCATCTGTCTGGATCAGATTCAATACATCTGCATATCTTAAAACTTCATCCAACGTATAGAGCAGACAGTTATTGCCAAATTCTCTTACAGAGAATAAATTAGAGCCTTTCGTTTCTCCCTCAAAAATCGAAACTCTTAGTGGAAAATGCGAATTATCCGAAAGCAGCTGTGCCAACAGATTATATTCTCCGTTTTTATTTCTCAATCCGAGATTTTTCTCAAAAGTTTTTTCATTTAAAACAATCCCTTTTGAGCCATAATACCCAAACAGTTTAGAAAACGTCAGTTCCTGGTATTTTGCCGCCAGAGTTTCAATGGTTTCCACTCTTCCATCCAGAATTTTAAACAGCTGGATCTCTCTTTTCGGATAATCCTTCAAATTGGCTTTGGACGAGCCAATGCGGATATATCGCTTTTCCTTAAAAGCTGTCGGGATCTCTTCTGCCGCAGGAATGACCAGAACAACAACTCTTTTATCATCTATAACTGCCTCCTCGAACGAAAAATTAATACTCGGAGATAAATTTCTCGCCAAAAAGTTCTGATAGGGTTCTTTATTGTAGTCCCCATATTGATTGAATGTTGTACCTACAACCTCATGAGTTTCATCATTTACGCCCCACACAAAATAAGCTTGAGCTTTATAATGAAATGCGGCCGCATTTGAAAGTGCTGAAACATATTCGCCCAGCACCTCTGGCTGAAACCAGTTTTCTTTAAATTCAAACCATTCCTGTTCGTCATCATATGCACATAAATCCAAGACTAATTTTTCGATATTCATCAATCTTCATCCTTTTCCCAACTTTTATTCCCAACATTAATACTATAACACATTGGGAATAAAGTTGGGAATATTTTATGCATTTATCAAAAAATTATTCCTAAAACTTATCAAAATCCTCCTGCGTTGCCACCACCGCATACTTATGCTCATCGTTCCGGCTCTCCACATACATATCGTTCACCATCCCGATGGTCAGCAGATCCAGATCCCGGATGGACAGTCCCAGCTGCACGCACCGCAGGAGAAACAGGGGCGTCGTCATTTCCCGGTCAGTCGGGCGAAGTTTTTTTTAGCCTCCACATCCGTCTGAGTGTTCAGCCCCCACAGTTCAATGATCTGGGGCAGCACCTGATAAATGGAAAAGGTATTAAACCCATCCA
>DWUY01000233.1 GCA_019120515.1 Candidatus Blautia avicola | reverse complement strand
GCCCAGGTTCGGAATACTCAGCTGGAGTATGGAAAGAAGATCCGGATCGGCAGCAACGTGTGGGTAGGAGGGAATACTGTGATCAACCCGGGAGTTACTATTGGAGACAATGTAGTCATCGGTTCCGGATCTGTGGTGACAAAAGATATCCCTTCCGGCGTAGTGGCGGCAGGAAATCCCTGTAAAGTGATCCGGCCTATCACGCAAAAGGATCATGTTTACTGGAAAGAACAGGAAGCACAGTATAAAAAGAATAAAAGTTTATAAAAGAAGGCAGAGCCGAAAATGAAAGGAGAGAGAACTTTGGAATTTAAAAAAGAAAATCTGATCTGGACAAGAGAACCGAAAAACTATGAGATAAAGGAGAGCGAGATACGGATCACTACAGAGCCGGGAACCGACCTTTGGCAGAGGACTTATTACGGATTTCAGAATGACAATGCCCCGGTGCTCCAAATGAAGACCAGCGAAAAATATTTTTCCTTTGTGGTCAAAACAATGTTTCCCAGCAAACATCGTTTTGACCAGTGCGGAGTGGTGTTGTACCAGAACAGTGAAAACTGGCTGAAAGCTTCTGTGGAATATGAAAACGAAGAGTATCAGAGACTGGGCAGCGTGGTGACTAATCACGGGTATTCTGACTGGGCAACCACAGATATTGACGCTTCCATAAAGACCATGTGGTACCGTCTGAGCAGAAGAGAGTCTGACTACTGTGTAGAATGTTCTGGTGACGGAGAGAATTTTAAGCAGATGCGGATCTGTCATCTGGAAGAAGGGGCAGGGGAGATCTCCTTTGGAATTTATGCCTGCAGTCCTGAAAATTCTTCCTTTGAGGCAGTCTTTTCAGAGATGAAGATTACAGAGTGTATGTGGAAAGCTCACGTATAATAGAATGATAAAGAAAAGGCGTCAAAAGCTGTTTTGGGACAGTTTTTGGACGCCTTTTCTGGTATACTAAATACAGAGTCGTATGAAAATTTTATATACAGGAAGAGGAGGCGGATCATGGAATTAAAAGAAAATTTGCAAAAAAGAGTGGAAGAATTTAAAAATACCTATCCGGTGGAGGAACAGGCAAAGTCCAGGGTTACCAGACCCTCTATGGCCTTTTACGGAACAGAGATCTTAAACCGGGCGGTGACAGCTCTTCTGGAGGGAGAGAATCTCCTGCTCTGCGGGGATAAGGCCACAGGGAAAAATGTGCTGGCAGAGAATCTGGCCTGGATCTTTGGGAGGCCTGTTTATGACATTTCCTTTCATGTAAATACGGATAGCAGCAGCCTTATCGGAACAGATACTTTTGTAGATAATGAGGTAAAACTCCGGGAAGGGCCTATTTATCAGTGCGCCAGATGGGGCGGCTTCGGGATCCTGGACGAGATCAATATGGCGAAAAGCGACGCAGTTTCCGTACTCCATCAGGTGCTGGATTTCCGCAGGACCCTGGACGTACCCGGGTATGACCGGATTTCCCTTCACCCTGCCGCCAGATTTATCGCAACCATGAATTACGGATACGCCGGGACCAAGGAATTAAATGAGGCCCTGGTATCCAGATTTATGGTGATCCATATGCCTTCTCTTACTATGGAGAGGATGTATCAGATCCTGGAGAATCTTTTTCCGGGGATCCGCAGAGAGGCCAGGGAACAGTTTGCAGGGCTTTTCCTGGATCTTCAGCTGAAGGCCCAAAACGGAGAGATTTCCACAAAAGCAGTGGACATGCGGGGACTGATCGGCGCCCTCCGTCTGGTACGGGGAGGACTGACGCCTCTGGAAGCCATTGATATGGGGATCACCAACAAGACCTTTGATACCTTTGAAAGAGAACTGATCGGGGATCTGGTCATGACCAGGATACCCGGAACCTGGGACAGGGGCGATGTGTTTGATGAATGAAAGAAAAACAGGGGAGAATGCAGTATTTGATATCCAGAGCCGGGTGGAGAACCTGCTCTGGGCGGTAAGCGGAGATTACGGGCTGGATATGCCGGCGGACATAAAAGCCTGGGAAAAGTCTCCTTATATCCCTCTTTATGAGGCTGTAGTCCAGGGGATTTTCCAGAAATATTTTGACACGGAAAAGTATCAGGCCTTTTTTGCCCGGAAAGTCTATCAGGGTATGATCCCTTCAGTGCTGGAAGCGCTGGGACGCCTCTGTATTGACAGCACTGTGTGGAAAAAGGCGGTGAGGGAGCGGCCGGGGGTGGAAACTCTGAGAAAAGCGGCCTTTCAGGATACCCTTGAAAAGGATAATCTCCGCCTTACCCATACAGACTGGGGATATCTGGAAGCCTGTTATTTAAGAAAGGCTCTTTACGGGGAAATGCCTCAGGGAAGACCGGAAAAAATCCTGGAGAGGATCGCCGCCATAGAGGATACAGATTCCGTAGAGGAGATCTGCCGGTGTCTGGAAGAGATCTACTGGGAAGCTTACGAAAACAGATTGGCAGAGAACTTTAAAGGGCTGGACCGGGAAGCAAAAAGTTCAGACCGGGATATGAAGGAATATACCGACAAGGAAAAAGCCCGGGAGGAGGAGCGGGAAGCAGAGAAAGAAGCGCCGGTAAATATCTTCAGCGGCCATGTGGATCCCCAGGACAATGGAAAACGGGAAAAGCCCAGATCTTCTATGATCCTTCTGGACCGGGAGTCTTCTGATAAAATGGAGGAATATATTATCCGCAGTTATGGAGAAAGCTGTATCCCTGCCAGAGCCCTGCGGGAACTTCAGAAGCAGGTCTGCACAGGAACACATAAAGACTGCCGGCTTCATATCACCAGGGGGATCCTCCACGGATATGGAAAGGACAGCACAAGAGGAGAGTATGTGAAAAAGGTACGAAGAGAAAATTGCCGGGTGCTGGAGAGTACAAAGCTGATCACCAGGCAGAATATCCAGACTCTGGCTAATACTCTTAAGAGGGCTCTCCTTACCAGATCGGAAAAAGAGACTCTTTCCAGCGAATACGGACGTATCCAGGTGAATAAACTGTGGAATCTGGGCAGGACCCGGAACCGGAAGCTTTTTTCCAGAGAGATACGAAGAGAAGATACAGACTTTGCTGTGGAGATCCTGATCGACGCCAGCGGTTCCCAGCAGGGCAGACAGAGTCAGGTGGCTCTTCAGGGCTACATCTTAAGCGCTGCCCTCAGTATTGCCGGGATCCCTCATCAGGTCACCGGATTCTGTACCCTGGGGGCTTATACAGTCCTGACTCTTTTCCGGGACTTTGACGAGGACCGGGAGATGGATCAGCGGATCTTTGAATTTTATGGTTCTGCCAATAACCGGGACGGCCTGGCGGTAAAGGCCGCCGCCGCTGGGCTGGATCAGAGAAAGGAAGAAAATAAGATCCTGATCCTTTTAAGCGATGGCAGGCCCAACGATATTATGGCGGGAAGCCAGAATCCCGGCTATACCCTTCCCGGGGCAAAAAAGCCGGAGAAAGAACCTTATTGTCTGGACTTTGCTCTCCGGGATACTGCGGGAGAAGTGCGAAAACTGAGAAACCGGAAGATCGCCGTGCTGGGCGTCTTTGCCGGGGAAGAGGAGGATCTGGCAGCAGAGAAAAAGATTTTCGGGAAGGATTTCGCCTATATCCGGGATCTTTCTGGTTTTGCCAATGTGGTGGGACGCTATCTGAGAAAGCAGATCACAGAGCTGCTGTAATCTGCTTTATAAAGTCTTATCCCCCAAGAGCCGTGTTTACAGCCAGGCCCAGCAGACACAGGGCGGTGAAGCCATAGATATCATTGATCACCATGGCGATCTGCATGCCCCTGTTTTTTACCTTGCCTTTGACATAGGCTACAGTGGTAAACACTGCGGAGAAGATCATAAAGGCCGCGTAGCTGTAAACAATGATCTCTGCTGCAGGAGACTGAAGAGCCCAGGGATTAGTCCGCAGGGGGAAAATGGTCCAGGGCAGGAAGACCATTATCAGGCTGATAAAAGTAATTATTTTTTTCATAAAAGATTATCTCCTTTCTGCTCTGCCGAAACACAGGCAGGATACGATCAGACATACCAGGGTTACAGCTGAGGCTACGGGAACCAGAGGAAACAGATCTACAGACAGAGCATAGATATCTGCCTGAGGCTGTCCCAGCAGCTGGGCCATGAGGTAATAGGGATAGCACATAGGGTAGGCAAACCAGAATTTTGTGTTGATGAAAAGCACGGTGGGCACAATGGTCGCCAGGCCGATCCCTACAGAAAATACAGAAGTCCGGATACATACGGCGATAAGCCAGTAAAAGGCCGCCATAGGTATGGAACTGATATAGATAACCAGAGTTTCATACAGAACCGTGGACAGAGGAAGGATAAAATCATAGCCGGCGCTGTGGGAGGCTATAGCTGCCGCGGGATAATACAGGACTGCCATGAGAACCATCTGAAAAGCGGACAAAAGCAGCAGGACCAGAAACTTGCCCAGACACAGCCCGGCAGCAGATACCGGCAGGGAGAGCATTTTCAAGATCCCCTGGTTGGTCCGCTCCAGCTGGTTCAGCATGACGGTGATCACTACCAGGCTGGCAGGATACAGAAACCAGGAAATCCCCAGATACATCTGAAAGAAAAAATTCATCTCCGGAGAAAGTCCGGCGGCGTTGGAAAAGTTAGAATCAACGTTTAATACAGCAGGGATCCATAACAGGATCAGCGGGATCAGCAGGATCCAGAAAATATGGGTCCTGCGTATTTTTTTCAGTTCTATGGAAAAAATGGTAAGTAAATTCATACGGGCTGCCTCCTGATCTTAATAAGAAAAAGTTTTATAGCTGCGAAAACCACGGCCTCTGCGGCACAGATCCCCAGGATCTGTAAAATATCCTCTGCCTGTGCAGAAGAGGTCAGGCACCGGTAGGGCAGACAGAAGGTATAGGCTTTGGAAAACAGTGTATCATAAGATACGGTCATCTGTCCCAGAAACATACCGATGACTCCGATACCAAGGGAGATCCACATATTTTTCGCCAGAGAGGCGATCAGTGTGGAAAGAAGCAGGACCGGAAGGAGAGCCGCCAGGGCAAAAGCCGTATTTTTAAGGAGTATCTCTACACCCAGGTCTTTTCCGGGAAACCAGTGCCAGGCGCAGAAGAGGAAAAAGAGATCTTCGATAAGGAATACCGGCAGAAACAGCAGCAGGAGAAGCAGGTTCTTACACAGGAATACTTTTCCCTGACTTACCGGCAGCATGTAAAGTTTTTCTATGGCACGGTTGGCAAATTCAGTATGGTAAAGGATACAGGCCCCTAATATGGACAGAAAACAGTGGAAAGTGGCGGCTATATCCCAGTTTCCATTGAGAAGAATGTCTATAGGGGGCAGATCCTGGCTGACAAAGAGGTCAGTCCGAAAGGCCATATTGATCACCGGAAAGGCAGAGACAGCCAGAGCGCCGGCCAGAAAAGCAGGAAGAAGACCGGTGTGTTTTATTTTTTTCTTTTCTAATGCAAGGATCATTTTCTGTCACCTCGTTTCAGATTGTCTTCCTGGATCATGGCCAGGAAAGTGTCTTCCAGATTATCTGCGGGGTAGCCCATCTGAGCGGCCTGCTCTTTCAGTTCCGGAAGAGTTCCTTCAAAGAGGAGCCTGCCGTGATTCAGGATCCCGATATCGTCCGCCATCAGTTCGATCTCTGAGAGAAGATGGGAAGACACCAGTACCGTGCAGTGGTATTTCTGGGGCAGGGAGCGGATCAGAGTACGGATCTCATGGATCCCCGCCGGATCCAGGCCGTTGGTAGGCTCATCCAGGATCAGTACCGGAGGTCTTCCCAGGAGAGCTTCCGCCAGCCCAAGCCGCTGTTTCATACCCAGAGAATATTTACTGGCCAGCCGCTTCCGGAATCCATAGAGACCGGTAAGTTCCAGGGCGTCCCGGACGCTGTCTCTTGGCAGTTTCAGGATCCTCCGGATAATCTCCAGATTTTCTTCTCCGGTGAGATTCCCATAGAAGGCGGGAGATTCAATAAAGGCTCCCGTCTGCCTCAGGATCTCTATCCGGTCTTTGGGATAGGAAAGGCCTTTGATCTGGAAATCTCCGCTGGAAGGACGGGTAAGCCCCAGGAACATTTTCATGGTGGTGGATTTTCCCGCTCCGTTTGGCCCCAGAAATCCATAGACACGGCCTTTCTTCACATGCATATTCAGCTTATTTACAGCGGTGAAATCCCGGTATCGTTTTGTGAGATTATGAGTTTCGATGATATTCATTTCTTTTGCTCCTTTCATTTGCTCCTTTCATTTGCTCCTTTCATTTGCTGAACCTAAGTATAGAACAGCAACCTTACAGCAACATTTTCCCTGCCTTACAATTACCTTACATTTTAACCGGAAGGAATACACAGGTGCAAGAGATGTGGTACTATATAGAAAACTTCCTGGGACTGTGCGCTGCTGCATTAGTCAAATCGAGAAATATGATTAATGTGACAGTATACAGAAAATTATGGGAACAATGAGGAGGATATATGGATCTGGGATATTTAAAAAATAAAAAGATACTTTTTGTAGATGATGAGCCGGAACTGCTTTCCATGGTAGAGGGAATCCTGGAAAAAGAAGGGTACCAAAATATCCGCAGAGCGGCTTCAGTAAAAGAAGCTCTGGAAGTCTTTCAGGAATGGACGCCGGAAATGGCTGTGCTGGATGTGATGCTGCCTGACGGGGACGGATTCGGACTTTTTAAGAAGATCCGGGAGCAATCGGACATTCCCGTGCTGTTTCTCACCGCAAGAGGAGAGGAGGAAGATAAATTTCTGGGGCTGGGCCTGGGAGCAGATGACTATATTGTAAAGCCTTTTCTCCCAAAGGAACTGACCCTCCGCATAGGAGTGATCCTCAGGAGATGTTATAAAGAAGAACAGCCTGTGGTCCGGCTGGCGGGATGCAGCATTGATTTTGAACGGGCCCAGGTGATCAGAGGAGAGGAACGGCTGCCTCTTACGGCAAAGGAATTTGCCCTTTTGTCTGCTCTCTACCGGAACGGAGGGAAGATCGTGACTATAGATATGCTGTGTCAGGCTGTGTGGGGAGACAATCCCTACGGCTATGAAAATTCTCTTATGGCACATATCCGCCGGATACGGGAGAAGATCGAAGAAAACCCGTCCAAGCCGGTGTCTCTGATCACGGTAAAGGGACTTGGATATAAACTGATGGTAAAGGAGTAAGAGATGAACAGTACCATAAAACTGATCCGGAGATTTTGTTCTATTTTGATCATTTCGATTGCCCTTGGAATCCTGCTGAATCTGATCTTTCTGCTGGCTATAACCTGGAATCAGGGGAAGGATTCCAGCGGCTGGCAGCAGGCAGAAGAGATTGCAGCAGCCCTCAACATTACGGAAGAGGGAAGGTATGTTCTCTCAGAGGAAGGGGAGAAGGTGCTGGAACAGGCGGGAGCCTGGGGAATCCTGGTGGAGAATGATACAGGAAATGTGATCTGGTCCAGTCCTAACCTGCCCCAGGACATTCCAACACATTACACCCTGGGAGAAATATCCTGGGCAGTCCGGGGATATATCCGGGATTATCCTACTACAGTGGCTCCCAAAGGGGATGATCTTCTTTTCCTGGGCTTTCCCAAAGACCGGTATTTTAAACTGATGTGGCCTACTTTTGATTATGACCTGATCCGGAATATCGGCTATATGATCCTGGAATTTCTGGCCTTTAATCTGGTCTTTATCATTATTGTCTATGCAGTGGCTACCTCCGGTATTATCCGTTCTGTAAAGCCTATTGTCCAGGGGATAGAAGCTCTGGGAGAACAGAAAGAAGTGTATATTCCGGAAAAAGGTCTCATGTCCCAGCTGGCCGCTTCCATTAACCGGGTTTCGGAAAAGCTGAAGACCCAGAATTACGCTTTGCGGAAGAAAGAAACCGCCAGAGCCAACTGGATCGCCGGGGTATCCCATGATATCCGGACGCCCCTTTCTATGGTCATGGGTCATGCCAGTACCCTGGAGGAAGACGCGGGACTCCCGGAAGAAGCCAGACAAAAAGCCGGGATCATCCGGCGGCAGAGTATCCGGATGAAAAACCTTATTAATGATCTGAATCTGGCCTCCAAGCTGGAATATAATGTTCAGCCGGTAAAACGGCAGAGGACAGATCTGGTGGCTCTTGCCAGAACAGTGGCGGTAGATTTTTTGAACCTGGATAATGCAGGAGACTATCCCATTGTCTGGAATACAGCGGAGGATACAGGGCCTATGATGATCGATGGAGATCCGGATCTTCTAAAACGGGCCATGTCTAATCTGATCACCAATGCCCAGGTCCATAATCCCAGGGGCTGCACTATTGGAGTAGAAGCAAAAGAAGAAGCGGGAATGTATGCCCTGATCGTCTCAGACGATGGAGTGGGAGCCACAGAAGAAGAACTCCGATCCATCTGGAGCGCGCCTCACTATATGGTCTGCGACAGCAGCACCGGGGAACAGCGCCACGGTCTGGGACTGCTGATCGTAAGACAGATCGCCCAGGCTCATGGAGGAAAGGTGGTGCTGGATCACTCTTCACAGGGAGGATTTCTGGTGAAGATCCTGCTTCCGAAAGATGGGGAAGAAATCTAACATTTTTGCAAGGTTGGAAATTTATATCGAAATTTCTCTGGAAACAGGTTACAATATTGCCAGGTGATGAATATGAAAATATTACTTGTAGAAGATGATCTGATCCTGGCGGAAGAAATCGTGAGACTTTGCCGGAAATGGGGCTTTGAAGCGGAGTATCTGGAAGAGTTTCAGGCCGTGGACAGGGAATACACAAAGAGGCAGGCAGATCTGATCCTTATGGATATCAACCTGCCTTTTTATGATGGTTTTTACTGGGCAAAGGAGATCCGGAAACTGTCCCGGGTGCCCATTCTTTTCCTTTCCAGCAGGGATCAGAACAGCGACAAAGTTATGGCTATGGTGTCAGGGGGAGACGATTATGTGGAAAAACCTTTTGACGGAGAACTGCTTTTGGTGAAAATACGGTCCCTGCTGCGAAGGGCCTATGAGTATACGGTCATCGATCGGGAATATCTGGCAGAAGGGCTTTTATATGACAGGGGGCAGGGCAATCTGGTATATCAGGGACAGACTGCAGAACTGACCAGGTCAGAGAATAAGATCCTGGGACTGCTGGCAGATAACCGGGGAAAAATCGTGGAGAGAGAGCGGCTTATGGAATATCTCTGGAGTACAGATGAGTATGTGACAGACGCTTCTCTTACAGTACTGGTATCCAGGCTTCGGGCAAAGATCTCCGCTTTTGCGCCGGGGATTTCCTGCATCCATACAAAGAAAGGAAAGGGGTATTACCTGGAATGAAAGACTATTTAAAAGACAGGGCAGGCATCTTTCTGATCCTGCTTTTTCTGGGGTGTTTTGGAAATTTTTATCTGGTCTTTTTATGCGCTTCTCATCTCTATTTTCAGGATCTTCTGTATCTGGATCTGCTCTTTTTAGCCGCCGCTTTGGCGGGATTTTTATGGGATCTTTGCCGCTGGAAAAAGGCGGGGGATTACCTGAAAGGAAAGATTTCTCTGACCCCTGCAGAGCAGGAAAAACTGTTCGGAAAGAAAACCGCCGCATATATCCAGAAGAAAGAAGAGGAACAAGGCAGAGAAGTGAGGCGGCTTCTGGGGGAACAGGAGGATCTGATCGAATATATAGGGAAATGGTCCCATGAGGCCAAACTTCCCCTGGCAGCTTTAAAACTGATCAATGAACGGAATCAGGACCGTGAAGCCAGCTTCCAGATGAAGGACAGCATTGCCAGAATGGAAAGCCTGATCCACACAGTTATGCTGGGAAGCAAGCTTCATCATCCGGAACATGACGTTCGTTTTGAAAAGATCTCTCTGAAAGAAGCTGTAGGAGAAGCATTAAAAAATCAGTCCTATTTTCTCATACATCATAACTTTGAAATAAAGGAAGAAACCGGGAAGATCCAAGTATATACAGATAAAAGGTGGCTGGTCTACCTTCTGGATCAGTTGATACAAAACGGGGTAAAATACCGGAGCCAGCACCCCTTTCTTGCTTTTAAGGCTGTCAAGGAAGAACAGGGGTGTGTCACGCTGTATGTGGAGGATAACGGTCTGGGGATCGCTTCTGAGGACCTGCCCTTTATCTTCCGGAAAGGCTTTGTAGGAAAAAATCACCGGAAAGGGGATTACCGCTCTACAGGAATGGGTCTGTATTTTGTTAAAGAAATCTGTGAACTTCTCCACATAGAAATCCGGGTGTTTTCCGAACCAGGGAAGGGCAGCCGGTTTGCGTTTCGGTTTCAGGATCTTTCAGAGCATTTGCTTTTATAAGGGTACACTGAGGGTATCTTTCAGAAATGTTAGATACGGCCAGAAACTGTCAGGCAGATGTAAGGATTTTCGGCAGCCTCTCTGCTATGCTGATATACAGACAGGAGGTAATATAAAAATGAACAAAATATTGGAAATCCGAAATCTATCAAAAAGCTACGGCCGCAGAGGCTACCAGACCTGGGTGCTGCGGGATATCAGCCTGGACATTTTCCAGGGGGATTTTATCGGGATCATGGGTCCCAGCGGGGCGGGAAAAACCACCCTTCTCAACATGCTTTCTACCCTGGATAAACCCTCCCGGGGAGAAATCCTTCTGGAAGGAGAGAATATTGTGGAGATGAAAAATAAGGAGCTTTCTCTGGTGCGCAGAGACAAGATCGGTTTTATTTTTCAGGACTACAATCTTCTGGATAATATGACTCTTCAGGATAATATTGCCCTTCCTCTGTCCCTTAACGGAGTAAAGACAGGAGAGATCCTAAAGAGAGTGAGGGAGACTGCCGCAATTTTCGGCCTGGAGCCTCATTTGGGAAAATACCCATACCAGCTTTCCGGCGGACAGAAGCAGCGGGCGGCCAGCGCCAGAGCCCTGATCACCAATCCCAGGATCCTCTTTGCCGATGAGCCAACAGGGGCTTTGGATTCGAAATCCGGGCGGGATCTGCTGTGCTGTCTCAAGGCTGCCAACGAGGCTGGAAAGGCCACCATCGTTATGGTAACCCATGACGCCTACTGCGCCAGCTATGCAAAGCAGGTGTATTTTCTCAAAGACGGCAGGATCCAGTGCTGTCTTAATCGTCAGGAGAGCAGAAAAGGATTTTATGATGAGATC
Organism: Candidatus Blautia avicola; assembly: GCA_019120515.1. Classification (GTDB taxonomy): domain Bacteria; phylum Bacillota; class Clostridia; order Lachnospirales; family Lachnospiraceae; genus Blautia; species Blautia avicola. The sequence continues at coordinate 1,245 of DWUY01000233.1, read as the reverse complement.
ATGGCCATGCTGGCCTCTATGGGAGGTGACCAGGAATGAGTCTTTTTCGATTGGCAGTCAGTAATTTTAAGAGGAGTGTGCGGGAATTTGGCATGCTGATCCTGTCTTTATCCTTCTCAGTGTTTGTTTTCTTTAACTTCCAGAACATTATCTATTCCCAGGCCATGGACGTACTGATGGAATTTAGGAAGGATCTCATTGATATAGTCATCCAGGCAGCCTCTATTGTATTTGCCGTCTTTCTTTTTTTCTTTATCTGGTACGCCACCAATGTTTTTTTAAATCAGAGGAAAAAAGAGATCGGCATTTATATTTTTATGGGATTGGACAATAAAAGGATCAGCAGAATGTATGCTCTGGAATCCGCTATGGTAGGGCTGTTTTCTCTGATCTTTGGTTTGGCTTTCGGCGTTTTATTCTCAAAATTGTTTCAGATGCTGCTGTTAAAATTGTCAGAGATCAGTGTGGATGTGGAGTTTTCTTTTTCCATTCGACCGGTATTGAATACAGGAGGAATGTTCCTGATCATTTATGGATTTATGATCCTGAAAGGCTGCTATACTCTTAAAAACAGCAGTGTGGTAAATCTGCTGTCAGGAGCCAGACAGAAAGAAATCCGTCAGGAGAATAAAGGGATCACTGCCCTTAGGATACTGGCAGGAACGGCAGCGCTTATTTTGGGATATCTGGCTGCTCTGGATACAGGCGGACCCCAGGGACTTACCCGTATGATACAGGCGGTGATCCTGGTCATATTGGGCGTTTATCTCCTCTATTCCGGGCTGATACCGGGGATCCTCAGACTTTTTACCAGAAATAAAAACTTTCTTTACCGGAAAGAAAGAACACTGTGGATCAACAACCTGGCTTTCCGGATAAAAAAGAACTACCGGACCTATGCTATGGTGACGGTTTTGATGATCTGTTCAGTGACTTTAATGGCCCTGGCCATTGCTATGAAACAACGGTATGACAGAATGGAAAATTTTGATCAGGTTTATTCCTGCCAGGTAGTGAACTATGACGGGACGCTGGACGGTGAGAAAATCTTACAGGGGATCGAAGAAGAAAATCCTGTAGAATATTGGAATGAATATACCCTTTTAAATCTTCCTTCAGAAATGTTCCATACAAAATATAACCAGACAATGTATGTCCTTGTACCTTACTCCCAGGTAAAAGAAGGTGCAAAAAAAGCAGGGTTGGCATTTCCATATCAGGAACTGGAAGACGACCAGGTGGTTG
>DWUY01000018.1 GCA_019120515.1 Candidatus Blautia avicola | reverse complement strand
TTTTTGCGCACACCTGCAATTAAAATACCATTTTCTCTTACATTCGTCAAGATTTCCCTCCAAAAAGAACCCGCAGGGATCAGATTATGTAGGAAGCTCCAGGCTGATGCAAAGGGCATGATTGACTTTCTGCAGTATTTCCGCATCCAAATGGCATACTTTATCTTTCAGTCTTCTTTTGTCAATGGTACGCAGCTGCTCCAGTAAGATCACAGAGTCTTTTACAATGGCATAGGAAGACGCATCGATCTCTATGTGGGTAGGCAGTTTCGCTTTATTCATCCTGGAAGTAATAGCTGCGCAGATCACCGTAGGGCTGTGTTTATTGCCTACATCATTCTGAATGATCAGGACCGGCCGTATGCCGCCCTGCTCACTGCCTACTACCGGCCGCAGGTCCGCATAAAAAATGTCACCTCGTTTGATAACCACAGATTTCACACTCCGATTTTTAATAGGAGAAAGCCCACAGGCCTTCTCACCTGCTATAATTCTGCCCAATTTTTTTGTGTGTATTCATGTTATTATCCAAGGTATTTTTATTCTGTCACCTGTCCTCCTTTAAAATAGATCCTGGGTACTCTTTTGCTGATGCAGCAGGCGAATTCATAGTTAAATCTTCCGGATAATTCTCCCAGTTCTTCCATGGTGATCTGCGCATCTTTGCTTCTGCCCAGAAGCACTACCTCATCCAATTCCTGCGCCTTGGGAATGTCCGTCACATCTACCATAAACTGATCCATACAGACCCTTCCAAGGATGGGCGCTCTCTTTCCCCGGATCAGGACGCTTCCCTTATTTGAAAGGCCTCTGGCATATCCGTCTGCATAGCCTACCGGAATGGTAGCCACCCGGGTCTCTCTTTTGGTGGTAAAGGTTCCCCCATAACTGATCTGGACACCGGCCTCTACCGTTTTTATGTACGCAATATGGCTCTTTAATTCCATGACCGGCTTGAGAGGCACCGGCTCTTTTTCTACATCTTCCGAAGGATAAAGGCCATAGAGGATTACCCCTGCCCGCACTGCATTTAAGTTTGCTTCCGGCATACGGATGATCCCGGCGCTGTTGGAACAATGACAGATCGGAATATGCAGTCCCTGAGCCTCTAAGGCTTTCTGAAATTCCTGAAACTTTCTAAACTGCACATAGGCGGGATCTGTCTTCTTCTCATCTGCTCTTGCAAAATGGGTAAACAATCCCTCGATCCTGATCCCCGGAAGCCTTGAAATCTCCATGATCTCAGGCACTGCTGTCTCCAGATCCCGGTAACCGATACGGCTCATTCCGGTATCGATCTTTATATGAACATTCACCACCGTATTATTCTTTACTGCCGCCTGGGAAAGCTTCCGGGCCATAGAAAGTTTAAATACCGCCGGGCGGAACTCTTCTCTGGCAATCTGTTCATAGTTTTCTTCATAAGTATATCCCAGGATCAGCAGAGGCTTTTGGATACCTCCCTGGCGGAGTTCTTCCGCCTCCTCTACAGTGGCCACTGCAACACCCCAGACCCGGGAATCTTTGACCGCTTCCCTGGCCAGAGGCAGGGCCCCGTGTCCGTATCCGTCTGCTTTCAGTACGGTAATGATCTTTGTATCCTCTTTCAGATTATTTTTTATGCTTTCCAAATTAAAGGCAAAGGCATCCAGATCAATGTCTGCCTGGATTCTGCTTGGTAATTTCATCTGTCTATCCTCTCTTTAAAGTTCATTTAAAATAAAAGCCGCTCCTTCGGCAATATCTTTAGCCAGCATCCCGGCACGGCCTTTTTGCTCTGCCGCCCTGTCTCCCGCCGCTCCATGAAGATACGCTCCTATATAGGCGGCTTCCAGAACAGGCACATGCTGCGCCAAGATCCCCAGAAGGATCCCGGTAAGCACATCTCCGCTGCCCGCGGTGGCCATGCCGTCATTACCGGAAAGATTAATAAACACCTGATTTTTGTTTCCTGCAATGACTGTTCTGGCATCCTTGCATATAAGTACAGTATTCCACGCTTCCGCATATCTGGCTGTAATCCCTGTCGGATCCTTCTTCCATTCAGAAGGGGAGATCCCGGTAAGCCTGGAAAATTCCCCCAGATGAGGAGTTAGTATGGTTCCTCCTGGATAATCCTTCAAAAGTTCCTCCCGGCCCTTTAGCAGATTTATACCGTCTGCGTCGATCACCAGGGGTTTTGTTCCTCTGGCAAGCAGGATCTCCAGCATTTTTTCTGCAAGACGCCATGTCCCCAGCCCCGGGCCGATCCCATATACATCCGCCCAGTTCAGCCCTTCTTCCATCATAGTCTCCAAATCTGTATCTTCATCATAGACCTGGAGCATAGCCTCAGGAAAACATGCAAACATCTCCCGGTTTTCTCTTGCGGTACAAACTTTGATCATTCCTGCGCCTGTCTTCATAGCCGCATAGCTGCTCAGATAAGCGGCCCCGAAAATATCTCTGCTTCCGGCTACAAGAAAAATCTTACCGAAGGTTCCTTTATTTCCTTGCGGATTTCTTTTCAAAACTTTTAATTCCTCTTTGGTACATGCGGAAAGCTCCGGTCGGAAAACAACTTTATCCTGTCTGTAAATTCCCACATCAGCTAGGATAACTTTTCCTGCATATGCGGCGCCCGGGTAAAAACACAGCCCCGCTTTCCGGTATCCGAAAGTAACTGTCAGATCTGCTCTCACCGCAGCTCCCAGTACGGCCCCGGTATCTGCGCTGATCCCGGAGGGGATATCCACAGCCGCTACTTTTCCTGAAAATTCATTCACCTGACAGATAACTTCTTTATATTTTCCCGACACCTCTCTGGACAGGCCTACGCCCAGGATGGCATCTACTATAGTAGTATATTCATGAAGATCAAAAGTATTGACAAAGGAAATTCCGTATTTTTTCCCAATATCTATCTGTTTCTTCATTTCTTCCGTAAAATGAGCGGGATTTCCCAAAATGCAGACATCCGCCTGGCGTCCTGCCAGAAAAAGCAGACGGGCGATCACCACACCGTCTGCGCCGTTATTTCCGCCTCCGCACAAGATCAGCGTCCTGTCCAGAGGAAATTTTTCTTTTTTCATTGTTTCGAATACCGCAAGGCCTGCCCGTTCCATAAGGACCAGAGACGGGACCCCCATCTCCTGAATAGTAAAATGATCCAAAGCCTTCATCTGTTCTCCTGTTACCAGAAGTTCCATGTTATCACCGCCTTTTGCTCTTCTCAATTATCTGCGGCTGTATCAGGATTCCCTGTACCTGCCGCTTATACAGAAAAACTGCCGCAAAATTTCTTTTACAGCAGCTTTTTCACTATTTCTTCTCTTTGTGCTCTGAGACGTAACGGTTCAGATTATAGGACAGACGCATAAGGCTTTCCGACAGATGCACATTCTCAACGATCACATCTTCCGGTACGTCCAGATCCAGATGAGCAAAGTTCCAGATAGCTTTAATTCCCTGCTTTACCAGCATATCCGCTGTTTCTGCCGCATTATTTTTCGGCAGCGTCAGCGTTGCGATCTGTACATCATGAGTTTTCAGAAACTCGGGAAGCTCATCCATCATCCGTATTTCATTGCCCCGGATGGAGATCCCCTTGAGCACCGGATTTACATCAAAAATCCCTACAACCTTAAACCCTCTTTTTTCAAACTGTACATAATTTGCCAGGGCCTGTCCCAGATTTCCGGCACCGATAATGATCATATGATGCGTCTTGTCAAGCCCCAGGATTTTTCCGATCTCCGCATACAGATACGGGACATTATAACCATATCCCTGCTGTCCGAAACCGCCGAAATTATTCAGATCCTGGCGTATTTGGGAAGCGGTCACTCTCATTTTCTCGCTGAGTTCATTAGACGAGATCCGCTCCACACCCTCTTCCAAAAGTTCTCCTAAATATCTGTAATAGCGGGGTAGTCTTCTAATTACTGCTTTTGAAATACCTTTTTCATCCACGACAAACCCTCCTATGTTACCCAAAACTTGCTTCTGCGTCTTTTCGCAGAGCGCTCATCAGACGAAAAGGCAGGTCTGTCTGATAAGCAGATTCCTAGGTAATATTATATATAATTGTTAAAATAAAGTCAATTATTATTCCTTTTATCTGTTGTCAAATTTGGATTTTCCGCTATAATAGTAGGGACAGACTTTAAAGAGAAATCCTAAAGGAGACAGATAAAATGGTACTTGCATGTCAGAATATTGAGAAATCCTTTGACGGCGAACTTCTGCTGCAGGATGTAAATTTTCATATAGAGGAACGGGAAAAAGCTGCCCTTATCGGGATCAACGGAGCTGGAAAATCTACCCTTTTAAAGATCATCATGGGAGAAATCCCTGCGGATGGCGGCCAGGTGATCCTGGCTAAAGGAAAGACCATCGGATATCTTGCCCAGCACCAGGAGATCAACAGTCAGCTATCTATCTATGATTCTCTCCTGGAGATGAAACAGCATGTGCTGGATATGGAGCGGGGTATGCGCCAGCTTGAAAAAGAGATGAAACATGCCTCCGGGGAAGAACTTTCCAGGATCATGGAATCCTACTCCCGTCTCACCCAGCAATTTGAACAGGAGAACGGCTATGCCTATAAAAGCGAGATCACAGGAGTATTGAAAGGTCTGGGCTTTGAAGAAAAAGACTTTGAAAAACAGGTCTCAACACTTTCCGGCGGTCAGAAAACCCGTGTGGCCCTTGGCCGTCTTCTTCTCTCCAGTCCGGATATCATCCTTCTGGACGAGCCCACCAACCATCTGGATATGGAATCCATCGCCTGGCTGGAAACCTATCTTCTGAATTATCCGGGAGCTGTGTTCATCGTATCCCATGACCGGTATTTCCTGGATAAGGTGGTTACCAAGATCGTGGAACTGGATAATACAAAGGCTACGGTTTTCACAGGAAATTATACCGCCTACAGCGAGAAAAAAGCACAGCTTCGGAAAGCCGCTTACCAGGCTTATTTAAACCAGCAGCAGGAGATCAAGCACCAGGAAGAAGTCATCGCCAAGCTGCGGCAGTTTAACCGGGAAAAATCTATCCGCAGAGCGGAGAGCAGAGAAAAAATGCTGGAGAAAATGGATGTTCTGGAAAAGCCTCAGGAGATAGACGCCGCCATGCGGATCTCCTTAAAGCCCAGGATCACCAGCGGAAACGACGTGCTGATGGTAGAGCATCTTTCCAAATCTTTCCCTTCTCTCCCGCTTTTTGAAGACTTGAATTTTACCATCAAACGGGGAGAAAAAGTTGCCATTATCGGCAATAACGGAACCGGAAAGACTACCATCCTGAAGATCTTAAATCATCTTCTTCCTCCGGACGGCGGCAGCTTCCGTCTGGGCAGCAAGGTACATATCGGCTACTATGATCAGGAGCATCATGTACTCCATATGGAAAAAACCGTATTTGAAGAAATTTCTGATGATTATCCGAATCTGACCAATACCGAGATCCGGAACCTTCTGGCGGCCTTTCTTTTCACAGGAGATGATGTGTTTAAGCCTATCTCCGCATTAAGTGGCGGAGAAAGAGGCCGTGTTTCCCTGGCAAAGCTTATGCTGTCAGAGGCCAATTTCCTGATCCTGGACGAGCCTACCAACCACCTGGATATCATCTCCAAAGAGATCCTGGAGGACGCGCTGAACAATTATGAAGGGACGGTCCTTTATGTATCCCACGACCGTTATTTTATTAACCGGACGGCTACAAGGATCCTGGAGCTGACCAATCACAGACTGGTAAACTATATCGGAAATTATGATTATTATCTGGAGAAAAAAGAGGAACTCACTTCCGTCTATGCGCCTGAGATCCAGGAAAAAAAGCCTTTAGAAAAGGTATCTTCCACCAAGCAGGACTGGCAGCAGAAAAAGGAGGAGCAGGCCCGGATCCGGAAGCGGGAAAATGACCTGAAGAAAACAGAAAAGGCCATTGAAGATCTGGAAAGCAGGGACAAAGAGATCGATGAAGAACTGGCAAAACCGGAGATCGCCACAGATCCCTCCAAATGTATCCCCCTTTCCACAGAGAAAGCAGAGATTGCCGGGAAACTGGAAGAACTTTATGAAAAATGGGAGGAACTTGCCGAATAGGCAGGTTCCTCCCACTTTCTTTTACAGAGAAAGCCGGAGCTTTTCTCAAATCTTATTTTTCCAGTTCTTTGCGGATCTCCTGGATAAACTCCTGGCTGTTTAATACCACAGGATTCTCCAGACTTGTGATAAGAGCCAGGTCCTTGGTCATCCTTCCGCTTTCGATCACATCTACGGTTGCTTTTTCCAGCTTGTCGGCAAATCCGCAGAGAGCCTGATTTTCATCCAATTCCCCTCTCTTTCTCAGAGCGCCTGTCCATGCAAAAATGGTGGCTACAGAGTTTGTGGAAGTCTCTTCACCTTTCAGATGTTTGTAATAATGGCGCTGTACAGTTCCGTGGGCCGCTTCATATTCAAAATATCCATGAGGAGATACCAGTACGGAAGTCATCATGGCAAGGGAACCAAAGGCAGAAGATACCATATCGCTCATTACGTCGCCGTCATAATTCTTGCAGGCCCAGATAAAGCCTCCCTCTGCTTTCATGACTCTGGCTACGGCGTCGTCGATCAGCGTATAGAAATATGTGATCCCTGCAGCCTCAAATTTTTCTTTGTACTCTTTGTCATAGATTTCCTGGAAAATATCTTTAAAAGTATGGTCATACTTTTTGGAGATGGTATCCTTGGTGGCAAACCACAGATCCTGTTTTGTATCCAGAGCGTAAGAGAAACAGCTTCTAGCAAAACTTTCAATGGAAGAATTCAGGTTATGCATACCCTGAGCCACTCCCGGTCCCTGGAATTCATGTACCAGCTCTCTGGTTTCTGTTCCGTCCTGGGCGGTGTAGACCAGTTCTACTTTTCCCGGTCCCGGAATGATCATTTCTGTATTTTTATATACGTCTCCATAGGCATGTCTTGCCAGAGTAATGGGCTTCTTCCAGTTTTTTACACAGGGTTCAATACCTTTTACCACGATAGGTGCGCGGAATACGGTACCGTCCAGCATAGAACGGATAGTCCCGTTAGGGCTTTTGTACATTTCTTTTAAATGATACTCGTCCATACGCGCCGCATTCGGGGTGATCGTAGCGCATTTTACAGCTACCTTATATTTCTTTGTAGCATTCGCTGCATCTATAGTTACCTGGTCGTTCGTCTCATTTCTGTGCTCCAGACCCAGATCATAGTATTCGGTCTTCAGGTCTACAAAAGGAAGGATCAGTTCATCCTTGATCATTTTCCAGAGGATTCTGGTCATTTCATCTCCGTCCATCTCCACAAGAGGAGTGGCCATTTTAATTTTTTCCATAAATGGAATCTCCTTTCTCACATTTCTTTATTTCATTTCTTCCCGAAGGACTTTTTCCAAGTCAAAATTCTTCAGATTTTCAATAGTATTGGCAATATGGCCATAGGCTGCTTTCTCTGCCGCCTGGCCGTCTCCCTGGCGGATTGCTTCCAGGATCTTTCTGTGTTCGCTGTTGGAGGGACGCACCCTCATTCTGTACTGCACCGACGCCATACGGACTCTCTGGAGATACTGATGGAAATCCCCCAGGGTATGGACAAGGATCCGGCTGCCGGAAGCTTCATACAAAAGCTTATGGAATCGGCTGTCCTGCTGGCAGACCTGATCATAATTCCCCTTTCCCGCATGATAGTCGGAAAGGACAATGGCTTCTTCCATTCCTTCCAGTTGTTCTTTGGTAACATGTTCCGCCGCCATGGAGGCGCACAGACCTTCCAGACGGGCTCTGATCTGATACATATCCATCACATCTCTTACAGAAATGCCGGTGACAAAGGCTCCTTTATTTGGAATGATCTGGACCAGCCCTTCCAGAGCCAGCTGCCGGACAGCCTCCCTTACCGGGGTCCTGCTGACTCCCAGCTCCTTGCCAATGGTACACTCTACCAGTTCATCCCCCTTCTTGTATCTTCCTTTCAGGATGTCCTCCCGGATCTTCTGAAAAACTTTTTCTCTTAATGACTCTCCTGCCATTTTTTTCGCCGTCCTTATTTTAGTTTCACTCCCAAACGGCCGCAGCATTCATCAATAACAGCCAAAAGTTCCTCATCGGTGAGCACGGTTACCCGGCCATCCTCATACTGCTTGTCCACCCAGGCCTTGACCATAGCTACCAGTTCACTGTTTTTATCAATCTGTCTGTCCCCGGACAGCCGGAAATGATTATTGATCCAATGGGCAATGCCTGCCAGACCCGAGGTATTGGAGACTGCTACCTGAGGCGGGCGGTTCAGGAATTTTTCTGTATCAAATATATTATAAATCTCTTCATTTTTCAACAGTCCATCTGCATGAATTCCTGCTCTAGTTACATTAAAGGCCTTTCCTACAAAAGGAGTCTGGGGCGGGATCTTGTAACCGATCTCTTTTTCATAGTATTCTGCCAGTTCTGTGATCACCGTGGTATCCATGCCGTCCAAAGTTCCTTTTAACTGTGCGTATTCAAACACCATGGCTTCCAGAGGGGTATTTCCGGTCCGCTCTCCGATGCCAAAAAGAGAACAGTTTACACCGCTGGCTCCGTAAAGCCAGGCTGTAGTAGAATTGCTCACCGCCTTGTAAAAATCATTGTGTCCGTGGAACTCGATCAGTTCAGAAGGGATTCCTGCGTGGGTCATGATACCATAAATGATCCCCGGTATGGATCTGGGGATCACTGCGCCCGGATAGTTCACTCCATAACCCATCGTATCGCAGCACCGGACTTTAATGGGGATCGAATATTCCTCCATAAGTTTTGTCAGTTCCAGGCAGAAGGGGATCACATAGCCGTAAATATCGGCTCTGGTAATATCTTCCAGATGGCATCTTGGGCTGATACCGATCTCCAGACAGTCGCGGATCACTCCAAGATAATGCTCCATGGCCTCTCTGCGGGTCATTTTCATTTTATAAAAGATATGATAATCGGAACAGCTGACCAGAATCCCGGTCTCTTTCAGACCGATATCTTTTACCAGTTCAAAATCCTTTTTGCTGGCCCTGATCCAACTGGTCACCTCAGGAAATTTATATCCTTTTTCCAGACATTTGTATACTGCGTCCCGGTCTTTCTTGCTGTAGAGGAAAAATTCACTCTGCCGGATCTTCCCGTTAGGTCCTCCCAGACGGTGGAGATATTCATAGATCTTTACGATCTGCTCTGTACTGTAGGGGGCTCTGGACTGCTGCCCGTCACGAAAAGTTGTATCTGTGATCCAGATATCGTCCGGCATGTGATGGGGGACGATCCTGTCGTTAAAAGCGATCTTCGGCACCTCCGTATAGGGAAACAGGTTCCGGAATACATTGGGCTTTTCTACATCTACCAGAGGATACATATGCTCCTCCAGTTCTAACAGGTTGGTGTGATAATTCATACGCACAGCTCTGTCTGTCATTTCTCTCACTCCTCATTTTTGTAAAATCATGATTTCATACTCTACTTTATAGAACTGTTTGTATTATTGTATACAATGATACAAAACCTGTCAATATGCTTTTTTATTTTTGATAATACCCATAACCGGCAGTTATATTAAATTCCGGGATCATTTAAGAATTTATGGAGCTGAAAAAGTCCCCAGCCCTGGAGGTTATGAGGATAACCCAGATCTTTTGCCGTAGCTCTCAGCCTTTTTTTGACTTCCAGATTTGTAAGCTGTGGATTTTTCTCCAACAGCAGCGCGATCCCGCCGGAAACATAGGGTGTGGACATGGAGGTGCCGCTTTTTCTGGTATATGGATACGGACCTCTTTTGTTGGAACAGGAAATGATCTCATTTCCCGGCGCCACGATATCCGGTTTGCTTACACAGTCTCTGGTCGGCCCTCTGCCGGATATCCCCTGATTGCGCACCAGCATATCGGAAGATCCTACGGTAATGATCTTCCGGCTGCTGCCCGGCGCCGTAACGCTGCCCTTTCCAGGCCCCAGATTTCCCGCCGCCGCTACCACTACCAGCCCCTTATCCCAGGCTTCCTCCACAGCTTCTATCAGATCTTCATGTCCTTTCCCCTGTGTGGTTCCCACAGAAATGTTTACCACACGGATATGATACCGCTCCATATTTTCCTCGATCCATTTCAGGGCCTGTATCACTTTTTCCTTATTGCCATTTCCCTTTTCGTCCAGGACTTTAATGGGGATCATACCGCATCCAAAAGCCGTTCCCCGGTATTTCCCGCCGGAGGCGGCCCCGTTTCCTCCCAGTATTCCCAGCACATGGGTACCATGCCCGTTGTCATCATAAGTCTCTTCTTTTCCATGTATATAATCCCGAAAGGCCCATATCCGGTTTTCAAAATCAATATGAGGAAAGGCACCTGTATCCAGAACAGCCACCCCGATCCCTTTTCCGCTTAATTCTTTCATGACTTTTCCCAGATGCGCCTTGCTTTTTCTATATGATATTCCCCTGAAATCCTTCTGGTTCCAGTCAAGATTTTTCCCCCGAGGTCATAGACTTAAAAGAATAAGATCCGATACTATGGGAGTTTTTATGCCGTCTATACGAGAAATGATCCTTTCTGAGGACTACGCGGATATTATCGTTCCCTACTTTCCCTGCTTTCTTAATCAGTACAGGGATCAGGGCGCCCAGGTCTTTAACGATTACTATGGGATGATCCACTATCCTCTTTCCCCTCGATCCTATGCCGCCTATTTTGAAGAAGGCTTCTTTTACACCACCATCCCCAAGCTGTACACCCTCCTGGATACGGTCAATCTGGATGCGTCAGGGATCACCCAGGTCCAGGAACAGCCAGTGCTGGGGCTTACAGGACAGAATATCATCCTGGGCTTTATTGACACAGGGATCGATTACACACACCCTGCTTTTCGAAGAAGCGATGGGAGCAGCCGGATCTGCGGGCTCTGGGATCAGACCGTTCAGACCGGAACCCCGCCCTATGATCTGGAATATGGCAGCGCCTATACACAGGAAGAGATCGATCAGGCCCTGGAGCAGGAAGATCCATATTCTCTGATCCCCAGCCGGGATGAGATCGGTCATGGAACTGCCCTTGCCGGGATCGCTGCCGGAACCGCCATTGCGGAAAATGACTTTAACGGAGCCGCTCCCCAGGCCATGATCGCAGTAGTCAAACTAAAGCCGGCCAAGGAGTATCTGAAAACTCTTTTTTATGTCACCGGAGACGCCCCTGCCTATCAGATGACAGATATTATGGCAGGGATCCGCTATCTTCTCCGTCTCTCGGAAGAGCTGGTAAGACCGCTGGTGATCTGCCTGGGCCTGGGGACCAGCCAGGGAGACCATTCCGGGGATTCTCCCCTGGATTCCATGTTGTCTATAACAAACCAGTTTCGCGGTTTTATCGGTGTAACCGCCGCAGGAAACGAAGCAGGAAGAGCCCATCATTATTATGGAACAGCCCTAAATTCTACAGAATACAATACTGTAGAGATCCTTGTAAAAGAAGGCACCCGGGGATTCTGCGCCGAACTGTGGGGACAGCCCCCGGAAGTCTATGCCGTAGGCTTTGAGTCCCCTCTGGGTGAAGTGGTCCAGAAGATCCCTCCCAGACTGAGCTACACGGAAAATATCTCCTTTATCCTGGAAAATACCAGGATCTTCGTCAGCTCTGAGATCATCCAGACTGTTTCAGGAAGTCAGCTGATCTTTATGCGATTTACAGATCCCACTCCCGGTTCCTGGAAAATAAGGGTGTATACCGGAGATTATAACAGCGGCAGTTATCATATCTGGCTGCCGGTCACAGGATTTTCTGATCCCGACGTTACCTTTCTGGCGCCTAATCCGGATACTACCATCACCTCTCCCGGCAATTCTTCTTCTGTGATCACTGCCGGAGCCTATAATGCCTATAATAACAGTCTCTATCTGAATTCCAGCCGGGGATATACCAGAACCGGACAGATCAAACCGGATATTGCGGCGCCGGGAGTCAATGTTTTCGCTCCTGCCCCCAAAAACCGCTATACCGCCATTACCGGTACTTCTGCGGCAGCGGCCATCACAGCGGGAGCAAGCGCCCTGATCCTGGAATGGGGCATGAACCGGACTCCTTCCAGGATCTTCAATAACGCAGAATTGAAAACTCTGTTGATCCGTGGCGCCGGGAGAAGAAGCGACCACCTGTATCCTAACCGGGAATGGGGATACGGCACCCTGGATGTGTATCAGATATTTTCTTCCCTTTCTTCTCCCTGATCTTGTTGCACCCTTTTCTTCCTGCTGCATAGTATGTAAGTGTAATCAAGATTTTTGGAGGAACGATTCATGAGTGACTTAGCTGCTACAAATTGTGGTTGCGGTTGTGACGATAACTGTGGAGGAGGCATGGGCCGCGGTTTATTCGGCGGCGGATGCAGCTGCATTATCTGGATCCTGCTTTTAATGTGCTGCTGCGGAAATGGCAGTACCTTCGGCGGAAACGATGGATGCGGCGACTGCAGCTGTCTGATCCTGATCTTACTGCTTCTGTGCGGATGCGGCGGAAACGGATTCTGCTAAAAAAAGGAGCTGTCGCATTTGCGACAGCTCCAACCCAATGGCAAACTCAAAGACTGCGCTTTCCATGGTCAAGAAAGTTAGACGTTTATGCACCGCTGCGATAAACAAGATGTGTCTGCCCATGCAGATTTAGAACGGGTATATTTCTCTTTTATCACTCCCATCTTCTGTTTTCTCACAGCGTTTGATCGATATGTCTTTGAGTTTCCAGCAGAACCGCTGATTGAAGAAATAAAACAAAAAGTAAAAAGATAAGACAACTTTGTCTTTCGACATCTTCTATTATACAGCATACGATTTTTCCGTCAAGAAAAACAGTCTGACGGTTTTTGTTCTATTCCTTCTTTTTTTCTTTTTTATTTACATTATTTTTCAGGAATCCCGGAGCTTTTTCCAGATTCCTGTCTTTTCAAAAGCTTCTACTGATCTTTTTGCCCCTTCTACAAGACTTTCTTTATATCCTGTCATTTCCAGGAGACGGATAGCATTTCTGGTAGTCACCCTTCCCTTTTTCAGCAGATAGTTAAAAACCACTTCATGCTCCTTTACTTCCTCTTCAAAATGATAATTTTCATACAGATCTTCCAGAATATAAGAAAGCTCGATATCGTGGGTAGCTGCAAAAGGCAGAACCTGATCCCTCCTCAGATCTGCCAGTATCTGAGAAGAAGCTCCGATCCGCTCAATGGTATTGGTCCCTCTCAGGACCTCGTCTATGATACAAAGGAGACAGCCTTCTTTTTCCGCCTCATCCAGAATCCTCTTTAGAGAACGTATTTCCACGATGAAATAGCTTTCGCCCCTTTCCAGGTCATCCCTGAGAGCCATAGACGTCATCACCTTAAAATACGGAGCCTGACAGGCAGTCGCCGTAGCTGTATAGATTGTCTGGGACAGGATCGTGTTCACAGCAATATTCTTTAAAAAAGTAGACTTTCCTGAAGCGTTGGAACCGGTGACCAGGATCCCCTTGCTAGCCTCTATACTGTTGGCCACCGGCTGGGAAAGCAGGGGATGGTAGAGATTTTCCACATGCAGATAAGCGCTTTTCTCTTTCGTCAGCTCAGGCTGGCTGTAATAAGGCAGGCTTTCTCTGAAAGAGGCCACACAGATCATAGAATCCAGATATCCAAAGATCTTCATCAGTCCCTGGATCTCTCTCTGATGCTTCTGCATGGCTTTCATCATGGCTGAAAACTTGATCAGATCGATATGGGTCAGCATACGGATATAATCCATGAACAGCCCTTCCAGTCCTCCTCCCGCACTGCTCTGGTCCAGGACCAGGAAAGAGCCTTTTTGAAAGGTTCTCAGGCATTCCCGGTATTTCCTGCTCTCCTCCCTGTAAGATTCCAGTTCCGGGATCTTTAATTTTTCCAGTCCTTTCTGGGCCTCCAGAAGCTGGATCACACAGCGGAAGCTGTTAAGATAAAGATCAATATCCTGCTTTTTCATAAAGTATGTGATGATATTCAGGATACAGATCCCCAGGAAACAGAATATCCCCGGAGAAGGCATGAGCATAAAAAACAAGAGAGACAGGAAGAAGGCTAAGCACATGGTGATCTGAAAACCTCTTCCCTGGATCTCTACTTCTTTTGTGATATTCACAGCTTCAAAAACACTGACGTTTCCCGGTTTCCGGATCCCGGAAAGAAGAGCCTGTATCTGGTGTCTTTCTTTTTCCCGGACCTTGAAAAACTCCAGAAGCCTCTCTCTTTCTTTCAGCTCTTCTTCCATAAAGACCGGTTTTCTTAAAAGATCATAGAGACATTCGTCCCCTACCGGTGAAACGCTCTGATTGATCAGCGCAAAGATCCGGTCCATATCCAGATCGTTCCAGGTAATATCATCAATATAAAACCCTTCTTTTTCTCTCTGTCGGAAAAACTGGGAAATATGATCCAGCTCCTCATAGCTGTATTCCCGCTGGGGGATCTTCCCCCAGGAGGCCATCATCTTTTCCAGGAAAAGTCTTCTTCCCTTTTTCTTTTCGTAGAAATTCAAAAGTCCCGCCCCTGCCAGGAACAGAAGGATCACTCCCAGTCCGATCACGGTATCGTTATACATAATTCACCTAAAAATACTGGTCGATCAGTTCCAGGAACTGCCGGATGTCTTCCTCTGTGTGAGCATCAGAAAGGAAAATGGCTTCAAACTGAGAAGGCGCCAGATGGACTCCGTGCTCCAGCATATACTCAAAGTATTTTGAGAAGGCCTTTGTATCAGAAGTTTTTGCCGACTGATAATCTGTGACAGGAGTTTCTGTGAAGAAAATGCTTCCCAGGGAAGATACGGCGTTTACCTGATATCCGATCTCTTTCTCTGTAAAGATCTTACGGATGCCTTCAAAGAGCATTTCTCCTTTCTGGAAAAGACGTTTATAGATATCCTGATCTTCCCAGAGGATCTTAAGCTGGGTCAGTCCTGCCGCCATGGCAATAGGATTGCCGCTTAAAGTTCCCGCCTGGTAAACAGGGCCGCTGGGGGCTACCATTTCCATGATCTCTTTTCTTCCGCCGTAAGCTCCTACCGGCATACCTGCGCCGATAATCTTTCCATAGGTGACCATATCGGGAACGACCCCAAAATATTCTGCCGCGCCTCCAAATCTCAAACGAAAACCGGTAATCACTTCATCAAAGATCAACAGTGCTTTATGTTTATCACACAGGTTTCTCAGTCCCTGGAGAAAACCGTCCTTTGGAGGAACTACGCCCATGTTGGCAGCCACCGGCTCTACGATCACTGCCGCTACCTGATCATTGCTTTCCTCCATAAGTTTTTCCACGCTGGACAGATCGTTGTAAACCGCGATCATCGTGTCCTGGGTATAGCCCTTTGGCACTCCTGCGCTGTCCGGTACGCCGCTGGTCATAACGCCGCTTCCTGCGCTTACCAGCATAGCGTCTGTATGGCCGTGATAGCAGCCGGCAAATTTAATGATCTTATTCTTTCCTGTAAATCCTCTGGCCGTGCGGATAGCGCTCATAACCGCCTCTGTACCGGAATTGACCATACGGATCATTTCCACATGTGGGATTCTCTCGCAGATAAACTCCGCCATCTCTACTTCCCGCTCAGTGGCGCAGCCAAAACTTAAACCATTCTCGCTGGCACGGATCACCGCTTCTTTTACCCGCTCATCATTATGTCCCAGGATCATGGGTCCCCAGGAACCGATATAATCTGTATAGGCGTTTCCGTCTACGTCAAAAATCTTGCTTCCAACTGCCCCCTGGATAAATCTGGGGGCCTCGTCTACGGAACCGAAGGCTCTGACCGGGCTGTTTACTCCTCCCGGGATCCTTTTTACCGCTCTCTGAAATAACTCTTCTGATCTTGTCATTATCCGATCCTCCCTTCGTCCATGAATCTGGCGATCTCTTCTGCAAAATAGGTGAGATAAATATCTGTTCCCGCGCGGAAAGCGCTGACCGCCATCTCACAGATGATCCGGTCTTCCTCTATGTAGCCCAGCTTTGCCCCGGCTTTTACCATGGCATATTCGCCGCTGACAGAGTAGGAAGCTACCGGAAGATGGATCTGGTCCTTGACTTCCCGGATAATGTCCAGATAACTCATAGCCGGTTTCACCATAATGATGTCCGCACCTTCTTCCACATCCAGAAGGGCTTCTTTTATGGCCTCTCTCCGGTTATGGAAGTCCATCTGATAGCTTTTCCGGTCGCCGAATGCCGGCGCGGAACCTGCAGCGTCACGGAAAGGACCGTAAAAAGCAGAAGCATATTTTACCGCGTAGGACATGATAGGGATATCCCTGTGGCCGTTCTTGTCCAAGATCGTCCGGATAGCCCGCACTCTGCCGTCCATCATATCGGAAGGAGCTACCATATCCGCTCCTGCCTCCACTTGGGAGAGAGCTGTCTTTGCCAGATAGTCCAGAGTCTTATCATTATCCACATCATGGCCCCGGAGGATCCCGCAGTGTCCATGGGAAGTATATTCACACATACACACATCGGTGATCAGATAAAGCTCCTCATTAAATTCTTCTCTTGCCTTTCTGAGGGCTTTCTGAACGATCCCATCCTCTGCATATGCCTGACTTCCTACTTCATCCTTGTGATCCGGGATACCGAAGAACATCACCTTGTCTACTCCGGCCTTTTTTAACTCTTCCAGTTTTTCCGGCATACGGTCCAGACTGTAGCGGAACTGTCCCGGCATAGTAGGGATCTCTTCTTTCAGATTTTCTCCTTCCATTACAAAAAGGGGATAAATAAGAGAACTTTTATCCATTCTGGTCTCTCTTACCATTTTCCGGATGGTCTCTCCTCCTCTAAGTCTTCTGGGTCTGATGGTCATATCCATTTTGTCAACACTCCTTTTCTTTCCCCTGAAGGGTTCAAACATAATTGCTTATTTATATTCCGGCGGGTTCCAAAACCCTGCTGGTATCAAAGTATTTTCTGTACCAGTTCCAGCACGCTGTCTATAGTAGCCTTTTCGGCCATATAGGTCTTCATTCCCCAGGCGTCAGCCGCGGCTTTGGTCTGTTTTCCGATACAGGCGGCAGTCACTTTAGTATAGTCCAGATCCGGGCAGGCTTTTACAAAGCCTCTTACCGTAGAGGCGCTGGTAAATACCGCGCAGTGGATCTTGCCCTGTTCAAATTCTTTTTTCTCATCAATGATCCCCTGATTTTCATAAAAGGTATCATAGGTGGCAATATCAGAAATCCGAAGATCCGGTTTCTTTTCCAGTTCTTCCAGGATCTCATGATTTCCTATCTTCGCCCGGGGGATCAGGATCCGCTCTCCTCCCTCACAGGCTTCTCTCAGGGCTTTGCCCAAGGACGCCCCGTCATAGACCTCCGGCACCAGATCCGGGATCAATCCTCTTTCTTTCAGCGCCCTCTGGGTTCCTTTCCCGATAGCTGCGATTTTAAGTCCCGCCAGCTTCCGGATATCGGTCCCGGTCTTCATCATCTCATCAAAAAAGACTTTGACTCCTGTAGGACTGGTAAATGCAGCCCAGTCATAGGCGTCCAGTTCCTTAAAAGCCTGATACAGATCCGTCTGATCTTCCAGAGGTTCCGTCCGTATAGCCGGCAGCTCCAGGACTTCCGCTCCCAGAGTTCTCAGTTTTGCGGACATTGTGGAAACCAGATCTTTTGGCCTGGTCACCAGGATCTTACGGCCTGCCAGAGGAAGCTTTTCATACCAGGCAAAGGCATCAGCCAGAGCGCATACCCGGCCTACAACAATAATAGCCGGCGTTTCCACTCCCTGACGTTTTACTTCCTCAGGAAGCTTTTCTACTGTGGAAACGATCCTTTTTTGTCCTGCGGTGGTTCCCTGCTGGAGCACCGCGGCAGGCATATTCGGATCCATTCCCGCCGCCAGAAGGGAAGCGCAGATATCCGGAAGGGCCGTGACACCCATAAGAAATACCAGGGTTCCCCTGGTATCTACCAGGGCTTTAAAATCAATATCATAAGTCTCTCCCTGCCGTTTATGACCGGTGATGATATGCAGGGAAGAAGTATAGTCCCGATGGGTCACCGGGATCCCGTTATAGGCAGGCACTGCGATAGGAGAAGTCACTCCCGGCACTACCTCATAGGGGATCCCTTCTTTTGTCAGAAGCTCCAGTTCCTCGCCGCCTCTTCCGAAAAGGAACGGATCTCCTCCCTTCAGGCGGACTACCCGATAGCCTTTCTTAGCTTCCTCCACCAGGACCTGATTGATCTTTTCCTGGGGCATTGTATGATGGGAAGCCCGTTTTCCCACGTTAATAGCCTTTGCTTCTTTTGGGATCTGGGACAGTACTCCCTGGCCCACCAGGCTGTCATAGACCACGACTTCTGCGCTGCTTAGGATCTCTTTTCCTTTTACTGTAAAAAGTCCCGGATCCCCCGGGCCGGCTCCTACCAGCCAGACCTTGCCTTTACTCATATCTATCTGCTCCTTTACTGCTGATTTTCTTTCTGGCAGGCTTCCTGCAGTTCCCGGGCCAGGGAGATCCCCAGCTCTTCCGCCATAGAAACGCTGCCCTTTTTACTGCCTCTTTTGTATTTTCCTGTCTCTTCATCATAGTATAAGCCCAGGAGATACAGTTCTTCTCCCTGTACCTGTCCGTGAGCGGCTACCGGTGAAGAACAGCCTCCGTCCAGATACCGGACAAAGGCCCTCTCTGCTGTGGCTGCCCAGGCAGCATCCGGATCCTGAAAACCGGCCAGATAAGAGAAATCCTCACCGGCTCTTCCCTGGACTGCCAGGATCCCCTGGCCTGCTGCCGGAATGATCTCTGAAACAGTAAAATAACGGCTGATCCGATCCTCCAGTCCCAGTCTCTTAAGACCTGCCGCCGCCAGGACCAGGGCGCCGTACTCACCGTCATCCAGCTTTTTCAGCCTGGTCAGTACGTTCCCCCGGACGCTTTTAAATTCCATATCCGGAAAGATCTCCTTTAGCTGGAGGATCCTGCGAAGACTGGAACAGCCGATGGGCTTTGTTTTGTCCATGGTTTCCTGACCTTTAGGAAGGACCAGCACATCTCTTGGATCTTCTCTTTTGGAGTAAGCTGCCAAAGGAAGTTCCTCCGGCACTTCCATAGGCATATCCTTCAGACTGTGTACAGAAATATCGCTTCGCTTTTCCATCAGCGCCTTGTCAAGTTCCTTTACAAAAAGGCCCTTTCCTCCCACTTTATCCAAAGTCCTGTCCAGGATGATATCTCCCGTGGTTTTCATAGTAAGGATCTCCACCTGAATATCCGGAGAATGTTCTTCTATATATTTTTTTACGATCTCGCTCTGGATCACTGCCAGCCGGCTTTCACGGCTGCCGATCACAACTTTTCTCATCTTATACCTCCCCATTGTCTCCCAGCAGGGCTTCCTGGACCTTTTCCCGGACCTGCCGTACTTTTCTGTGGTCTCTGCCGCTTCCGTTAAATCCCAGGACCACTCCGTCGTATTCCAGGATCCCGGGAAAATGGAAATCACATTTGTTCTGATCGCTGGCCACATTTACCTGGATGCCCAGACATTTGCAGGCGCTGTAGATATCTTCGTTTACTTCCCGGCTGTCTGTTGCGGCAATGACCATATCCGCGTCATAAAGATCCTCCCTGGCATAAGTTTTCTTCCGGTAAAGGATCTCTCCTTTTTCTGCCAGATCCAGGAGTTCTTCTGCGGCTTCGGGGGCTTCCACCACTATCTCCCCCGCAAAGGGAAGAAGGGTCTTCACTCTTCTGGAAGCGATCTTTCCGGCGCCCACCACCAGGATCTTCTTTTCTGTCAGATCTACAAAAAGGGGAAACATTTTTTTCTCTTTATTCTTCATAAAGTTTTTCCAGCCCTTCCACGCAGTTGATAAATTCTTCTTCTTTCATAAAGTCCTTCAGACCGAACATCATCTTATTGACTACTTTTCCCGCGGCTGTATCAATAGCCTTTAACAGATTCTCTCTGTCACTGTCTTCCATAGGGGTTTTCCGCAGGATCTTCATGATCCGCAGGTTCAGATCCTCCACAGCGTCCGCCTTGATCTCCTGGATCCTGGGGATCAGATCCCTGCCGTTATACCAGTTATAAAACTCCTCCTGCTGTTCCCGCAGGATCTCTCCTGCCTGGTCAAGACTGGCCTGAAGCTTCGGGGATACAGCGTCGATCTTAAAGCTGTCGATGTCATATAAAGTTACGTTATTTAAAGTTCCTGCAGAGGGCTCAATGTCCCTGGGCACTGCCAGGTCGATCAGGACCACATGGCCGGGGATCTTGGCATTTTCGATCTGCTCCATAGTCAGCGTATAGTTGGGACTTGCCGTGGCGCTGACCACCAGATCGCACTTTGGCAAAAACTCCAGTCTCTCTCCATAATTGATCCTGTCGCAGCCCTGAGGTATGGTAACGATCCCGCTTCTGTACTGACGCACAGTAACCGTTACATCTGCTCCTGCCTCTTTCAGGGCCAGAGCCGTAACCTTTCCCATTTCTCCGTTCCCGATGACCATACAGGTTTTTCCCTGAATAGAAAATCCCTGATCTTCCAGCCGTTCTATGGCCTGGTGGATCACAGAACTGTTGGCTCTGGAAAAGCTTACCTGGGTCTTTACTTTTTTAGCCGCGGTGACAGCCATGCGGAACAGCACTTCCAGTACGTTGTCCGTACAGTAAGCCTCTCTGGAAAGGGCCAGGGCGTCCTTTACCTGGGTAATGATCTGGTCCTCCGCAAGGATCTGGGATTTCAGGCCGCTGGTGAGATAAAACAGATGTTCCACAGCCTCCTCTTCTTCCCTTTTCACAAAATATTGTTCAAATTCCCGGGGATCTTTCTCCTTCTCTTTACATAAAAATTCATAGAGAGAACCTTTCCAGTCCTCCCCTGTGCTGACCCAGATCTCCATACGGTTACAGGTGGACAGAATAATACAGCCCAGGATTCCCGGTTCTTTTTTCAGATTTTCCAGGGCTGCAACTGTATTTTTCTTTGTAAATGAAAACTGGGCACGGACATCTACCGATGCCTTTTTGTAGTCGATTCCGATCATGGAAATACTCATGGTGTTTGCTCTCCCCTATTCTCTTTCTCTTCTGAATACGAATGGACTTTCTCCACTCAATCTTTTCTCATCTTAGCATAGAATTTCCCAAGGTGCAATCATTGATTCCTATTGACAAAATTCCGGGATATGCTACAATGAATCCAGAATTGAATGTACAAAGGTGCCTGCGGTTTCTGCGGGAGAATAGGAAAGCTGAGTGAAAAGCTCACACGGTCACGCCGCTGTAAAGGTGGAACCGTATTTCTAAAAAGATTTAAAGGATCTGCGCCACTGGGAATTTTCCTGGGAAGGTTGAAATACGGTGATGATGCCTGAGTCAGAAGACCTGCCTTGTACACGAGATTTACACAGGTTACGAACGATGGCCTAGTGTAAGAACAGGTTGGCTCATAGCTGTTCAATTCTATTGGCTATACCTCTTGTTCTTCTGGTAGCCTGTGGGGATTTCCCTTCAGGTTTTTTTATTGTCTTTATGACAGGATTTTTTCAGATCAGAAAGGAGAAGAAAATGAGTAAACTAAGTAAACAGGAAAAACGTATTCTGGCTCTGGCAGCCGCTTTCGCCCTTACCTTCGGCATTGTCCCCAATGTAAGCGCCATGCACATTATGGAGGGCTATCTTCCCGGAGGCTTCTGTATCGCCTGGGGTGTTTTGTGTCTGCCGTTTTTGATCGCAGGATTTTTATCCATAAAGAAAACTTTAAACGAACACCGGAATCTGATCACTCTTCTGGCTATGTCCGGAGCTTTCATCTTCGTGATCTCTTCCCTGAAGATCCCTTCAGTAACAACAGGAAGCTGTTCTCACATGACAGGAACCGGACTGGGCGCTATTTTGTTCGGTCCGTCCGCAGTCTCCATCCTGGGGCTGATCGTTCTTTTATTCCAGGCTATCCTGCTGGCTCACGGAGGCCTTACTACTATCGGCGCCAACACCTTTTCCATGGCCATCGCCGGTCCTTTTGTCTCCTACGGAATCTACACCTTATGCAAAAAGGCCGGAGTAAACAAACGGGCGGGAATCTTTCTCGCCGCCACTTTAGGGGATCTGTTCACCTATTGTGTTACCGCTCTCCAGATGGCACTGGCTCACCATGCAGATACTACTGTCGGCGGTGCTCTTGTAAAATTCCTGGCAGTTTTCGCTCCTACCCAGGTGCCTCTGGCCATCATTGAGGGAATCATTACCGTGCTGATCGTTATGGGTCTGGAGACCTACGCAAAACCGGAACTGAAAGCTATCGGATTTATAAAGGAGGCAAAGTAAACTATGAAAAAGAAAGTTATTTTAGGGATCCTTTTGATCTTTTTAATTGCCCTGGTTC
>DWUY01000232.1 GCA_019120515.1 Candidatus Blautia avicola | reverse complement strand
CGCCTTTCTGTACCCCGTAAGCGCAGTGCCAACCATAGCCGCAGCCCAGATCCAGAACCTCTTTATCTGTAAAGTCAGGCATCATCTTCTGGAATTCCTGCCACTCTCCAGCGCCCCAAAGACCGTATTTTGACCGGTTCATTTCACTGTATTTCTGAAAAAACACCGGATCATCATATTTGTTTTCTTTCATCGGTTTTCCTCTCCCGGCCTTTACTTCCAGCCGCTGATCAGTTTTATGATCTCTTCTTCATAATCCCCCAGGATGTCTTCATGGCGTCCTACGGTCCGCACATTGGTCTCCGCGCCCCACTGATCCTGATCCTGAAATTCCCACACATGATAGACCACTCCCCGGTATTCAAAATCAATACTGCCGCAGCCGTCTTCTTCTGTATAGGTATATGGGAAATTTTTTTCTTTTAAAACTTTCTGTATCTTTTCCAGCCGCATTTTTCTCCTCCTCTTTTATGATTCATCTCTATGATCAAAAAGGCAGCCGCTGTTCAAAATCTTCATGGTCAGATTTCTTCAGCGGCCGCCTTTTCCTATATCATACTGCTCTGCCTTCCGCCAGGATTTCAGAGCTGCTGTTTTCTCTTAATGGCATTTGCTCCATCCGCAGCTCTTGCAGATATTGCAGCCCTCCTCAAATACCAGAGGTTCTCCGCACTCCGGACAATACATCTTGTCTGTCTCTTCCACAGGAGTTACTGCCTTTGGCTTTGGAGCTTTTTTAGGCTTCATAGGCTCTTTTCCCTGTTTCTGATTCAGTTCTGCCTGCATTTCCTTATACATATCCATCAAGGCGTTTCCTACAGCCATCGGGCAGCAGGCCCCTTTGCTGGTATCTTTTCTGGTAACTCTTCTTGCCGTATAAGAAGGACAGGAACCGCTGGAATTTAACTGATCCACAATCGTCTCGATGTCAATGCCGCCTCTTGCACTGATGGAGATCATTCTGGAAAGTCCCACCATGAAGTTGTTGCATCCTCCGGTAGATCCTTTACTTAAATAAGTCTCCAGAAGGGCTCCTGTGTGAGGATCAAAAAGAGCAATACAGTGCAGGCTTCCGCAGCCGGTCATCAGTTTTCTCTTCTTGCCTACCACGTCATCAGTAACCAGAAGGATCTCGCCTCTCTTCAGGCCTTCTCCCGCAGTTACCTTCTTTTCTTTCTTCTCTTCCTTCTGCTCTGTATTCAGGATACCTACTCTCTTGCAGCCGTCACGGAAGATGGTGATCCCTTTCAGACCCTGCTCATAAGCGTAGAGATACAGGCTTTCGGTCTCTTCTACTGTAAAACTGTTAGGTACGTTTACAGTAGAACTGATAGAAGCGTCAATATGTTTCTGCCATACAGACTGCATATCGATCCTCTGACGGTAATCCAGAGTCATAGCAGTCACAAAATAATCCGGAAGCTCTTTATCCTCTTTCAGATCGTGCTGTTTCATATAATCTTCCACGATCTTTGTATATACTTTGTAATATACATCTGTACCATGGAGAGACTCGGTCTTGCGCACATAATAATTGGCGTATACCGGCTCAATGCCTCCTGAAATTCCCAGCATAGTAGACAGCGTGCCTGTAGGCGCTATAGTAAGAAGCTGGGAGTTTCTCAGACCATATTTATTTACCAGTTCCCTGGTCTTCTCTGTAGTGTTTGCCTGGAAGAAAGGAGTAGACATGATCTCGTCCACATTACACTTTGGAAAAGCTCCCTTTTCCTTTGCCAGCTTTGCGGAAGCTGCGATAGCTGTATCTGCCATGGCAAATCCGATCTTGTCGCACATTTCTACCGCGTCTTCTTCCCCATAGGTAAGCCCCAGCTTCAGGAGAGCGTCGGCCAGTCCCATGATTCCCAGACCGATCTGTCTCCACTGTTCTACGCTGTCTCTCTGTTCCTGAAGAGGATGAAGAGGAAGACCTTCCTCCAGAACTTCATTTAAGGCCCGGACAGAAGCCTGTACGCACTCTTTTAACCCTTCAAAATCAAAAAAGGCTTCGTCTGTAAAAGGGTTCTGGACAAACTCTGCCAGGTTCACGCTTCCCAGCAGACAGCTCCCTCCTGCCGGAAGAGGCTCTTCCGCACAGGGATTTACTCCCGCATAGGAAAATTCTTTTGTATTGCTCAAAAGATTCCAGCTGGTGATCCTGTCCCAGAACAGGGCTCCCGGCTCTGCGTAATCCCAGTTTGTCTCTGTGATCCTGCGGAAAAGTTCTCTGGCGTTTACCTTCTTTTCGATGACTTCTCCCGTAGTCTCCCTGGTATAATGCAGAGTATACTCTTCGTTTTTCTTTACGGCTTCCATAAAATCCTCATGAACCCGCACAGAAATATTTGCTTTTGTGATCTTTTCCAGATCTGTTTTCAGTTCAATAAACTCTGGCACATCCGGATGAGAACAGTCAATGGAGATCATTAAAGCTCCTCTTATTCCGTTCTGTCCGATCAGTCCTGTAACCAGTGAATACAGCTCCATAAAGGATACTGCGCCGCTGGTTTCCTTTGCAGCATTGTTGATTTTTGCTCCCCTTGGGCTTAATTTGGAAATATCGATTCCGCATCCGCCGCCATAGCTGTATGTCCTTGCCAGTTTTTTGGCACAGTCAAATATACTCTCAATATTATCCTCCGGAGGAGCGATCACATAGCAGTTAGAATAGGTAACCTTTCTTCCCTGCTTGTTCAGTCCTCTGTTGGATAAGATTCTTCCCCCGAATAAAAACTTCTTTTCTTTGATATACTTCCCTATTTCTTCGTTTCCGCCGCTGATCCTCTGGATCCAGGCTTCAAAATCCTCGCCCTCATTGCAGTACTTTCTGGTCCAGATGTCCATACCAAGCTGGTTCTCACTGCCCAACCACTCTTCTGTTGTCATGCTTTCAACCTCCACTAGATTTTGCGGCTGCAAAAATGTTCGTGCAATATATGGCCGATTTTGTGCTATTCCCATCAACCTCCACTACATTTTGTCAGCGACACTAATGTTACCACAATATATGGTTAGTTTCAAGCCCATATTTCAGATTCGTGAATTTATACAAAATCACCTTAATTTCCGCACTCAATGCTGATGGTATTGAATTTGTCCAGAATATCCTCTACCTGAAGGTTTTTCTTCTCTTCTCCGGTAATATCCATCACCGCTTTTCCCTGGTGCATCATCAGAAGCCGGTCTCCATATTCCACTGCATACCGGAGATTGTGGGTCACCATAATCGTTGTCAGATGCTTTTCTCTTACGATCTTTTCTGTCAGTTCCATGATCAGATCCGCCGTCTTTGGATCCAGAGCCGCCGTATGCTCATCCAGGATCAGAAAATCAATCGGAGTCATGGCAGACATAAGAAGGGACATAGCCTGGCGCTGTCCTCCGGAAAGTGTTCCTACCTTTACCGAGAGCTTATCTTCCAGTCCCAGACCCAGCTGAGAAAGAAGTTCCCGGTAATAAGGGATCCTTTTCTTGTCTGTTCCTCTCTGAAGGCCGAAAAAGCCGCCTTTGCAGTCTGCCATGGAGAGATTTTCCAGTATGGTCATTTCCGGACAGGTACCCATGGCTGGATTCTGGTAGACACGGCCGATCCGTTTCAGCCGTTTATACTCTTTTTGTTTTGTAATGTCTTTTCCATCTACCAGGATCTGCCCATCATCCAGGCCGATGCTGCCGCAAATCAGGTTCAGCATGGAAGTTTTTCCGGAGCCGTTGCTGCCTACCACAGAAACAAATTCTCCCTTCTGGATCTCCAGGTTAAAATCCTGGAAAAGGCACATTTCACTGACTGTTCCCGGGTTATAATATTTATGAATGTGACGCAGTTCAAGCATTTTTCTTCACCTTCTTTTTATCCATATTGTC
Source organism: Candidatus Blautia avicola (assembly GCA_019120515.1). GTDB lineage: Bacteria > Bacillota > Clostridia > Lachnospirales > Lachnospiraceae > Blautia > Blautia avicola. The sequence continues at coordinate 6,339 of DWUY01000232.1, read as the reverse complement.
AAATACCAGCATGAGAAGAAGCACAGCCAGCAGGAACAGGGCTGAGATCATTTTCATGGACTGAGGTACAAAGTACCGGATGGCCAGACCTGTGCAGGCCTTGTATAAAATAGCTCCCACAAACACAAAAGTGGTCACCTTGATATAACTTTTTTTCCGGAAAGGACCGATCTTGCTGACTACCCGGTAAAGACTGGTTCCCACGATAACACTGGCAAGGCCGATGACCATGGAGCCGGTTCCTGAAGAGATATCAAAGACTCCCTGCTGCTGACAGAACACAGAGCCTGACAGGGCGACCAGCCCATTGGAAATGGCCAGTCCCAGGATCTTTACATTTCCCTTATCCTTTGCCAGAGAGGTCACCAAAAGCTCATTATCTCCTACTGCTCTTAACAGATATCCGGATCTGGTCTTCAGATAAAAGTCCAGCAGCAGCTTGCTGATCACCGCCACTAAAAGGATCAGAAGGATCACCGCATATCCCGGGATATTTCCTCCTGTGATCCCTTCCAGAAAGCTGTTGCTGAAGATGGTATCCTGCGCAAAAAGAGGCACATTATTGCTTCCTGCGATCATAAGATTTACCGTATACAGAGCGGTCATCATAATAATTCCTGAAAGAAGGTCCCTGACTTTCCCTTTTACGTGGATCAGCCCTGTACAGGTTCCTGCCAGGACTCCCGCCAGAAAAGCGATCACAAGAGAAAGGTAAGGATTGACCCCTTTGGTCAGGAGGGACGCTGTCACCGCCGACCCCAGGGGAAAACTTCCATCTACTGTCAGATCCGGAAAATCCAGTATTTTATAGGTAATATAGACGCCCAGGGCCAGGATCCCGTAGATCAGTCCCTGCTCCAGTATACTTAACGCAAAATCCATTTTTAATGCCTCCTGTTATCTGCTTTCCTGTTATTCCTGAGAGATTTCTGTAAAGGTTTCTTCTGCTCTCTGGGTCATATCATCCGGAATGGTAATTCCGAGATTATCCGCCACTGCCTGATTGATATACAGACTGCTGTCTGTGAGAAGTTCGTATTTCATATCTTCTGCTTTTGCTTCTCCCTTTAAGATCTGAGCCGCCATTTTTCCGGTTTCGATCCCAAGATTCACATAGTCAAGTCCTTCTGCTGCCAGACATCCCCGTTTTACCTGCTCGATCTCACTGCCGAATACAGGGATGTTCTTTTCGTTAGCCTGATCCAAAACTGTAGGAAGAGCGCTTACCACGGTATTATCTGTAAGGTTGGTAAGACAATCTACCTTATCCAGAAGACTGGCTGCTGCCATGGAAACTTCTGAAGTATTGGTAACTCCTGCGGTCTCCAGGGTAAAACCATATTCCTCTGCGTATTTCTCATACTGGGTAATGCTGTAAGCGGAATTGGCCTCGCTGGTAGTATAGAGGATACCGATGGTCTTGGCATCTGGGAGGATCTCCCGGATCATAGCCAGCTGAGCTTCTACAGGAAGCTGATCGCTGGTTCCGGTCACTGCTCCTACCGGCATTCCCTGGTCATCTGCCAGCTGTGCTTCCTCCGGATTGGTCACTGCGGTATAGACCACAGGGATATCTGTATTTCTTGCTGAATTGTAGGCAGCCTGGGCGCTGGGGGTAGCAATGGCGCAGATCAGATCTACTTTATCTGCCACAAAGGTATCGGCGATCTGAGCGGCGGTTCCTGTATCAGAATCCGCATTACTTACTTTGATCTCCAGATTTTCTCCCTCTACCAGGCCCTCTTCTTTCAGCCCCTGGATAAAGCCTTCTCTGCAGTTATCCAGAGAACCGTGCTCTGCGAACTGAGAAATTCCTATGGAATACATTTTCTCTCCTTTGCTGCTTTGGGAACTTCCTGAACTTCCCGTGTTTCCTCCGCATCCTGCCAGTCCTGCTGTTATCATTACTGCTCCTAAAATCACTGCTAATACTCTTTTTTTCATTTTCTCTGTCTCCTTTATTCATGATTTCAAAAGCAAAATCCCGGTTTATATCTGTGCGATGCTTCGCTCATCTCGTGGCATTGCCACTGGATGACCGTTGCCCGGTAAATACTGCTCGTGCAAGTAGTCCCTTTCCGGGCGTATCACACAAAAAACCGCCTCAAGTTATCTTTCATAACTTGAGACGGTAATAAAATTCTTTATTATCGCGGTACCACTCAATTTGGCAGTTCGCCCACTTTCTCACGTACTGACATACGCTCCTGATTGATAACGGGTTCGGTTCCCGGCAACGCCTACTCTTTTCATTTCGGGCTGCCCTCGAAAGTCCATTCAGCAATAAAATCCATACGGCAATCCCACCATCTGCCGCTCTCTGAGATTTCTTTTAAAGCTTACTCCTCTTTCTCAACGGTTTTGCTTTTGCTGGTATTATTCTATGCCCTGAACAGGATTTTGTCAATAGTTATTTTCATTTTAATACTGCAATCCAAAGTTCAGCTCATAGTAATTTCCTGCGCTGTCTCTGTAAGCATAGGCTTTTCCGTTTTCGTCTTTCATGCTCTCAGGCATATATTTATCTTTGTCATAGCCCGGCACATCATTCGGAGATATACATACGCCTTCCGGGCTTACCTTAAGAACAGAATCATCCTTTGGAAGAGTGATAGGCATCTTTCCTACCGGAGAGAATCTGCCGAAGATCACATCCAGCACAGCCCATGGATATGTGTCAAAACCTGCCAGCAGACTGTCTGCGTAGGGCTCCACTGTGCCTACTTCCCAGGCCAGGGTAAAGTTGATATTAGCAATGACTTTTCCGCCTCTGCCATGGACGGTTTTTGCGATCTCAGAGATTTTTTTCGCGCCGGAAAGTGTAGTCTCTGTGTGAGTCGTTTTCGCAGGTCTTCCTTCCTCGTCTACATCACAGACTTCTTTTCCGTCGCAGATCTCCAGTTCCAGATATCCGGGAGTGGCGTTAAAGTATTCTCCTGAGCTTGGAGTCAGGAACAGCAGTGCATAATCTGCCTCTTCCGGCTTGTCTGTAAGGGTGATCCCCTTCTCTTTTTCCAGCATTTTTTTCAGTTCTTCTGTGGCTTTTACCCCGTCCTCATCTTTCTTGTTAAAGCATTGGGCATATACTTTTTTACCTGCTGTCTTCTCCTCTGTAAGGGGCAGGGCTCCCTGATTTTTCAGGAGAACTACAGATTTTCTATGGACGTCTGCGGCATTTTCCCAGTCTTTCTTTATAGCTACCACTTCCACAGCTTTTTGTGGATCTCTGTACGGGTTCTCAAAAAGTCCCAGTTCAAACTTTTCTTTCAGAGTATGGGCTGCCGCCTGGGTCAGAGCCTCATCAGAAAGAGTCACCTGTTCTACGGTATACCCTTCCGGCACCTTGTGTCCCTGGGCGGTATAATAACCTTCTTTTCCTCTCCGGTAGGCTTCTTTTGCAGCCTCGATATCATAAGATCCGCTGATGATATCTACTCCGGCGTGGACAGCCAGAGCAACTCTCTCGCAGACTTCCAGTTCCTCCACGCCCCAGGCCATATTCTGGACGATTCCGGAATCGCTGTTGATATAGCCTTTAAAGCCCATCTGCTTCTTCAGAAGTTTCTGGATAAAGTAATCGTTAAAGGCAAATCCTACCGGCTTCCACTCAATGGGATTTTCCTGCAGGTCATACTGGTCTGCGCTCTTCTCTCTGGAGGGCTTTGCATAGTAAGGCATGATTGAAGAGGCATTTTTCTCGATAGCTGCCTCAAAAGGCGGAATATGATAAGTCTCCAGGCTGTTTTTGGTCTGATAGACATTCCACTGTCCCTGACGGTAATGAGGGTCAAAGCCGTTCTCTCTGGCGCTTCCTCCCGGGAAATGTTTCACAGTCATAGCCACTCCATCCGGAGTCAGTCCCTCCTGGCTTCCCTGTACTCCCGGAATCAGATGTTCAAAAATTTCTTTGATCAGTTTTGGATCTTCTCCAAAAGTACCATAGGTTCTCTGCCATCTGGGGTCTGTGGCACAGTCCGCCATGTACATATATCCCTTCTTCATACCTACCGCATCCCACTCTCTCCGGATACAGTCTGCAAAATCATCAATAATATGGATCCCGTCTCCCTTTACCGCGGCGGCGATCCCCATGGTTCCCGGCCAGGCGGCAAAAACGCCGGAAGCATCGTTCATACCGAAGACTACTTCTCCGTTTTCATTTCTGGAATTGGATACTACCATCACCGGGATAAAATGTTCCCCTTCCTCAGCCAGGCTGTTCATCTCATTGATCCAGTCTGCCAGTTCATCCGGTTTTGGATTACTGCGGAGGATAAAAGTGCGCACCTTCCAATCTTTGATGGTTTCTGTGGTTCCCACCGTGGAACTGGTGGCAAAAATAGAAGAACCTTTCTCCACAGGCTTTTCATCCAAAAGTCCCGTCTCGTCTACAAAGTCCTTGTCCTCCTGTTCCATACCCATTTTCCAGGAATTCAGGAAAAGAAGGCCGATCTTCTCTTCCGCAGACAGATCCTCAGCTAAAGCTCTGGCTCTCTCTTCCGGAGATTTTCTCCAGTCTTTATAGGTGTTTAATTTCCCGTCTCCGTTAATATCACGAAAATAAAGGCCATCCTCCCGGATCACCTTATCGCTGCAGGTTCCGATCACCGGTCCCTGGGAATTTTCATAATAATGAATTCTGCTGCTTGCTTTTTCTTTCATGATTCTTGCAGTCCTCCTTTACAGTCATAGCCTTATCATAAAGATTTCAATAAAGGACTGCAAGAATTATTTTTTTCAGTTTTCGTACAATTTGTTGGCAGGGTAGATTTTCCAGGTTCTGGATTACTCTAACAGATCCAGGATCCCCCGCACGTCTCTCACCGCATAGTCTGCGCCGGCGTCCAGGTATGTCTTCTCCGCTTTTTTATCTGCAGCTTCCCGTTCTTCCTCTGACAGGGCTTCATACTCTTCCCGGGTCAGTCCCATCACGGAGCTTCCCTCCAGGATCCCTACAGTTACCAGTCCTGCGTTTTTCCCTTCCAGAATGTCAGAGACTGTATCTCCCACTTTCATGACCCTGGATACATCCTTTAGCTCCAGCTTTTCCATGTTCCGGAAAACCATGTAGGGATAAGGCCTGCCCTTTTTGTTCGTAGAATCCGGGCTGAACCAGCAGTCAGGGGAATATCCCATCTGGGCGGCTTTGGGCACTACCAGGGCCATCATCTCATCGGTGTATCCTGTGGTAGATCCGATCTTTAATCCTTTTTCCCGCAGCTTCTTTACCGTTTCTACTACATAGGGCTTGGGCTGGGCATAGTTATGTACGATCTCCAGGATCTTGCTTTCGCTGAGTTCATAGACTTTCTGTACATCTTCTTCCGTCCATTTTTTTCCCTGTTTTTCTTCCCACAGCCTTGAGATCCGCTCCATAGACAGCATAGTCCTTACATGATCGATCTTCAGCATACCCATAGGCTTTCTCACTTCTTCCAGGGTAGGGGTGATCCCATAATGTTCAAAGGCTTCAATAAAGGCTTTCACCGGAGCGAAGCATCCGTAATCTACAGTAGTTCCCGCCCAATCAAAAATAATCCCGTCAAATCTCATAATTTTATCTCTCCTCTAAAAATTCTCTGATGATACTGCAGAGTTTTTCAATGTCTTCTTTATAGATCTCGCCGATATTTCCGATACGGAAGGTATCTGCGTCGGTTACCTTTCCCGGATAAATGGCATAGCCTCTGTCCTTGATATACTGGTACATTTCCTGGAAAGAGAAATTATGGTGTTCCGGATACAGGAAGGTAGTGATGATCGGTCCCTGGTGTTCGCTGCCGATATAAGGACGGATCCCCAGATCTCCCACCGGGATATCCACTCCGCCAAAGCTGGACATAGCGTCAACGATAAAAGTCTTTCCCGCACCTTTTACCACCTTGGCTACAGAGGCAATGTCATTTAAAATCCCGGAAGTGGTTTCACTGTGGACCATGGAAACATGAGTGATCTCCGGATGCTCTTTCAGGATCTCTCCGATCTTTTCTGCAGAAGGGATTTTGTTGTAATCTTCCTTATACATCAGGTAATGGATCCCGGCATGGCGGGCAATGTCTCCCATTCTCTCTCCATAGGCTCCATTTGCTGCGATCAGAAGAGTATCTTCCTCTCCGATGACGCTGGTCAGTACAGATTCCACTCCGAAAGTTCCGCTGCCCTGCATAAGGACCACGGTATATGCAGGCTCGTTTACATGAGCCAGTTTCAGCAGCTTCTCTCTTATGGAAAGGGTGATCTTTTTATAATCATCATCCCAGGTGCAGTGGTCAAAAAGCATTTCTTTTTTTACCGTGTCTGTTGTGGTCAGAGGACCCGGTGTAAGCAGTTTATAATTTG
>DWUY01000231.1 GCA_019120515.1 Candidatus Blautia avicola | reverse complement strand
TGGAGCCAGGCGTTTTTTTGTGGGATAAGACCGGCGGGACAAGGAAAACTTCGGAGAAAAAGACAGAGATTACAGGAGGATTTCAGAAAATGTTCGGAGAAATGAGAAGAAAAAAACAAGCGCTTCCTTTGGAGGCCTGTGAGAAGATTCTGGAAAGGGGAACCTCAGGTGTATTGGCTCTGGAGGGAGAGGAAGGTTATCCTTATGCCGTTCCCCTCAGTTATTATTATGAAAAGGGAAAGATTTTCTTTCACTGCGGGAAAAGCGGATATAAGATAGAAGCCTTAAAACGGAATGAAAAAGTTTCTTTCTGTGTAATTGACCAGGATCAGATCATACCGGAAGAATATACCACCTATTTCCGCAGCGTGATCGTTTTTGGCAAGATCCGTATTCTGGAAGGAGAAGAGGAAAAAAGAAGGGCCATTGAAAAGCTGGCCCTGAAATATGCCCCGGAAGAACCGGAGGAGAAAACAAACAGAGCCATTGACCGGGAATTTTCTCCTCTATGCATGCTGGAACTTTCTATAGAACATATCAGCGGCAAAGAAGCTATTGAGCTGGTAAGAGAAAAAAGGGAAAGATAGAAAGGAGGATCCTTTCCGGTTACAGTTTTTCCGGCGTGTCTTGCGGGGATGGATTCTTTTTCGAGACAGTCTGGCGTCCGTCGCAGATCAGGAAGCTTTCCAGACCGGCTTTGATAAAATGGTCTATGGCCTGCTGGATTTCCTGCCAGTTTGTACATTTGTTTTTCAGCATTCGTTTATTAATAGCCAGACAGCCGTTCATCTGAAAATAAAGGACAGCCTCCGCCTGCTCAAAGGTAAGGAGGCTGTTCTGCATAAGATGGGTGACAAATTCTTCTTTGGACAGTTCGCAGAGTTTCTCCAGGAGCCGGGAAGAAGCCACATCATCAAAAAACAGGACCTGAAGCCGCGTATCTTCCTGAACTTTCCGGCAGAAAGGATAGGTACAGCCCAGTTTCTCCGGGCAGAGCACATGATCCAGTATGCTGGAAGTGTCTGTGATTACATCATTTAATAGATCATCCAGCACGTCATCTATATCATAATAATGAAGATAAAAGGTTCCCCGGTTGATCTCTGATATGCGGCATATTTCGGTTACTGTGATCTTGGAGAAAGGTTTTTCCTCCAGAAGAGTCAGAAAAGAGTCTTTAATGGTCTGCCGGGTATATCTGGTGCGGCGGTCTGTAACTTTCGTTTTATTTTTCACATAAAATCCCCCTGTTCATAGACAATTTTTAAAATCTGTTGAGAAACATGGCAGATCTGTAAATCTGATCATTGTATTCTTCTGAATTTTATTATAATATCCATACTGTAAGAAAATCAACAACATGTTCAGTAAAATATATCCCTTATAAGGAAAACAGAGACAGGAGGAATGAATCATGGGACATATTATTGCAGTATCCGGAAAAGGCGGCGTGGGTAAGACTACACTGTGCGGGCTTTTGATCCAGTATCTCTGTGAGACAGGAAAAAAGCCGGTGCTGGCTGTGGACGCAGACGCCAATTCTAATCTAAATGAAGTTCTGGGCGTAGAGACAGGAGTTACTCTGGGAGAACTGAGAGAAGAAATTGAACGGGCAGGTACGGATCCGAAATATAAGATTCCAGCAGGGATGACAAAAGCAGAATATCTGGAGGCCCGTATGATGAATGCTGTCACAGAGGAAGATGACTATGATCTGATGGTCATGGGACGCTCCCAGGGACAGGGCTGCTATTGCTTTGTAAACGGTCTGGTACAGACCCAGGTGCAGAAACTCCAGAGTCATTATCCTTACATTGTGGTGGATAATGAAGCGGGAATGGAGCATATCAGCAGAGGGATCCTGCCGGCAATGGAGATCGCCATCCTGGTCAGCGACTGCTCCAGGAGAGGAGTCCAGGCAGCAGGGAGGATCGCCAGACTTATGAAAGACCTGAATTTTCATCCGAAGAAAACAGGACTGATCGTCAATCGGGCGCCTCAGGGCAAACTGGACCAGGGAACTCTGGAAGAAATTAAAAACCAAGACCTGGAGCTTCTGGGTGTAGTGCCTCATGATGATATGGTATATCAGTACGACTGCGACGGAAAGCCAACAGTGCAGCTGCCAAAAGATTCACCCGTGCGGGCAGCGCTGAAAGAGATCATTGAGAAGCTGGGATTATAAGATATAAAGTCAGGCGGACATGGGAGCATGCCCGCCGCTTGTCTTATTGTCTGCAGAAATTAAAATAAAATATAGGAAATCTATTGCAATTATCGAGTGTCGATATTATACTGAAAGTAGGAAATATCGATACTCGATAATTTGCTTTTTGGAAATGTTTTTCGGAGAACGGGGGTGTTCTTTATGAAAAAGAGAGTAGTTTTCAAAAAATATCATTACAGGGAATGTGACAGTTTTGCTGACTATTTAGAGAGAATGGCTGCAAAAGGCTGGATTTTTAAAGGCTGGAGGCTGGGGCTGGTATTTTATAAAGATCAGCCCCGTAAGGAAACTTATGCGGCAGAAATATTTCCGGAAGGGGATGAAAATGATAAAAGACCGGAACCGAATACTCAGGAATATGCCAGGTACTGTGAAGAAGCCGGCTGGGAGCTGGTAGACAGTACCGGAAAATTCTGTGTGTTCCGGAAGATCCGGGAAGATGCGGTTCCGATTGTTACAGAAGAAGAAAGATATGAAAATGTCCGCAAAGCGGAATGGGATTCTTTTAAAAATGAACTTTTTCTTTCCTGTTTCTGCGAGGCGCTTTTAGGGTGGAGACTATGTACCTCTGACTTTATAACATATATTTTTTCAGATTTGCTTTTATTGTTGCTTTCTACCTGCACAGTGCTTTTTCTAGGAGAATTTTTCCGTTTTTTAGGATTCATAGCCTGGAAAGTCAGTTCAAATCATCGAATGAAACAAGGGCGCCGGATTTTTTATGGGGGAGGTAGCTGGACAGTATATATTTGGATAAGCTTTAGGAGCCTATTATATTTTATCTTTACCGTGATTCTTTTAGGAGCAGTTGTAGTCTTTAGCGGCAGAAACAGGACTTTTGTAGTTTTTATTAGCGCTGCCGGATTTTTAATTTTTGGTTTGTTGCAGACTTGGATAAGGCCGTCCAGGGGGAAAAATATACTGGCAACATTGTTGTTCGTTTGCATTTTCCCTATCATGATTTTAGCTGTTTCATTGGGGATTTCCGAAGAAAGAAAGGGGAATGGAACAGAGACCGGGGAACAGGAAGCGTTTGTAGAAACGACATATGGAAGTGGTTCTATAGAAATAGAAGACAACATAGGGGGATTTTTGGAGAGGCTGTCCAGTACGGTATTACTTTTCATGCTGTTAATGGAGTGCAAGGGCAGGAATCTGATGAGAACAGAATCATTTGCTATGCATATCACTCGGACCGAGACTGGATCCTGGACCGGATCTATTCTCTTTATATAGATAAAGGAGAAGATATCACAGAAGAAAATCTGTGGGAATCCCTGGAGATGAAGCAGAGTTCCCAAAAGACCGAAACAGCAGTGAGATTCCAGGATAGAGTTTTATATATGAGAAGCAGAGAAAAATTAGAGAAAGACCAGATCCTGTTTTTGCGGCAGGCCCTGGATTTATAGTGTTTTTGGTGTCAGGGGGTGTTCCTATGAGAAGAAAAGTAATATTTGGAAATTTCCGTTATAGGGAATGTGATAATCTTGCCTTATATCTGGAGAAGATGGCCCGGCAGGTCCTGAAGCTTCAGAAGATCTAATAATGGGGAACATTAACACCCCGTGAAAGAACGTCTGCCTGAAAAGGAGGCTTTAAAGAATGGCAAGAGAACAGTTTCAGACATTGACAGAACCTATGTATTATATCCTGCTGGCCCTTACCGAGGAATGCTGCGGGGTGGATATTATGGAAAAGGTCCGGAAGATTTCCGGCGGCAGAGTAAAGGTAGGGCCGGGGACTTTGTATGCTATGCTGTCAAAATTTGAGAAGAATCAGATCATACGGCTCACCGGTGAAGAAAACCGGCGGAAATCCTATATTATTACAGATGTGGGAAAAGAAATGCTTTTAGAAGAATATGAAAGACTGCGGATCATGGCAGAGGACGGCAGAGTATATATAGAAAATATGAAAAACCGGCAAAAATGAAAATAAGATTGTGGCAATGGGAAGGATATGATAGAATGTCCAAAAATGCAGAAAGAGAGAGGAATTAAAGAATGGGGCACTTTTATTATGTAAGACACGGACAGACTGTATGGAATGTGGAAAATAAGATCTGCGGCGCAACAGATATCCCCCTTACACCTCTGGGATATGAACAGGCAAGAGAACTGGGAGAGGAGATCCTGCGCCAGGGTCTGAAGATCGATAAAATCTTATATTCACCCCTGATCCGGGCAAAGGAGACTGCCAGACAGATTTCTGAGGCAGCAGGAATACCTATGGAAGAGGAAATCCGGCTCAAAGAGCAGAATTTCGGCATCTATGAGTCTACTCCCAGAGATGGAGCGGAATTTAAAAAGGCAAAGGAAAATTTTGTCTCCAGCTATGGAGGAGGAGAGTCTATGCTGAAGCTCTGTCAGAGGATCTACAATCTGCTGGACGATCTGAAGGAACGTTCCGATAGAGAAACCGTCCTGCTGGTGGCCCACAACGGGATCGCAAGGGCTGTGCACTCCTATTTTTACGATATGACCAACGAAGAATTTGCGGCTTTCGGTATGAAAAACTGCCAGATCCGGAGATATGATTTTTAAAAAGAAAGGAAAAAAGATGAAACTCAACCGAGAGGGTGTATTACTCCTTTCGATCAGTATAAATTAGGTTCGTATAGAATAGATCCGAACTATGATAATCAACCAACAGTGTTGCCTCCGGCTTTCACAGACTATTTGAAAGATTATAGCTACTATCTGGATGCAACGGATGTTCCCGCAG
>DWUY01000230.1 GCA_019120515.1 Candidatus Blautia avicola | reverse complement strand
CTCCGATCACAGACTGTTTCATAATAATGGAATCACGGATCACAGCGCCTTTTTTAATGGTAACTCCGGCGCCGATCACAGAATTATGTACCTCTCCGTACACTTCTGTCCCCTCGCTGATGATACTTCTGTCTACTACTGCATCCGCAGCAATATACTGAGGCGGGATGATATCTCCCTTGGTATAGATCTTCCAGAATTCCTCATACAGATTAAATTCCGGGATAATGTCGATCAGCTCCATATTGGCTTCCCAATAGGATCCCAGGGTGCCCACATCTTTCCAGTATCCGTTATATTCATAAGCAAAAAGTCTTTGACCCTTTTCTCTGCAGTAAGGCAGGATATGCTTTCCAAAATCACAGCCTGACTGATCTTTCAGGGCGATCAGGGCTTCCTTCAGCACGGGCCAGCTGAAAATATAAATACCCATAGAAGCCAGATTGCTCTTTGGCTTCTCCGGTTTTTCCTCAAAATCTATAATTCTTCCCGTCTCGTCGGTTATGGCAAGTCCGAAACGAGAGGCTTCTTCCCATGGAACAGGCATGCATGCCAGAGTGACGTCTGCTTTGTTGGCTTTATGGAAATCCAGCATAACCTCGTAGTCCATTTTATAGATATGGTCTCCGCCTAAAATCAGCACATAATCCGGATTGAAATTTTCCATATATGCCAGATTCTGGTAAATAGCGTTGGCTGTACCGGTATACCATTCCGTATTGGTTTTCTTTTCGTAAGGAGGAAGAATCGAAACGCCTCCTACATTACGGTCCAGATCCCAGGGGATACCGATACCAATGTGAGTATTTAAACGCAGCGGCTGATACTGTGTCAGCACTCCCACGGTGTCCACTCCTGAATTTATACAGTTACTGAGCGGAAAGTCTATAATTCTGTATTTTCCGCCGAATGTCACTGCCGGTTTTGCCACTTTCGCAGTCAGAACGCCCAATCTGCTGCCTTGTCCGCCGGCCAGCAACATTGCAATCATCTCTTTCTTAATCATGCAATCACCTCTTGTAATTCTATGGTTTTTACATTATAACACATCGCTCTAAAAAAGTGAATATTTTTAACAATTTTTTTTCGACATATTCATTTTTTTTGTGACATTTTACCTGTTTTTTACTCCTTCCACCAGAAAGGGGGTTCCATTTTTTTCAAATTTAGGTATAATCAATCATGAAAAGGAACTGGCTCATGAATCATGATCGAGAATATTTATATATTTTATTACCCAGTCTGCGCTGCTTTGAGCCTATGGTCTCAAAGCTATGCCTGACAACTTCGCATAAAGTCAAAGACCCCGATGCAAGCATACGGGGCATCAAACTAGCAGCGATGCAAGCATCGGGGTATTAGACCCTCGCGGCAGGTCTACGTTCCACTCCGGTCGGTGCTAAACGTGTGCCACTGGCACACAGCACCGCCAAATGGACATGCCAACATGTCCGCTTGGCTCGTTGCCCGCGGGAATAAATATTCTTGAAATATGTTTCATACGGCAGACATCATAAAGACTTTAAAAAGGAAGGGATTCTTCATCATGTATCAGATTGATTTTCATAAACCTATGCATATTCATTTTATCGGGATCGGCGGCATCAGTATGAGCGGACTGGCCGAGATCCTGCTGGAGGAAGACTTTGTCATCTCCGGTTCTGACGCAAAAGCTTCGGATCTGACAAAGCAGCTGGAAGCCAAAGGCGCCAAAATCTATATCGGCCAGCGGGCTTCCAATATCACTGATGATATCCAGCTGGTGGTATACACCGCCGCCATTCATCCGGACAATCCGGAATTTAAGCAGGCAAAAGAACTGGGGCTTCCTATGCTCACCAGAGCCGAACTTCTGGGACAGATCATGAAAAATTATGAACTGCCCATCGCTGTATCCGGCACCCACGGCAAGACCACTACCACCTCTATGATCTCTCACATCCTGTTAGAGGGAAATGCAGATCCTACTATTTCCGTAGGAGGGATCCTGCCTGCCATCCACGGCAACATAAGAGTGGGACAGTCTGAAACCTTTATCACCGAAGCCTGTGAGTATACCAACAGTTTTCTCAGTTTTTATCCGAAGATCAGCATTATCCTAAACATAGACGCCGATCATCTGGACTTTTTCAAAGATATTGAGGATATCCGTCATTCCTTCCGGCTCTTTGCCGAGAAGCTGCCAAAAGACGGCACTTTGATCATCAACGGGGAGATTCCCCATGTAGAAGAGATCACCCGGGGACTGCCCTGTGAGATCATCACCTATGCATTAAAAGGCGACGCCCAGTACACAGCAGAAAATATTGTCTTTGACGAAACCGCCCGCCCTTCTTTTGACTGTATCTGTAAAGGTGAAAAGATCGGACATTTTTCTCTGTCCGTACCCGGCATCCACAATGTATCCAACGCCCTTTCCGCCATAGCCCTTGCCAGGAAGATCGGCATATCCACAGAGACTATCCAGAAGGGTCTTCTCCATTTCGGAGGCACAGATCGGAGATTCCAATACAAAGGAAAAGTGGCAGGCGTCACCGTGATCGATGACTATGCCCATCATCCCACAGAGATCGCCGCTACATTAAAGACTGCACAGAATTATCCCCATAACCGGATCTGGTGTGTCTTCCAGCCTCATACTTACACCAGGACGAAAGCCCTGATGCCGGAATTTGCCCAGGCCCTTTCTATGGCGGACAAGGTCGTCCTCGCAGATATTTATCCGGCCAGGGAAACGGACAATCTGGGGATCTCTTCCAAAGATCTGGCGGATCTTATCGCCAAAAAGGGAACTGACGTCCACTATTTTTCCACATTTGACGAGATCGAAGAATTTTTATTAAAAAATTGTATCCACGGAGACGTGTTGATAACTATGGGGGCCGGAGATGTATATAAAATCGGGGAAAACCTCCTTGGCATGTAGAGTTATCCACATTATCCACCAAATCTTCCACATACTCTTTCCCCAGAGTATGTGGATTTTTTTGTGCATAAGTGAGTTGACATAATCAGACAGCATTTTTATCAATGATATGCTAAAATACTGGTACTTTCGACATTCTCCTGGTTTCCCATAAAAATTATCCACCTTTTTATCCACATTATCCACATTTATCCCTGGAATTTTTCTCAACCTGTCCATTTCCACCGTCGAAAAAAAATCCTTGTTCTCTTTTTAAAAATTATATGCTATACTGAGGTTGATTCATTAAGAAGATGTAAAATGTAGAGGATGTTGAACATGGGACAGTTTGAAGTATATAGCAGTTTTCCAGGAGACTTTACTTGGGTTTCCAACCGCTTTCTGGAGGATCATATGCCGAAAGCCAACGGAGAATTTGTAAAAATCTATCTTTATCTCCTGGGCCGATGTCAGAGCGGAAAGACAAAGATGGATCTTTTCTCCATTGCAGATACTTTCAACTGTACGGAAACGGACATTTTAAGAGCCCTCCGCTACTGGAAGGAATCCGGGATCCTGGATGTTTCCTTTGATCAGGCAGGTAATCTGACAAAGGTTCGTTTTTCTGTCCCTGAGCCGAAGCTGCCCGCGTATGAGACAAAGCCTTCCGCTCCTGCCGTATCCCGGAACAAGCTCCAGGAACTGAAGGGACGGGAAGAGGTACGGCAGCTTCTTTTTATTGCGGAGCAATATCTGGGACGGACTCTGACTCCCACGGATGTGGAGACTCTCCTCTATCTTTATGATGAAGTACATATATCCGCCGAACTTCTGGAATATCTGATCGAATACTGTGTTTCCAAAGGCAGTCCTTCTATGGCATATATCAAAAAGGTGGGGCTGTCCTGGGCCCAGCAGAAGATCACCACAGTAAGTCAGGCCAAGGAAGAGACCAATCTCTACAACAAAAATTATTTTACGATCCTGCGGGCATTCGGCATCAGCAACCGGAATCCTCTGGATAAAGAGATCCAATATATGAATCTGTGGCTGAACCAGTACGGCTTTACCCTTGATATCATCACAGAAGCCTGCAGCCGCACGGTCTTGTCTACGGGAAAGGCCAGCTTTTCTTATGCGGACAGTATCCTGGAAAGCTGGTTCAAAAAGGGAGTCCGTCATCTTTCCGATATTGATTCCCTGGATATGGATTATCAGCAGAAAAAAGCAGAGAAAGCCAAGGCCAGACCAAAGGCGCCTGCTGCCGCTTCTAAGAACAAATTCAACAATTTCCATCAGAGAAACTACAACATGGCAGAGCTTGAAAAACAGCTTCTTGGAAAATAACGAAAAGGAGACGTACTGTGTCACTGAAAAATTTTCAATACGACGCAATCATGCGGGACTACAACCAAAAACAATTTCTCCATAAGCATGAGCAGGACGAGCATATCCGGCTGGCCGAAGAGAAAATCCCCCGTCTGGGGCAGATCCGTCAGGAGATCGCCGCTTTGGGGCTTAAGAAAGCCCGTCTTGTCCTGGGGGCCTCAGGGGGAGAAGACTTTGATCTGGAGTCCGCCATCGGCGCTCTGGCAAAAGAGAGGAAGGCTCTTCTCCTGGAGAACGGATTTCCCGCCGATTATCTGGAACTTCACTACGACTGTCCGATCTGTAAAGATACCGGTTATGTAAACGGAGAAAAATGCGCCTGTTTCCGAAAAGCTGCGGTAGACCTTCTCTATACCCAGTCCAACATCCGGGATATCCTGGAAGAAGAAAATTTCGATAATTTTTCTTTTCAATATTACTCTCCCGATTTTAAGGATCCGGGAAGCGGGATCTCTGCTTCAGAAGCCGCCCGCAGCGCATATAACAAGGCCTGGGACTTTATAGAAGGCTTTGCTGAAAAGTCCGATAATCTTATGATTTATGGAGATACTGGTGTTGGAAAGACTTATCTTACCCACTGTATCGCCAGAGAGCTTCTGGACCGTTCTTATTTTGTTTTGTATTTCAGCGCGTTCGACCTTTTTGATCTGCTGTCAAAAAATACTTTCCAAAGAGATATCCAGTCTGCGGATATGGCTTCTTTTATCTATGACTGTGATCTGCTCATTATTGATGATCTGGGCACGGAGCTGACCAACAGCTTTGTATCCTCTCAGCTTTTCTGCTGCATCAACGAGCGTATCATGAATAAAAAGGCAACCATCATTTCCACTAACCTGACCATGGAAGATTTTCTGGAAACCTATTCCGAGAGAACCTTCTCCCGGGTTTCCAGCAATTACACCATGATCAAGCTGATTGGGAATGACATAAGGATCCAAAAAAGACTTTTAGGAGGAAAATGAACATGGCACCAAAAATCACAACACCTTTAGACTCGCTCCCCGTAGGCCGTCTGGGTATCATTCCACTGAAGAGCTGCGAAAAGCTGGGGGCCAAGGTCAACGACTACATTGTAAAGTGGCGTAAAGACCGGGACCACCAGGAGAAAAATAACCTCCAGTTCGAAGGTTATGAGCGTCCTTCTTACCTTATTAACGCCCAGACCCCCCGCTTCGGCTCCGGGGAAGCCAAAGGTATTCTGGAGGAATCCGTCCGCGGGGACGACCTCTATCTCATGGTGGATGTCTGCAACTATTCCCTGACCTATTCTCTGTGCGGTCATATGAACCACATGTCTCCGGATGATCATTTTCAGGATCTGAAGAGGATCATCGCCGCTGTAGGAGGAAAGGCCAGAAGAGTGAATGTGATCATGCCCTTCCTGTACGAAAGCCGCCAGCACAAAAGAACACGGCGGGAATCTCTGGACTGTGCCCTGGCTCTCCAGGAACTGATCCATATGGGAGTGGACAATATCATCACTTTTGACGCCCATGATCCACGGGTGCAGAATTCCATTCCTCTTCACGGATTTGAAACGGTCCAGCCCGCTTACCAGTTCATCAAAGGTCTTTTCAAAGCAGAGCCGGATCTGAAGATCGACAGTGACAGTCTGATGATCATCAGCCCGGATGCCGGCGGTACCAGCCGCGCCATTTACCTGGCCAATGTACTGGGTATCGACATGGGTATGTTCTATAAGCGCCGGGACTATTCTACTATCATAGACGGCCGGAATCCTATCGTGGCCCACGAATTTCTGGGTTCTGACGTTGCAGGAAAAAATATGATCATCATTGATGATATGATCTCTTCCGGCGACAGTATGCTGGAGGTAGCGCGGCTGCTGAAGCAGCGGGGCGCTGCCAAGATCTTTATGTGCTCTACTTTCGGGCTTTTCACCAATGGTCTGGAACGTTTTGACACCGCATACAAAAACGGAGACTTCGACCGGCTACTTACTACTAATCTGGTATATCAGCCTGATGAACTTCTTCAGAAGCCATATTATGTAAACTGCGATATGAGCAAATATATTGCTCTGATCATTGATACCCTGAATCACGATGCTTCTATCAGCAAGCTGCTGAATCCTGTAGACCGGATCAACAAACTGGTGGCAAAACACAATAAGGAACTGAAGGAAGGCAAAAAGAAAAACTAAATATTCATCCTGTCCTCTCTTTATTTTTAAACTTTTCTTTCTATATATTGTAATTTACAGACAACAGCAGTATAATATAAGAAACTAAAAGAATATTTTTAATATAAGGGAGGTGCCACTATTATGATGAATAAACTGATCCAAATCCTCAATGTATGTATTGCTCTTTTTGTGATCCTTTATGCAGCACATATTTATGCGATCACCGCTGACATCAGTCTCGTTACCGTGGTGCTTCTGATCGCCGGTCTGGCGCCTGTACTGCATACTGCCTGGAATTATATCCAGATCAAGATCGAAGAGTACCGGAAGACCCATTCTCATCATTACATGAAGGGCTGATCCGGACGTCACCAATGCAAAAAAGGTTACAAAGATCCCCCCGGGAACCGCTTTCCCGGGGGGATCTTATAACTTTATAAACTTATCTGGCGCCAGGGGATCCCCAGCTTTTCCATCGCCTGGATCTCCCTGCGGGTACAGGTAAACAGGATTACCTGGCTTTTGCTCTTGTGCAGCCATCTCAGAGCCTGGCAAAGCCTTCTGTCATCATACATAGCAAAGGTCTCGTCTAAAAGCACCGGAAGCTCTTCCTCCTGGCACAGAAGCTCTCCCGCAGCCATACGCAGGGCAAAGTAAACCTGTTCTACTGTGCCTTGGCTTACCTGGTAAAGACCCACATACCGGTCTCCGCTATCCAGCCATATCTGAAAGTTTTCATCTATGATCCCGCTGCAGTATTTTCCCTGGGTAAGATCTCCCAGTATTTCCCAGGTCCTGTCTTTCAGAAAATTTCCTCTCCTGCTCTGAAGGTTTCCGGCCGCCTTGGCCAGCATTTTCTCTGCCAGAGCAATGCTTTCCGCTTCCTTTTGGGCTTTCAGGATCTGTTCATTATCATTTT
Source organism: Candidatus Blautia avicola (assembly GCA_019120515.1). GTDB lineage: Bacteria > Bacillota > Clostridia > Lachnospirales > Lachnospiraceae > Blautia > Blautia avicola. The sequence continues at coordinate 10,573 of DWUY01000230.1, read as the reverse complement.
CCAGCTCTTCCAATTCTTCCTGAAGATTATAGAGAAGGGTCTCCTTGTCCCTAAGAAGTTCCTGCCAGGTGCTTCTCTGACCGGCTCTGCGTTCCTTTTTCAGCGCCTTTTCATGCCTGCGGCGACTGCGGGCTGCCTCTTTTTTCCGTTCCCTGAGATAACTGCGGAATTTTTCCGCGGCAGCCAAAAGGACCAGAAGCGGAATACACCAGCGGATAAACCATCCATAACCTCCTCCCAGATCCAAAGACCACAGAAGAACTGTAGCAGCTCCTCCCAGCGCCAGAAAGGTAAGAATAGCCGTCAGTTTTTGGCCGCTATTTCTCTCTGTCTCCCTGGCAGTCTCCATGCCTGCTTCATCATCTATGTTTTCCACACTTTCCTCAGGGTTTTCCAGTCTTTTCTCCAGATCCTCCATCTCTTTTCGGGTATACCGGATCCTGTAACGCAGGTTATCCAGCCTCTGTTCTTTTTCATTCAGAGCCTGTTTCTTTGTCTTTTCCCACTCTTTTCTCTGTTCTTTGAGACGGCCAAGGGCCGCCTGGGGATCCAGGAGAAAATCCCCCTCTGTCTGAAAATTCGCCAGGTATTCTTCTACCTCTTCCCGGAGTCCTTCCTGGGTCCTGCTTTTTTGCTGCCCTATGGCAGCAGTATTTTCATAGATCCTCTGGGTGGCTCCTCCCAGCAGCATCTCCAGGTCTCCATCTTCCACAGACATCTTTTCTCCGTCTGTGACACAATATAGTTCAGCCTCCCGGGAACGGCTGTCGAAATTTTTCTCCAGACGGAAGTCTTTTCCCTCCTCCTCAAAAAGCACGCTTCCTTCGTACCAGGAAGGATTCTCCCAGGGAAGACACCTGGTATAGGTATCTGTTTTTGAGGCTGTTCCCCTTTTTCTGGGGATCCCGAAAAAGATCCCCTGGAGGAAGGTGTAGAGAGTGGTCTTTCCGCTTTCATTTTCCCCGTAGACAATATTGATCCCCGGCTGAAAAGAAATCCTCTTTTTTTGAAATTTTCCGAAGTTTTTCATATGCACTTCTTTTATGATCATAGTATTTCCTCCCCAGTCTCCAGAAGCGCTCTGATCCCGTAATCCAGGGCTTTTTTCTCCTCTTCTCCCTTAGCCCCTTCAAAGCTTCGGATATATTCCTCCAGAAGGCTTCCCCGGTGCTTTCTGCACAGTTCTTCCAAAGACCAGTCCGGTCTGCTTTTGTCTTCCACCTGGCGGATATTTCCCAGGGAATAGAGGCGGTCAAGCTGAAACTCTGTCTCCGGGTCTCTTTTCCCCTGAAGGATCAAGGTATAGATATGTTCTTTTCCCTTTTCTTCCAACAGTTCGGAAATCTTCTGGCAGAGGGTGTATTGGGTAGTTTCCCGGGTGACAGGGATTTCTAATTCCTTATATTCCCTTGCGGCCCAGGGAACAAAAGCAGTCCTTGCTTTTCCATTTCGGATTTCTCCTTTTATAAAACCGTGAGGGCCTGTATCATTCTTTTCCGTAGGTTCCAGAGATCCTGCATAGATCATCCGGTCTTTTTGCAGCACCTGGGGCTTATGGATATGGCCCAGGGCGATATAGTCAAAGCCGCTGGCAGACAACCTGTCCCAGGATATGGGTATGTGCTTCTCATCTCCTCCATGAGCCAGCAGGATCTCCACCGGCATCTCTCCTGATCTTTTCAGGGCGTCATAGAGAGGTCTGGTGATCTCCCTGCTTTTATAACTGCAGCCTGTGACCCGCACTCCCAGATCCGGGAAATCCACATGGGTGATCTCCTGGCTCCACAGACCAAAGACATTTGGACTCCAGGGAAATCTTGGATAAAGGGAATCTTTCCTCAGGTAGTCATGATTTCCGGCGATCAGCAGGATCTTCGTATCCGGAATAGAAAAAAACATAGCATTTACTTCTTTTAATTCTCTTGCCAGGGGCTGACGGTGAAACAGATCTCCCGCAATAAGAAACAGGTCGGCATGATCCTGGCCGGCCTGTTCAATAACACTTCGGAAGCTGTCCCAGATTTCCCGGCTTCTGTCCTGGCTCCAGGGGAAGCCTTTGTCAGGCTCCGCTCCCAGATGAACGTCTGCGATATGGAAAAATCTCATAGTGCTCCTCTTATAATTCACAATTGTTTACAGTTCTTGGGAAGGGGATCACGTCCCTGATGTTCTGCATACCGGTAAGGTACATCACACATCTCTCAAATCCCAGTCCGAATCCGGAATGACGGGTAGATCCGTATTTACGCAGATCCAGATAGAATCCATAGTCTTCCTCTTTCAGATCCAGTTCTGCCATCCGCTGTTTCAGCTTCTCGTAGGAATCTTCTCTCTGGCTTCCTCCGATGATCTCACCGATCCCGGGAACCAGGCAGTCCATAGCCGCCACTGTTTTGCCGTCCTCATTCTGCTTCATATAGAAAGCCTTGATCTCTTTGGGATAGTCTGTAACAAATACCGGACGCTTAAAGATCTGTTCTGTAAGATATCTTTCATGCTCGGTCTGAAGATCGCAGCCCCAGGATATCTTATAATCGAATTTATCATTTGCCTTTTCCAGAAGTTCTACAGCCTCTGTATAGGTCACATGGGCAAACTCGGAATTCAGCACATGGTTCAGTCTGTCCAGAAGTCCTTTGTCAATAAAGGAGTTGAAGAAGTTCATTTCCTCCGGCGCGTTCTCCAGCACATAGCGGATCACATATTTTAACATAGCCTCTGCCATTTCCATATTGTCCTGAAGATCCGCAAAAGCCATCTCCGGCTCGATCATCCAGAATTCCGCCGCATGACGGGTAGTATTGGAATTTTCTGCCCGGAATGTAGGTCCAAAGGTATAGATGTTCCGGAAAGCCTGGGCAAAGGTTTCACCGTTTAACTGTCCGCTTACTGTCAGGTTGGTAGGTTTCTTAAAGAAGTCCTTAGAGTAATCCACTTCTCCCTCTTCCGTCTTGGGGATATTCTTCAGATCCATAGTGGTTACCTGGAACATTTCTCCTGCCCCTTCACAGTCGCTTCCCGTGATCAGAGGAGTATGCACATATACAAATCCTCTCTCCTGGAAAAACTGATGGATAGCAAAAGCGATCAGTGAACGGACACGAAATACTGCCTGGAAAGTATTTGTTCTTGGACGCAGATGGGAAATCGTCCGCAGATATTCCATACTGTGACGTTTTTTCTGAAGAGGATAATCTGCGGCGGAATCTCCCTCCACAGTCACCTCTTGGGCCTGGATCTCAAAAGGCTGTTTGGCGTTAGGGGTGGCAACCAGTTTTCCCTTTACAATGATGGCCGCTCCTACGTTTAATTTGGAGATCTCCTGGAAGTTCTCCATCTGATCGTGATATACGATCTGGAGCGTATCAAAAAAGCTTCCGTCATGGAGTACGATAAACCCAAAAGTCTTGGAATCTCTTACACTTCTCACCCATCCTCCTACGGTGATCTCTTTATCCAGATATTCTTCTCTGTTTCTGTAAATCTCTTTTACTGTTGTGAGCTGCATTCTTCTATCTCCTTCTCTTACAGGTATTTCAATAGTATAGCGCATTGTCCGGGACAGTTCAAGGCTAATCTCAGCCATTGTCCTCCATGTAACAAAGGAACACGTTTCCGTTGGCCTGGAAGGCAGCCGTGCTGTCCTGCATTCCGTAATAATCGGTCTCTTTGGTGGCAGGATCGTACAGGATGGTATTATACTCATCAAAGCCTAATATCACCTTGGCCTGTCCATCTTCTCCCTTGGTGATCACCGGCCGCTGGGCCCCTGCCTCATACAGGATCTGTTCCAGAGTACAGCCGGTCATATCGATAACACTTCCCTGCCCCTTTAAGGCCTCGTTTAAAGCTGTCAGATCAAGAGATGCCTGCGCCACTGCCTCCGGCAGATCCTGGGCAGAAATACTTGCCCTGTCAGGTGTATTGCTGCTTTCCCAGATATACCTCTGGACAGTATCCAGAACAATTCCATTTTCTTCCTGCGCCTGCGCGACTGCCGAAGTGGCGTCTTCATAAATTCCGGACAACGCTCCCAGAGAATATACATAATATCTGGTTCCTTCTTCCCTATTCAGTTCCATATTCAATGTCCTGTCCGGATCCTCTATGATCTTGGTATCCACTACCAGCGGCGGCTGCCCCGAACTGTCTGCCGCAAACTGTATAGCCGTCACATTTCCCTGCCGGACAGTGGTGGAGGTCACTACGGAAAAAATCTCATCCTGTTTGCTGCGGACATTGTTCATGATCTGATCCTGGGTAGTACCTGCAAAGCTGTCTCCTACCTTGGTAGCTCTGGAAAGTTCCAGCAGGTTTTCCTGTATGGTCACGTCCAGGACATAGTATCCGTCCTGGTGATAGCTTTTCACCAGTTCCCCCTGAAAATTCTGGATGCGTACCTCTGTCATGGCAAAATCCCTGCCCCCGGAAACATTTGTTACAATGTCTCCCTCATTGGCCACGCCGTAGATCAGGTCATTATTGATAAATCCGAAAAGCCGGATCCTGGTTCCCTGATCTGCCTGGATAGTAGTCTGTTCTCCTGTATCAAAATCCATAAAGACAATCGATGTGGTATTGTAAGGATCCATTCCCTCCATCCACGCCCCGTAGCGGCCGCTTTCTGATACAAAAAAGCAGTCGTCCTCTATCTGTTCCTGTACAGCCTCATAACTTTTATCTTCCATTCGGAACCTGTACAGAGTACCCTCCAGAAGGAGGTACAGATTTCCGTCTTCGCTGACATAGGCCAGCTTTTCCATATCTTCTCTCAGGAATTCCCAGGATTTCAGGCTCCGCAGGAAAAACTGTTCCTCTATGGCATTTTGCTCTGCGGAGTAATGGTACACGGCGGTACCTATCTGCCCTTCATGCTGCCCCCGGTTCATATATCCGTAAAGAACAAAATCAATGTCCCCGTTTTCATCGACTCTGACGATCCGGACGTCGTGTTGACTGATATCATTTCTCTCATCATTGCTGCCCGTATCCCGGAAACTGAAAACTCTGGTCATCTTGTTGGTCTCTACATTATACGCCCACAGATCCCCCTGCTGCACAAAAGCCAGGATCGTTCCCGTACTGTCGGACATATACTGGACATCTGTAGCAGTGATCCCCAGATTCACCTTGCCACCGCTGACCAGATTCTGCTCTGTAGTCAGGACTTCTTTTACCTGCCGTCTGAAATCCAGAAGGACCACTCTGGTCTGGTTGTAGCTCATACGGTAAAACTCGTCCACCTGATATTTTTCTACCTCTCCCTCTTCATTCTCAGCAGAAATATAATAAGTCAGAGAGACACTTCCTGAGTTTTCATTAATATCCTCTATAGTGGGTATCCCCGGTCTGCTGATCTGTGACGCCAGATCCCCCCACAGGATCATGCTCTCGTCCGAGGTAATATCCAGATTCCGGAAACTGTTATTGGTCACCGAGGGATCATCCTCCAGATAAGTGGTCAGATCATCGGAATCCTCCTGGGAAAAGGTCTTGGTATAAAAACTGTTTACAAACTCTATATACTGATCTGTGCTCAGGCCCGCCCTCTGAAGAAGCCTGGTATAATAATTCCAGCTCCCATCCTCTGTGTTCAGCGTAAAACACAGGGAATACTCCTGGTCCATCAGGATCGGCTGGGATAAGGTAAACTGGACGGTAAGCCTGCCGTCCTCTTCCTCCGTAAAATTCCGGATCTTATCATTTTCGATCACAGATTTTCCGTCCAGAGACGCGACCTCATAGACAAGGCTGTCGATCTCCCGTCCGTTTGGTGTGATACTGACTTCCAGCGTCCTGTCTGTGTCCAGAGGCGTAAGACCGTCTCTTACAAAGTTTACATCCATCTCATCTGCGTAAGCATACATACGGTTTACTTCTGTATCATCAATGATCATAGCCATGCTGGGGCTGGAAGCAGTCTCCATATCCGTTTTATTATCCGTAGACTGATGATTCATCAGACTGGAGAACGCTGCCACCCCACACAGGAAGACAGCCAGCAAAATGCCGGCTCTTATCAATTTTTTCTTCATTTACTATCCTCTCTGTATTCTTTATCAAAAGCAGCCGTTCCTTCTTTATCTGAACTGCCGCCGTCAAACATCAGCTTCTTCAGTGAAGGTTCTACATGGAAGGCCTTTATACAGTTTTCCCATTCCTGCCGCTGTTTCGGGTCTTCTTTTCTATTTTCGTTCTTTACGGCGCGGATCAGCAGATTCTTAGGCGTATGTTCCATGGATATAAATTCCAGGATTTGGGTGTCATAACCTGCGCTCTTTAACATCTGCGCCCTGAGACCATCGGTGAGAAGGGCCGCAAACCTTTCTTTCAATATCCCATACTCCAGAACAGGAGCCAGATCCTGATTGTATACCTGCCGGTTCAGTTCATGCTGGCAGCAGGGCACAGACAGGATCACCCTGGCTCCCCATTTTACTGCTTTTGCAAGAGCAAAATCTGTAGCCGTATCACAGGCATGAAGGGTCACCACCATATCCACCTGGTCCGCCCCCTGATAAGAAGCGATATCTCCCTGCTGAAAATCCAGTTTGTCATATCCGTATTTTTCTGCCAGACTCCGGCATTTTTCAATTACATCTGTCTTCAGATCCAGTCCTGTCACCTGTATGTCATAATGGTTCAGTTCTTTCAGATAATAGTACATAGCAAAAGTCAGATAGGACTTTCCGCAGCCGAAATCAATGATCCGGATCTCCCGGTCTTTTGGAAGTTTCGGAAGGATATCCTGTATAAATTCCAGATAACGGTTCAGTTGTTTAAATTTGTCATATCTGGAATTCCGTACTTTTCCCTCCGGAGTCATTACCCCAAGATCCACAAGCCATGGCACAGGGATCCCTTCCTGGAGAAGGTATTTCTTTTTCCTGTTATGAGAAAGCATAGGCGTAAAATCTTCTTTTACTCTGGCTTTTATCTCCCTGGCCTTTATATCTGCTTTCCCTTTTTTACTCACCAGCACCCTGCCCTGGACATATCTGCCTTCCAGCTGAAGCTGTCGAAAATTCTCTTTCATCTGTTCTGTGAGATAAGAGATCAATTCTTCTTTTTCATAGTTTTCGTGAATAGCCTTTGTTCCCTGGATCCTGGTGACCTGATAACGGACTTCTCCTTTTACCGGTACCGGCCGTACCTGAAGCTTTGATATGGAACTGGTGCTCCTGGCGTTGCTTACCAGTATACGTTCCAGATCTTTATTCACATATTTATCTAAAAACTCTCTGATATCTTTCATAATCTACCCCTGTATCTTATGTTTCCCCTGAAACTGCTGTTTATCTCCCTGCAGTCCCTTTCTATTGTAAAAGCTTTGGAAAAAATCCGCAACCCCAAAACCCGGGTTTTTATCTGAAAAGCTTTCTCATACATCTCCTCTGATGGATCTCCTGGCAGAACAAAGCTCCTATAAAATCTCCCAAAAGTTCTTCTCCTTTTTGGTCTTTTTCCATGGTCCTCAGTTCCGGATAATCCCGGGCCTGACTGCAGATTTCCCGGCAGATCCTCTCTATATTCCTCTTATCAGGATATTCATCATAGATAAAGCTGCCCTCATATTCCAGCCTGTCACATTCATCGGCGACCAATGCTTTCAAAAGCCCTGCCCTCCGGGGATAATAAGACTCCATCAGTCTTCTGTCGGCTTCCAGTCCTGCCGCTCTTTCAAAACCTCTTTTATTTCCCATCGATCTGTAATACAAATTCTTTTTTTCTTCTTCCATAATGTCCAGCCTCCAGGATCCGTAATACTCCCTAACAGTATATTCTGTCTTTTTCATCTGGTTACCCGGGCCGATATACCTCTGTTTTCCGGCAGAAAAGCAAAGATGGAGCTGCGGCATGGAACAAGATCCGAAGATATGTCCATGCTGCAGCCCCAACTGCTTTTTTATTATTATATTATCAGATTTCTTTCAGTACATACAGCAGAGAAGCGAAATCTCCTCCTCGCCTGTTCAGTTCTGTTCTGTCTATCGGAATGCCCGCATACATCAGCTCGTCTCCGTATGCCTTGTACTCTTTCAGAGGCGCGCCCTCCAGGGACACCTGATAAAGCGCATCTTCCTTTAATCCCTTTAGTTTCAGCCGCAGCCAGGATGCGTTGACCTTGTTCAGCTTCTGATAAAACATAGCTATGGATTCTTTCTTATCCTGAGATACCACCTGCCATGCGGTCTCGTTTCCTTCAAAAGGACTCTGCAGCCGGTAAAAATCTCCATCGATCTGGATCAGCTCCCGGTATTCCTTCATAAAGGCTACCTGGTGTTTTACCTCTTCTATCTCCCGATCGGAGAGGAGGTTCAGATCCAGTTCATAACCGAAGGTTCCAAAATACGCAATATTGGCTCTGGTCTCAATAGGTGTTCTCCGAAATACCTGATGGTTTGGCACCGCAGACACATGAGACCCCATAGAAACAATAGGATAAACGTAGGAAGTACCATACTGGATCTTTGTCCGCTCGTTTGCGTCTGTGTCGTCGCTGGTCCAGGTCTGAGGGGCAAAGTAGAGCATACCAGGATCAAATCTGGCTCCGCCGCTGGCACAGGATTCAAAAAGGATCTCCGGAAACTCTGTCGTCAGACGGGTATACAGGTCATAGACTCCCAGTATATACCGGTGCATAGTCTCTCCCTGGCGGTCCGGCTCGGCAGTCAGGCTGCAGGGTTCCGTCATATACCGGTTCATATCCCATTTAATATAGGAGATGGATGACTCCCGGATAACCTTGGAGATCATTTCATATATATGATCTACCACTTCCTTTCTGGAAAAATCCAGAACATGCTGATGTCTGGCATGGCTTTCGAATCTGCCCGGCGCCGCGATAAGCCAATCCGGATGCTGCCGGTAAAGGTCGCTGTCTTTATTTACCATTTCCAGTTCTACCCACAGGCCGAACTTCATCCCCATATCTTCAATCTTTCTGGACAGTCCGGAAATACCTTCCGGCAATTTTTCCAGGTTGGCATACCAGTCTCCAAGCCCTTTGTAGTCATCATTTCTCGCTCCGAACCAGCCGTCATCCAAAACAAAAAGCTCTATGCCGGCTTCCTTTGCCTTTCTGGCAATATTCAGGATTTTTTCTTCATTGAAATCAAAATAGGTGGCTTCCCAGTTATTCAGCAGGATAGGACGGGCCTGATCTCTCCAGGCTCCTCTCATAAGCCGTTTTCTGTACAGCCGGTGATATACCTGGCTCATTTTATTCAGTCCCTGATCGCTGTAAACCATAACCGTTTCCGGAGTCTGGAAGCTTTCTCCCTCTCTGAGGACCCAGGAAAAGCTTTCCGGATGGATACCCACCATGACCCTGGTCATATCAAAAGTAGACACTTCTGCCTGGATCAGGAAATTACCGCTGTAGACAAAGCTGAAACCATACACCTCCCCATGATACTCTCCTGCCTGAGGCCGCTTCAAAGCCATAAAGGGATTATGTTCCGCTCCGCTGCAGGTACCATTCAGCCCGTAAACAGACTGGATCCCCATTTCCAGAGGACGGGTTTTTACATACCGTTCCCTGGCCCAGGCTCCAGAAAGCTGGACCATCTCAAAATCCATATCCAGAAACTCCACACAGGCACTCATAGCCTTCTCCAGAACAATGATCTGGGGGCCTTTCTGCAGGAATCTGGCGTTTCTGGTGATCACCGGATACTCTCTGTAAATAGTATAGGACAATACCAGATCTGTATCCATCTTTTCATCATGAAGAGTGATCTCCAGAGTATCCGCCTCATCCTCCTTCTCCGTATAAGTGGCCGGCAGAGGAGCAAGGGAAGGTTTCCCCTTCTGTATCTTATAACTTTCGTAAACAAAATCCGTGACCCTGCTACCATCTTCCTGGCGGATACCCATGGCAGGAGTCTTATAATCTCCTGTACCGTAAACCGGATATTCCTGTCTGGTGTAATGCATAGACAGCAGTCCCGGCTCAGGAACACAGACTGACATCTGCGATCTCATCAGTTCCTCATGGAAATGAGAAAAGTCTTCTCTGTCGCGGAGAGCTTTCCCATAATACAGGTTCTCCAGCTGTCCATTCTCCATAATACGGATGATATAGCTTACTTCACTGTTGAATAAATGAAACTGTTTGGTTTGTTCATGAAAAATAACAGGCATGACGTCCTCCTTTATCCTTCCGGTTCTTAATTTATTTTGTTGGCTCTAATTATAGCCTTCTGTTTTTTCCCTGTCTTTCTTATTTGTCTTTAAAAATTGTTAATTTGTTGAATCCTCCGTTTAATTATTGTAAACCTATGTTTTCAGATAATTCACCTAATTTTTATCTTGTTTTGACAAATTCTCATGAATTCCAGCCACTATTTGATTTTAAAAATGTCAACCATTTTTCTGCTTTTTTCTCCCAAAAACCACATTTTATAACAACTTCACAAAACCTATGTTCTTTCTAACATTATGTAAATCAAAGAAATCCACATGCTTTTTTGTGGACAATGTGGATAACTTGGTGTATAACTCCAGTTTTCCACGGTTTTCCAGAATTTTGAATGTGTATAACTTTGAGGATAAAATGTGGGAAACTCAC
>DWUY01000017.1 GCA_019120515.1 Candidatus Blautia avicola | reverse complement strand
AAGGGGTCAGCATTGAAGATCCGGTCCGTATGTATCTGAAAGAGATCGGAAAAGTTCCACTTCTCACCGCTGAGGAAGAGATCAGCCTGGCAAAAAGAATGGAAAACGGAGATGAAAGCGCAAAAAAACGTCTGGCAGAAGCAAACCTTCGTCTGGTAGTCAGCATTGCGAAAAGATATGTGGGAAGAGGCATGCTCTTCCTGGACCTGATCCAGGAAGGAAACCTGGGTCTGATCAAAGCTGTAGAAAAATTTGATTACCGGAAGGGATACAAGTTCTCTACCTATGCTACCTGGTGGATCCGTCAGGCGATCACCAGAGCCATTGCCGACCAGGCAAGGACTATCCGTATCCCTGTCCATATGGTGGAGACGATCAATAAACTGATCCGTGTGTCCAGACAGCTTCTCCAGGAACTGGGAAGAGAGCCTCAGCCGGAAGAGATCGCCAAAGAAATGAACATGTCTGTGGACCGTGTCAGAGAGATCCTGAAAATTTCTCAGGAGCCGGTTTCTCTGGAAACTCCCATCGGAGAGGAAGAGGACAGCCATCTGGGCGACTTTATCCAGGACGACAATGTACCGGTACCTGCAGATGCGGCGGCATTTACCTTGCTGAAAGAACAGCTGGTAGAGGTTCTTGGCACTCTTACAGAGAGAGAACAGAAGGTACTTCGTCTCCGCTTTGGTCTGGATGATGGAAGAGCCAGAACTCTGGAAGAAGTAGGCAAAGAATTTAATGTTACCAGAGAACGTATCCGTCAGATCGAGGCTAAGGCCCTGAGAAAGCTCCGCCACCCAAGCCGCAGCCGGAAACTGAAGGATTATCTGGATTAAGGAATGATCATGAGAGAGATACAGATATCCCGGCGGCTCAGCGCCGTGGCAGCCCTGGTAAGTCCGGGACTGGTACTGGCAGATGTAGGCTGCGACCACGGATATATTCCGATTTATTTAATACAAAAAGGACAGATCCCAAGAGCCATTGCCATGGATATCAACCAGGGTCCCCTTTTGCGGGCCAGGGAACATATCCGGGAATGGGGATTGGAAGACTACATAGAAACCAGACTTTCCGACGGTGTGGAAGCTTTAAAGCCAGGAGAAGCCCAGTGTCTGGTGATCGCAGGTATGGGCGGGCCTCTTATGGAGAAGATCCTTACCCAGGGAGAAAATGTAGTGAAAGACATGAAAGAACTGATCCTCCAGCCTCAGTCAGAAATCAGCCATTTCCGCCGGTTTCTGGCTGAAAATGGTTATGCGGTCATCAAAGAGGATATGGTGGAGGAAGACGGAAAATTCTATCCTATGATGAAAGCGGTTCAAGGAGAGATGCAGTATACAAAAAAAGCAGAATATCTTTACGGAAAAGAGCTTCTGGAAACCCGGCACCCGGTGTTAAAAGAATTCCTGGAAAAAGAGGACCGGGAGACAAAAGAGCTTCTGGAAAAACTTTCCCGTGTAGATACGCCTTCTGCAAAGAAGCGGAGCAAAGAGCTGATCGCAGAGATCAAAGACAGAGAGGAGGCCCTTGCCTACTATGAAGTGTAAAGAGATCATAAAAAAGATAGAGGAAAAATATCCTGTTTCCTTTGCTGAAGAATGGGATAATCCGGGACTTCTTGTAGGAGATCCTGAGAAAGAGGTAAAAAAAGTTTTTCTTGCTCTGGACGTGACTGACGAGAGTCTGGAGGAAGCAGTGAAGACAGATGCAGATATGATCATTACCCATCATCCTCTGATCTTTTCCGGGATCAAAAAGGTGACTGAGAATCATTTTATCGGCCGCCGGATCATAGGATTGATAAAGAACGACATTTCCTATTACGCTATGCATACGAATTTTGATGTGCTGGGTATGGCGGATCTGAGCGCGGACTATCTGGAACTTACCCAGCGGGAGATCCTGGAAGTTACTTACGACCGGGAAGGCAAAAGAGAAGGTCTTGGCAGAGTTGGAAATCTTACCAAACCTCAGACACTGGAGGACTTCGGCAGATTTGTAAAGGAAAAACTCTCCCTTCCTTTTGTAAAGATCTACGGTGATCCGGATAAAATAGTTAAGAAAGCCGCTGTCTGCACCGGCTCCGGAAAAAGTCTCCTGCCTGCCGTGCTCCAGGCAGGCGCTGATGTATATGTTACAGCAGATATGGATTATCACTCCTCGATAGACGCAGTGGCCCAGGGAGTATGCGTTATAGACGCCGGCCATTACGGCACAGAGTATATCTTTATGGACTATATGGAAAAAGAACTGCGAGAAATGCTCCCGGAACTTGAAACCGTAAAAATGAAGGTACAGCATCCCTGCAAAGCGATATGAGTATCTGGCAGGAAAGGAGAGGCATGATGAAGGAAAAAATGATTTCCGTAAAGATCCTGGGAAAACAAAGAGAATATCCCTGCGGCACCCCTTACAGTAAGATCGTGGAAGATTTTCAGGAAAGCAGCAGATATCCCATTGTCCTGGTGATGAAAGATAAAAAGCTCTGTGAGCTCCATAAAAAATTGAAAAAGGACGGCGAGCTGGAATTTATCACTCTGGCAGATGAGATCGGTCATAAAACTTATAAAAGAAGTGCCTCCCTCCTTTTACTGAAAGCAGTATATCATGTAGGAGGACATGACAGGATACGGAAGGTAACTCTGCATTTTTCGGTGGGTTCCGGCTATTACTATACCATTGATGGAGAGGTGGAGATCACACCGGAATTTCTGGCTCAGGTGAAAGCTTATATGCTGGAACTGGCGGAGCGAAAGATTCCTATTCGGAAAAGAAGTGTAGGTACAGGAGAGGCTATTGAGATCTTTCACCGCCACCATATGTATGACAAGGAAAAGCTTTTTCATTTCCGCCGGGGATCCCGGGTAAATATCTACAGTCTGGAAGATTTCGAAGATTATTTCTATGGCTATATGGTGAACCACACCGGATATCTGAAATATTTTGAACTTTATCCCTATGATCAGGGACTGGTGCTCCAGCTTCCGGAAAGGGAGGATCCCCAGTCAGTACCTCCTTTTAAACCCTGGACAAAACTTTTTCAGGTCCAGAAAGAATCGGCAAGGTGGGGGGAAATGATCGGTGCGGATACAGTTGGAGACCTGAATGAACAGATCAGCAAAAAGGGAGCCAATGAACTGATCCTTATCGCAGAGGCTCTCCAGGAGTCCAAGATCTCGCAGATCGCAGACAGGATCTCTAATGACAGGACCAGGAAATTTGTTATGATCGCAGGTCCATCCTCTTCGGGAAAGACTACTTTTTCCCACCGGCTTTCCATTCAGCTTTCCGCCCATGGACTGAAGCCTCATCCCATTGCTGTGGACAATTACTTTGTCAACCGGGAAGAGACGCCTCTGGACGAAGAGGGAAACTATAACTTTGAATGTCTGGAAGCCATTGACGTGAAGCAGTTTAATGAGGATATGACAGCTCTTCTCAGAGGAGAAGAAGTATCTATGCCTTCTTTCAATTTTAAAACAGGACAGCGGGAATACAGAGGAGATCTGCTTCAGTTAGGCCCGGATGACGTACTGGTGATCGAAGGAATCCATTGTCTCAATGATAAGCTGAGTTTCAGCCTTCCTGCTGAGAGTAAATTCCGGATCTATATCAGCGCCCTTACCCAGTTGAACATTGATGAACATAACCGGATCCCTACCACAGACGGAAGACTGATCCGGCGGATCGTCCGGGACGCCAGGACCAGAGGGGCTTCTGCAAAGGCAACCATCGCCATGTGGAATTCTGTACGGCGGGGAGAAGAGGAGAACATTTTCCCATACCAGGAGTCTGCAGATGTGATGTTTAATTCTGCTCTGATCTATGAACTGGCAGTTTTAAAATTGTATGCAGAACCCTTGCTTTTTTCTATACAGCCTGGAGAACCGGAATATAATGAGGCAAAACGTCTGCTGAAATTTCTGGATTATTTCGTAGGAGTGCCCAGCGAGGCTATCCCTCATAACTCCATACTCCGGGAATTTGTAGGCGGAGGCTGCTTTGACGTATAAGCCAATATATCTGCCCGGCAGACATGAGTTCTGGACCCATGCCTGCCGGGCATTTTTCTGTATGAAATTAAAGCATTAGACGCAAAAAAGTTTCCTGGTTATAATTTTTCTGGACAAAAACCGGTCACAGGAAGGAGTGCTTTTCGGGAAAATTTTTCCGTTCTTTGCTATGAATGTGTTACTTAATAAAATAATAGAACCTAAAAATCAGATAAAGGAGGAACAGAAGGTCTTTTCCAACCATGCTTTGAAAATTATGCTGATCCCCCTTTTTATGGAACAGCTTTTAAGCGTGCTGGTAGGGGTGGCGGATACTTTTATGGTCAGTTATGCGGGAGAGGCGGCGATATCCGGGGTGTCCCTGGTAAATATGTTTAATACGGTATTTTTGTTTTTATTTTCTGCCCTGGCCGCAGGAGGCTCTGTAGTGGTCAGCCAGTATATTGGCAGCAGAAAGAAAGAAAAAAGCAGTCTGTCCGCAGGTCAGCTTGTGATGATCTCTGCTTTGTTTTCTCTGGCCCTTATGGCTGTGATCCTGCTTTTAAACCGCCGGCTATTAGGACTTTTATTCGGAGAAGTGGAAGGAGATGTTATGGAGGCCTGTGTCACCTATCTGAGGATCTCTGCCTATTCTTATCCGGCCATTGCTATATATAACGCAGGAGCGGCTATTTACAGAAGCATGGGAAAGACCAATGTTACCATGTACCTCTCTCTGGCTGCCAATGGGATCAATGTGGCGGGAAATGCTATCGGGATATTTCTCCTCCATGCCGGAGTAGCGGGAGTGGCCTATCCCTCCCTGATATCCAGAAGTTTTTCAGGAGTGGTGATCATCATTCTGTGTTTCAAAAAGAGCAATGAAGTTTATCTGGTCTGGAGAAAGATCCTGTGCTGGAAAGGGAATATGATCCGGAAGATACTGGGGATCGCTGTGCCAAACGGCATAGAAAACGGTCT
>DWUY01000016.1 GCA_019120515.1 Candidatus Blautia avicola | reverse complement strand
TTTCTTCTTCAGACACATTTGGGAAGGAATCATTTGCCATGGAAAATTTCCTGGTCACATCTTTGGCAAGTGGATCGATCTGTTCCAGCTCCAGTTTCATGATCTCTTCGTATAGTGCCGTAAGATCTATGCTGCCTTCTCCGGGAAAATATTTTTGTGTAATGGGTTCCAGGAGCTTCTGGATATCACTGATAGACAGGATATTTTTAAAATAGTAAATAAATACCAGAATCAGCATATGCTCTTTGGAGTACTTTTTCTTTACCGGAGGAGGGAGCAGGTCGTTCTTGGCATAGTTGTTGATCATAGTCTTTGTCAGAATCTTATCCTCACTGTGCCGTTTTGAAGAACGGAGATGTTCCTCCATAAAGGTAGTTACCTGATCCATATATAAATCAATGCCGGGAATTTCTTCCGGTTTAATGTAATCGATCCGGGATATACTGGACAGTATGCTGTTTAATATGTCTTTTGTGTCTATTGTCATTTCGTCACCTCTCCTCCTTATTATATAGTTTTAAAAACCATTTGTAAATGATTTTCTGATTTTCTCCTTTTATATTGGCATGAGGCAAAAATAATGGTATGATAACAGGAAAGAAGATCAAATCCGGGTAAAACCGGAGAGACGATAGAGGCGCAGGTTTCAAGAGTAGGCTTCTGCACAGGGCGGGGACAGCCGCAGGAGCGGAAAGGGGAAACTGCCGAAGGAAGAACATCCGCCCGGGAGTCCTTCCTGGAATACGGTAGAATATACCGTATTCTGTCACGAAAAGTGGAGCGCTATCCGTTTCTTTCTCTGAACTTTGTCAGGGCAGGACAAAAGATAAGGAAAAGAATTTTTACAGGCCATGAGCGTATCCATTTGGGAGAGGCTCATGGTTTTCTTTTTATAGGGATCCTGCGGAGGACCGCAGGATAATATCGCATAAGAAAGGATAGAATTATGAAAAACAGAAAAAGATTATTTGGAACAGGCCTGATCCTGGCGCTGATCCTGACCTTTGTGTGGGCTGTGACGGTATTTGCCGCTGAGGGGGATACGGTTCCAAAGCCGGCTGTCTACGCCACGATCTGGTCATTGCTGCCTCCGGTGGTGGCTATTGTTCTGGCACTGATCACCAAGGAGGTGTACAGTTCCCTTTTTATCGGCATCCTGGTAGGAGCGCTGTTTTATTCAAATTTTAATTTTGAAGGTACCGTAGTACATTTGGTGGAGGAGGGATTTATCAGTGTTCTGGCAGATCCCTATAATGTGGGGATCCTGATCTTCCTGGTGATCCTGGGAGCCATGGTCTCTATGATGAACAGCGCGGGAGGTTCCGCAGCTTTCGGAAGATGGGCGGGAGTCCATATCAAGACCAGGATCGGAGCCCAGATCGCTACGATCATCCTGGGGATCCTGATCTTTGTAGATGATTATTTTAACTGCCTTACCGTGGGAAGCGTTATGCGGCCGATCACAGATAAGCACAATGTTTCCAAGGCAAAGCTGTCTTATCTTATCGACGCCACGGCGGCTCCGGTCTGTATTATCGCGCCGGTGTCCTCCTGGGCGGCGGCAGTCAGCGGATTTGTAGAAGGGGAAGACGGATTTGCGATCTTTATCCGGGCTATTCCTTACAACTATTATGCTCTGCTGACGATCGTAATGATGTTTGCCATTGTACTGATGAAAGTGGATTTTGGCCCTATGGCGGTCCATGAGGCCAATGCTATGAAGGGGGATATCTATACTTCCGGAAAACGGCTGGATGAAGCGGCTTCTTCCCTGAAGCCTAATCCCAAAGGCAAGGTGATCGATCTGATATTCCCGGTGATCGTTCTGGTGATCTGCTGTATTATCGGCATGATCTACACCGGAGGATTCTTCAGCGGCACCAGCTTTGTAGAATCCTTTTCTCAGAGCGATGCTTCCATAGCCCTTTCCATCGGAAGCCTGATCGCCCTGATCATTACAGTGATCTTTTATAGTGTAAGAAGAGTCCTGGTATTCCGTTCCTGTATGGAATGTATACCGGAGGGATTTAAGGCGATGGTCCCGGCGATCCTGATCCTTACTTTTGCCTGGACCTTAAAGGCTATGACAGATAGTTTGGGAGCCGCGGATTTCGTCCAGATGGCTACAGAATCCGCAGCAGGCAGCCTGATGAATTTCCTGCCGGCTATTGTCTTCCTGATCGGGTGTTTCCTGGCTTTTGCCACAGGTACCTCCTGGGGAACTTTCGGCATCCTGATACCGATTGTGGTAAAAGTATTTGAAAATTCTGATCCGGCTTTGATGATCATCTCCATTTCCGCCTGTATGGCAGGAGCTGTCTGCGGAGATCACTGTTCGCCGATCTCGGATACCACCATCATGGCTTCCGCAGGCGCCCAGTGTGATCATGTAAATCATGTATCTACTCAGCTTCCCTATGCTATGCTGGTAGCGGCGATCAGTTTTGTCACTTATATCGTAGCGGGCTTTGTAAAAGTGCCATGGATCCCTCTGCCTATCGGAATCCTCCTTTTGCTGGCTATTCTTTTCCTGATCAAACAGAGGCAAAAATAAACGGGAAGAGAAGAAAATGGCGCTGTCCCATTAATCAGAAGCGAAAATATTCCCGGAGAATGATTAGTGAGACAGCGCCATTTCTTTTTGTGTGATATGCCCGGCAAACGGCTGCCGTGCTTGCATGAGCAGTTCTTCGCTCCGCCGCGGGAGATTTTCCAGGCTTGCATGTGTTCAGGGGGATATGATATAGTATAAGAACTAATGTTTTGTTATATGGAAATGAGATGGAGGACTTAAAATATGAGTATCTATGATACATTAAATACCCAGCAGAGGGAGGCTGTTTTTCATACAGAAGGACCTGTGCTGATCCTGGCAGGAGCCGGTTCGGGAAAGACCAGGGTGCTGACCCACAGGATCGCTTACCTTATTGAAGAGAAAGGGGTCAATCCCTGGAATATCATGGCTATTACCTTTACCAATAAGGCGGCAGGAGAAATGCGGGAAAGAGTGGATAAGCTGGTAGGTTTCGGAGCAGAAAGTATCTGGGTATCTACTTTCCACTCAAGCTGTGTGCGGATCCTGAGGAGATACATAGACCGTCTGGGCTTTGACAATAACTTTACTATCTATGATACAGACGATCAGAAGACTGTTATGAAGGAAATCTGCAAGCGGCTGGAGATTGACACAAAGATCACCAAGGAGAGAGCTATCCTGGCTGCTATTTCTTCTGCCAAAGACGAGCTGATCGGGCCGGAAGAGTATGAGCTGAACGTGATGGGAGACTTTTCCAAAAAGAAGATCGCCCTGGCCTATAAAGAATACCAGAAGGAGCTAAAGAAAAACAATGCCCTGGATTTTGACGATCTGATCGTTAAAACGGTAGAGCTTTTCCGTTCCTGTCCAGATGTTCTGGATTATTATCAGGAACGGTTTAAATACATTATGGT
>DWUY01000015.1 GCA_019120515.1 Candidatus Blautia avicola | reverse complement strand
TTATGGATCTGGAAGTGAAAAGCCTGAAGAAAAAATTCAAGGATAAACGTTTTGCCGCAGGATGTTCCAGAGAGATCATCACAAAAGGAGCGGAGCAGTTAGGCTGGAGTCTGGAAGAACTGATGGAAAAGACCATTCTGGCTATGCGTTCCTGTGAGGAAAATATAAACTGTGAACTAGATAATCTGGGCTTATGAGTAATGTACTGACTCAGACCATTGTATATGTAATTCTACTATTTGCCGGATATGGATTTAAAAAAGCCGGCATTTTCAAAGTAGAGGATACGGATTTTCTAAAAAAGGTGATCCTCTATCTTACCATGCCTGCCATGGCGGTAAACGGGCTGAAGGATCTGGAACTTCAGCCCTCTTTTCTGTGGTGTTTTCTGGTAGGGTTCGGTACCAGTACCATTCTTATGCTGGTGGGAATGGCGGTTACAAGAAGAAAATCTCCCGAAGAAAGGGTGATGTATCTTTTTAACTTCAACACTTACAATATTGGAAACTTCGCTATTCCCTTTCTTACCGGGCAGATCTCGACAGAGGGATTTGCGGCTCTGTGTCTTTTTGATATCGGCGTTGCTATTTACCTCTATGGGATTGACTATAGCCTGGCAGAAGCGGTAAAAGGGGGAAAGGGCAGCTTTTCCCTGAAGTTTCTTTTAAAGAAAATCTTTACTTCTCCCATTACGGATATGTATCTGCTGATGCTCCTGCTGGCGGCTCTTCATCTGCGCCTGCCGGATCCCATTCTGAAGCTGGCCTCTGTTATGGGAAACGCCAATGCCTTTTTGGCTATGCTTAGTATCGGGATCCTCTTTGAATTGAACCTGGAAAAGAAAAATCTACGGGATATGGTGAAGTTTTTCGCTCTGCGGTATGGAACCATCCTCCTTATCATGGCCGGAGTCATTCTTTTTATTCCTTTTTCTCAGGATATCCGTCAGGCCATCTGCGTGTTGCTGATGGCTCCGGTCGCCAGTATTGCGCCGCTTCTTACTATGAACGCAGGCGGAGACGGGGCGAAAGCTGCACAGATCAATTCGGTCAGTATCCTTATAGGTATTGCGGGTATGATGGTTGTTTACGCTTTGATGTAAAAAAAACTTGCCCTGGAGTGTACTCGAAGTGTTATAAAAGATACAGAACTTTTAAAGACAGAATAAAAAAGACAGGAAAGGAAGCAGAGACCATGGATAAAAAAGATTTGCAACAGCTTTTGGAACAGGTTGCCCAGGGAAGCGTTAAGCCGGAAGAGGCCCTGTTACAGATAAAAGTAGAACCTTATAAAGATTTAGGCTTTGCCAAAGTAGATACCCATCGGGGGATCCGTCAGGGAATGGCGGAAGTGATCTACGGAGCCGGAAAAACAAAAGAGCAAATATTGAAGATCGCTCAGACTATGGTCCTGGATCATGAAAAGACGGTCCTGATCACCAGGATGAGCCAGGAAGCGGCAGATTATGTAGGAAAAGAACTGGATCTTCATTATGACAGCCATTCCAGGACCGGCGTGATCGGAGAAATGCCAAAGCCGGACGGCGTAGGCAGGATCGTGGTAGCTACAGGAGGGACCAGCGACATTCCTGTGGCAGAGGAAGCTGCTCTTACAGCGGAGATTTACGGCAATGAAGTGCTCCGGCTTTATGATGTGGGAGTTGCAGGGATGCATCGCCTGATGGATCATGTGGAAGATATTATGAGCGCCAGAGTGATCATCGCTATTGCAGGTATGGAAGGAGCTCTTGCCAGCGTTATCGGCGGCATGGCAGACTGTCCGGTGATCGCAGTGCCTACCAGTGTGGGATATGGAGCCAACTTCGGAGGACTTTCCGCTCTTCTTTCTATGTTGAATTCCTGTGCCAGCGGGATCAGCGTGGTAAATATCGACAATGGATTTGGCGCCGGATATCTGGCGAGTATGATCAATCACTTGGAGGGAAAGAGAAAAGAATGAAGACTCTGTATATAGACTGTCAGATGGGAGCAGCGGGAGATATGCTTATGGGGGCCCTTTTGGAGCTGGTTCCTGACAGAAAAAAATTTCTTGAAAAACTGAATCAGGCAGGAATCCCGGGAGTCCGCATTGAGACTCAGAAATCTGTGAAATGCGGGATCACCGGCACTCACATGGAAGTCCTGGTAAATGGCGAGGAAGAGGAAAGCCTGGACCTGTCCAGTGAAGAGAACAATGGACACAATGGACACAGTGTACATAGCCACGGACATTTTCACGGACATGACCACCATTTGCATCAGGAAGATCATGAACACGAACATGAGCACCCACATCATCATATGCATCAGGAAGAAGCCATAGATGGAGAGAAGCCTGACCATGAGCATCAGCATCATGAACACAGCCACGGACACCATAGCCATTTTTCCATGGAAGATATTACCAGGATCATTGATGGACTTCATGTAGACAATAAGGTAAAAGAAGATGTGAAAAACATTTATCAGATCATTGCCAGGGCAGAAAGCCAGGTCCATGGACGGCCGGTTTCAGAAGTCCATTTCCATGAAGTTGGAGCTATGGACGCAGTGGCGGATATTACCGGATGTGCCATGCTCTTCCATGAACTGGGGGCTGTGAAGATCATTGTATCCCCTGTCACCACCGGATATGGACAGGTTCGGTGCGCCCACGGGATCCTTCCTGTACCGGCTCCGGCTACAGCTCTGATCCTCCAGGGAATTCCCTGTCAGGCAGGCAGTATTGAAGGGGAGCTGTGTACCCCTACAGGAGGAGCTCTGCTGAAATATTTTGCCACGGAATATGGCCGTATGCCTCAGATGATCATGGAAAAGATCGGCTACGGTATGGGTAAGAAAGACTTTGAAGCCGCCAACTGTATCCGCGCGATCCTGGGAGAAGCTTAGCAAGAAGCAGAAAAAGGAGAGACCTATGTGCGGACGGTATCACATTGATGAAGAGATGACAGAGGAAATCCGGCGGATGGTAAAGATCCTGGAATCCCGGCTGAATGCCGGATCCAGAGACATTTATCCTTCTATGGAAGCTCCTGTAATATTGAAAAATGAGGGAGAAGGCCTGAAAGCTGCTTCTATGGCCTGGGGATTTCCTGGCAGAGAGAAAAAACAGCTTCTCATTAACGCCAGAGCAGAGACCGCTTTGGAACGTCCCGCTTTTTCAAGGTCGGTTTCCTATAGAAGATGCGTGATCCCTGCCAGATGGTTTTATGAGTGGAACCCGGAAAAAGAAAAGGCAGAATTTTCCAGAACAGACGGCTCCCTTCTATATATGGCCGGATTCTACGACCTGTTTCAGGAAGTTCCGAGATTTATCATTCTTACAACCCAGGCAAACCCTTCGGTTCGTCCTGTCCATCACCGTATGCCTCTGATCCTGGAGAAAGAGGAGCTGGAGGAATGGGTATGGGAAGACCTTTCTGTGGAAAAATTCCTGAAAAAAGTCCCCGGACTTCTGGAGTGCAGACAGGAATATAGGCAGGAGCGGCTGCCCTTTCTATAAATTTTAATAGAATATAATAAAAAACTGCAGTATACAGTTGATTTCAAAAGAAATTGCTGGGGCTGCAGTTTTTTATTGATAATCATATAGGATAATTCCCAGAATAACCCTGTTGCACACGCAAACATATGTTCTTATAATAAACTCGGAAGGAGGTAGAACATATGTTTGATAACAGGATTATTTTTCATGTAGACGTAAATGCCGCTTATCTCAGCTGGGAGGCAGTATACAGGATCCGTCATCTGGGGGCAAAAGAAGATCTCCGCAGCCGGGCGGCCGCAGTGGCGGGAGATACAGCTCTCCGTCATGGGATCATTCTGGCAAAGTCTGTTCCTGCCAAGAGATACGGGATCCGCACAGGTGAAAGTATTTTAGAAGCCAAAAGAAAATGTCCTTCTCTGATCCTGGTGCCCCCTCATTACCAGCTTTATGAAAAAGCTTCAAAAGCTTTTATTGAAATCCTGAAAGAATTTTCACCGGCAGTGGAACAGTACAGTATAGACGAGGCATTGATAGATATGACCGGAACCCGGGCTTTATGGTATAGCCCTGAAGCAACGGCAGAAGCAATCCGAAAAAGAGTTCGGGATGAGCTGGGATTTACAGTAAATATCGGAATCTCCTCCAACAAAGTCCTGGCAAAAATGGCTTCTGACTTTGAAAAGCCCGATAAGGTACATACTTTGTTTCCGGAAGAAATAGAAACGAAGCTTTGGCCGTTGTCTGTGTCGGAACTATTCTTCGTCGGAAGCAGGACAAAAAGAAAACTGGATAGTCTGGGAATCTATACCATTGGGGAGCTGGCCCGGACAGATCCTGAAATATTAAAGTCTCATTTAAAAAAGCAGGGGGAGATTCTCTGGGCTTTTGCCAACGGAATCGATACGTCTCCGGTAGAACCGGAACCGGCGGTCAACAAAGGCTATGGAAACAGCCTTACTCTTCCTTTTGATGTGACAGATATTCCACATGCCCGGCTGGCTCTTCTTGGTCTGTCGGAAACTTTGGGAGCACGTATGCGGAAAGACCAGGTCAGGGCTCAGGTGTTTACGCTCTCCGTAAAAACCTGGGATTTTCGCTGCTATTCCCATCAGAAGAAATTTTCTGATCCTACGGATCTTACGGAAGAAATCTATAAAAGGGCGGTTCTGCTGTTAGGACAGGTATGGAAGGGAGAACCTATCCGACATCTGGGGATACAGGGCAGCGGTCTCGCAGGAAAAGATATGCCGGTACAGGGAAGTCTTTTTCAGGGAAAAGCTTATGAGAAAAGAAGGAGAGCGGAGATGACTGTAGACCGGATCCGTCAGCGATACGGAGCAGACGCAGTCAAAAGGGCAGCATTTCTGGATACGCCCATAGATCATATGTCCGGCGGTATTTCCAGAGAAAAAAGAACCGTTCTGTATAAGCTGGCAGGAGAAAGGAATGAGATATGAATTTTGGAACAGGCGAAAAAGTCTATGAAAAAGATGAAGGAGTCCTTCTGGATTCGGAACTCCTTCCGGCAGCAGTAAAATGCTGGTTCACAGTTCAGGGGAGAGGACTGCCTCTGTCTATGAAAATACGAAATGAAGAAGGGGAGATCCAGACTATGGCACCTATTTTTACAGATACCTTTCAGAAACTCCGGTATGGAGGCGTTCCTCTTTGGAGATATCAGTGCCGGGTCTTTCAGGAGGGGATAGAAAAATCCTTCTGTCTGTATTTTTATCCGGAGGAGGGGAAGTGGAGAGTGGGGAAGTAAAGCTTTTTGCATTGATCTGTCAAAATATGCAGCTATAGTTAGCGTTCATTCTCGCCTAATACCTGGATTTATGATACAATTCTTTCAGTAAAGTATCTGACAGAGCAGGAAGGAAAACTGGTTTGTATAGAGCAGGAACTGTTCTGAAGACAATGGATTTTAGAAAATACAGGAGGCAGAAATTATGAGTAATAAATGGTATAAAAAAGGCAACGATCTTCTCAGAGAGATAGAGGAAACCAGTCTTCCGAAGGAATTGTGCAGTCTTTGGTATATCGGACAGATGGGAATGATCCTGAAATGGAAGGGGATTGTCCTGTGCATGGATCCGGTGCTGGGAGCTATGCCCGGGGAAGATGGAGAAGACCGGAGAAATTATCCGATTCCTTTTTTGCCGGAGGAGCTTCGGGCAGATTATGTATTCTGCACCCATGATCATGGAGATCATATGCACCAGGAAACCCTGGTAAAGCTGGCCGAGAGGAATCCACAGATGAAGATTGTCCTTCCGCTGCCTTTGGTGGAGAAGGCTCTTTCTTTCGGTATTCCAAGAGAACAGCTTTTAGGCCTGTGCCAGGATCAGGAGATTACTCTGGAAGAAGGAATCCAGGTGAATCCGGCGGCTACTGCTCATGAA
>DWUY01000229.1 GCA_019120515.1 Candidatus Blautia avicola | reverse complement strand
CATGGTCAACGTGACCCATAACACAGACTACCGGCGGTCTTGGAACCAGAGTGCTTTCATCATCCTCTTCGTCCTTTAACAGCTCGCCGATCACATCTACCTTTTCTTCAGGCTCTGCGATAATATCGTAGTCCAGAGCGATTTCCTGAGCCTTTTCAAAATCGATCTCATGATTTACCGTTACCATGATACCTTCCATAAAGAGCTTCTTGACGATCACAGAAGGCTGCATTTTCATCTTATCTGCCAGCTCACGGATTGTCATTTTCTCTGGAAGAGTAATCTCTTTTACTTCTTCCTTCTTCTCTTCCTTTGGATGGGAGGAAGGTTTCTGAAGCTGAAGAGCTTTCGGGATCCTCTGAGCCTGACGGCGCCCGCCCTGATTTGGTCTTCTGCTCTGATTCTGATATTCGTCTCTTCTGCTGTCTTTTTTCTTATTTTCTCTGTTTGCCTTACGGCTGTCTTTTTCTACGAATTCCAGATTGGGGCTTTCAAATTTATTTCCCTGCTCTCTTCTGGAATCTCCCCGACCTTCATTCTTGCCTCCGAAACGGCTCTGCTGGCGGTTGTCTCCAAAAGATCTGGATCGATTTTCTCCGTTGTTAAAACGGCCCTGGGAACGATCCCCATTGTTGTTCTGACGGTTCTGGCGGTCTCCCCGATTGTTCTGATGGTCCTGATTTCCCCCAAAACGGCCGCCCTGGCGTCCTTCACCACTGTTATTCCGATTATTAAAACGACCCTCTGCACTGTTATTGTGAAAACGGCCCTGCTGGCGGTTGTCTCCTCCATTTCCGGAACGGTTCTGACGGTTGTCTGCGTTGGATCTTCCTCCATTTGGACGGTTGTTTCTATTCTCCTGTCTCATGCCCCCTGCATTTCCCCGGTTTTCTCCCTGAGGATTCTCCCGGCGTTTATTATCGCCTCTCTGGTCCTGACCTGGTCTTGCCTGCTGCCTTGGTTTCTGCTTTCTCTCCGGCATATGGCTGGCATTCTGGGGACGGAACACCTGAATAAATTTTTTCTTCGGTCTCTCTCCCTCGCCCTGTTTTCCCGCATTCTGAGCAGAACTATTTCCTTTCTTAAAATGCTCTCTGACCATACGTACATGTTCGTCTTCCACATTGCTCATATGGCTGGTCAGGTCTACATTTTTTGATTTCAGGAAATCCAGGACCTCTTTGTTGCTTACGTTCAATTCTTTTGCGAGTTCATAAACTCTCACTGTTGACATATATTGTCCTCCTTCTATTGTTCATGTCTTGTCTTTTCGATCTTATTTATAACGGCCCGGGAAAAATTTTCATCCGTAAGCGCCAGCGACGCCCGGTATTCCTTCCCTATGGCTCTTCCCAACTCCTCCTTTGACCCTATGGTGTAAATCGGCACCTGATAATATCTGCACATATCATTAAATTTTTTCTTTGTATTCTCTGACGCATCCCTGGCAGTGATGACCAGAAAGGCTTTTCCGGTCTTTACCGCTTTTTCTGTGGCGAATTCACCGCTTACTACTTTTCCTGCTTTGGCTGCCAGGCCTGCAAGAGATAATTCTTCAGGTATTCTCAAGCTCTTCAAACTCCTTCTCAAGATGCTCGTAAATAGTCTGAGGGATCTCCATTTTCAGAGACCGCTCCAGTCCTTTGTTCTTTATCGCTTTTTTCAGACACTCTTTATTGAAACACAGATATGCTCCCCTGCCGTTCTTCCGTCCGGTAGCATCCAGGATCACCTGATCCTCTGTGGTCTTCAGGACTCTGAGCATCTCCTTTTTGCTTTTCATTTCTCCGCAGCCCACGCATTTGCGCATGGGGATCTTCCGTGCTGCTGCCATATGTTCCCCCTATTCTTCTGAGGTATCCTCCTCATCATAGTTGTCATAATCTGTATAATTATCGTCCTCCGGGATTTCTGCCTCGATCTCCTGTACTTCCTCGTATCCGTTTTCATATTCCTGCTCATAAAAATCAAAGTCTCCGGATTCTCTTGCCTGTGTCTCGCTCTTGATATCGATCTTAAATCCTGTAAGTCTGGCAGCCAGCCTTGCGTTCTGTCCTTCTTTTCCAATGGCCAGTGAAAGCTGGAAGTCCGGCACGATGACCATGGCATTTTTCTCCTCCGGATCTGCCATAACGGAAATAACTTTTGCAGGGCTCAAAGCATTTTCGATCAGAATTGCCGGATTGTCGCTCCAGTTGATAATGTCGATCTTTTCCCCCCGGAGTTCTTCCACAATAGAGTTGACTCTGGCGCCGTTCATACCTACACAGGCACCCACCGGATCTACATCCGGATCGTTGCTCCACACAGCGATCTTGGTCCTGGAGCCTGCTTCTCTGGCAATGCTTTTGATCTCTACCGTACCGTCTTTTACCTCTGTGACCTCAGCCTCAAAAAGGCGTTTTACCAGTTCCGGATGCGTCCTGGACACCAGGATCTTGGGACCTTTCGGTGTATCTTTTACTTCCAGGATATAAACCTTGATCCTTTCCGTCGGCTTAAAGACCTCTGTCTTCACCTGCTCGTTCTCTGTAAGGATGGCGTCCGCCTTTCCAAGGTTGATGCTGTAGTTTCTTCCCATATTTCTCTGAACGATACCTGTGACTACATCCTTTTCTTTGGCGTAATATTCGTTAAAGATCACTTTTCTTTCTTCTTCACGGATTTTCTGAAGAATCACATTTTTCGCATTCTGTGTGGCGATACGTCCAAACTGCTTTGATTTGATTTCTACATTTACGATATCTCCCAGCTCATACTGAGAATTCATCATCTTTGCATCTGCCAGACTGATCTCTGTAACCGGGTCCTGGACTTCTTCCACTACGGTTTTCTCTGCAAACACTCCGAAATCACAGGTTTTAGGATTAATATTGACCTTTACATTGTCTGCTTTTCCAAAGTGATTCTTGCAGGCCTGGATCAAAGACTGTTCAATAGCCTCTAAAAGAGTTTCTTTGCTGATGGATTTCTCTTTTTCCAGAACATCCAATGCTTCTAATAATTCTGTATTCATTTTACTTCCTCCTAAATTTAAAAATCAAAAGCAAGGCGTATCAGAGCGATATCTGCCTTTTGAAAAATCTTTTCTTCTCCTTCACAGTCAATGGTCACACTATTCTCATCATATGCAGTCAGGACACCGTAAAATTCCTTTTCCCGGTTTATGGGACGATAAGTTCTGATCTCTACTTCTTCTCCCATACTGCGTTTGAAATCTTTTTCCTTCTTTAAAGGTCTTCCAAGTCCCGGAGAACTAACTTCCATAATATAGGCCTCGTCGATAAAGTCTGCTTCATCCAGTTTATCAGAAAATTCTCTGCTTACTGTCTCACAGTCATCTACCGTGATGCCTCCCGGTTTATCAACGTAAGCCCGAAGGTAAAAGTTACCTCCTTCTTTTACATACTCCACGTCTACCAGTTCGAATCCATACTTTTCTACGATCGGCATCACCAGATCCTCTGCCTTCTGCTCATAGATCTCTTTCTTACTCAAATCCTCACCTTCTTTCCTGCATTTCAAAAAGCCTTCTGGTATACAAACGATAAGAGTGGACCTCTCGGTCCACTCTTATGCTGAAATAACTATCGTG
This sequence comes from Candidatus Blautia avicola, assembly GCA_019120515.1. GTDB lineage: Bacteria > Bacillota > Clostridia > Lachnospirales > Lachnospiraceae > Blautia > Blautia avicola. The sequence goes on along the minus strand of DWUY01000229.1, from coordinate 344 downwards.
TTCATAGTAAGAATACCACTATTTTTTCTTTCTTGCAAGTATTTTTTTACTGCCATACAATAATGATCAGATGGTCGCTGCCTCCATAATAGGTCTGCCAGGAAAAGGTCTGTCCCGGAGCAACCGCAGTGCTGTTCTGCACTGCGCTCTGTATCAGGTCCCCTCCTACCAGGGCTTGTGTTGCCGGCTCATAGCTTTCATCACCGGCGAACCGCAGTTCTGTCATTTCAGCGACCTGGGCCAGATCATTTTGTATCACCTGATAGATCTGATCCCAGTCAAAGGTATCATACCAGCGTCCCTTATTTTTATAGTAATTATAGCTGTCATCCTCACATTCCGGA
>DWUY01000228.1 GCA_019120515.1 Candidatus Blautia avicola | reverse complement strand
TGCAGAAAAAGTTAATCATCCCTTCTCACCTCGTCTACTAAATTATGGAATAGGATAACATATAAATATGAAACAGGCAAGGGATTTCTATACTCAATTCAGTAAGACCTTTTAGATTTTTTTAGTCACTTTATGCTTATTTTACTCATCTTTTCTCTCCAGGCCAAGCAAATAATATTGATAGGTTATATAGCCTGTACACATCGCAAAAAGCAAAATATATGCCACATTATCTTTCAGAGTTCTAGAGTAAAGAGCAAACAAAACAAACCCGATACCCTGCATCCAGCGGCAAAGAATAAATATTGGAAATCCCTGCTTTTCAGTCAGGGCGTTTTATCGTATATATTTTTGCACAACTGGTAACTGCGATGGAACAGTTATCCACATCTCAAAGCCATACGGACTCCTCTTCCCCAAAAAATGTGGATATTTACTTTTTTTCATCTTCCATTCCATCACCACCTGTTGTATAATTACCTTGTTATTCGAGATATACGGTTGTGTATCTCGATATGTAGGATACATCTTCATCCGTTACTGTTTGTCTTCGAAAACTTTCCAGTAGCCTTGAAGATGTATTTTTTATTGGCTGTCCGATCTCTTTCCTCAAGGGGCTGTATGACAGGTAGATCTGCATAACGATGTCTGCTATCTGTGTGATCAGGTAATGGTTTTTCATCGCATTGCTGTCCCGGCTGTTTAAATGCTCAATATTATAAATCCCTTTTTTCTGGTTATTGAACCCTTCGTTTTCTATTTTCCATCTCCCTCGCCCTGCTTCTACCATTTCCTCCAGGTTTCTCTTCGTCAGCTCTATATTTGTGATCCACTGGAATTCATGGGCTACTCTCTTCCCATCTTCCTCTGCTTCATACCAGTAACGGTATATATCCGCTTCCTCTTCCTTTCCGGCTGTTTCCTCTACATGATTGATATATTCCCCGGCCCCGGCTTCCTTCCCGATCCCTTTCACAGTTTTCGCGCCGCCTCCCAGGGCAATCCATTCATAGCTCTCCGCCAACGCTTTCTGGCGTGTCGCTTTTTGTGTCAGGATATATTTCCATCCATAGCCACGGCAGATCTTCATGACCGTCTCTGCCGCATAGAGCGCGTCCCCCTGCAGACAGATAGGCAGTCTCGGATAATCCCTGTGCAGCCGTTCCAGCAGTCTTTTTGCCGCATTGAGCTCACAATCGTTCTTGCTGACGTCCTCGTTCTCATTTTCTATAAACTCCGTGTCCAGACTGATGATGATCCCCGGCGCCAACACCAGTTTAGCCTCCAGAACTTTATGATAATATCTCTTTAACTTCACCTCTTTTCCGGCTACTTCACGTGTGACGGTTGTCACAAGACAATTCCCGCAATTCTTTTCCCGAAAGTAGAAAAGCCCTGTCCCATCTATGATGACTCTCCAGTATTTCCCCAGCAGTCTGGAACGGGAAAAGCTTTTCTTTCGGATCAGGCTCTTCACCATCTTTTTTCTCACCTCCGCCAGACATTGTGGAGAAAGGCGTTCCAGATAATCATTCAGCGTATCCGCATGCGGCATTTCCGAAAGCTCCTGATCACCGGACAGGATCCGGAGGGTCGCAATACACGCATCTTCATTAAAGTTTTCTTCCATGGAGCGCATACTCTTTACTGCGCACATATTTTTCAGCATCCCCATCAGCACCAGATCCGCCTGGCTGTAAATGGTATAGGAAGGGTGTCTCGGATCTGTCATCTCATTGAGCCATTGTGGAAGTTCTTTAAAAAAGTGATGGGTAAGCATCATGATTTCCACAATCCCTCTGTCTTTTTTCTTCATCTTTCGCTTCTTTGTCTTTGTAAGCCAGTCGGCCTTTTTCTTCATTTTCTTTTTCGGCATACTTTTCTCCTGCATGTAAAATTTTTTTCTTTCTATTCTACATCAAACAGGAGAAAAGTAGGTATTATCTGGAATTTTTATTGCGAAAAGTTTTTATTCTTCAGAGCTGCCCTGCATCATAATTTTGAATTTTTTATCTTCAAGTTTCCCCATTTTAAACAAACAATAGCGGATTCCTATGACTGCCGGAGAAAACATAACTGCCAGAATGATCAGGAACAGGGATTGCTTATCAGTAATATATTTCTTTAATACATTTTTCTCCCCAAGATCAATCTCCAGGCACTGACACAACAGAAACAGCGACGCCTCATCTGGTACGCTTTTTCCTAGCTCCCATTTTGAAATCGTCTGCCTGGTAACATACACAGAATCTGCCACTTCCTGCTGAGTATGGAATGCACGGACATGCTGATGCTGGCAAAGATCAAGACGCTTAAGATCGTCAGATTTAAGAAAAGCGGAAGGCAGAGACGTGTGGTTTCGGTTCTTAAGATCATAGCCTGCATCCACGAAAAATTTCCGGAAACAGATGTCCAGAATCTGGGAGAGACAGACATTATCGTGACATATGAGTACCAGAAAACGCCGGCCTTTGCATGGCATATTATAAAGACGGCATTCGTGGCAGCAGTGACTTTCTTCGGAGCCGCCTTTTCCATCATGGCATTTAATAACGATGTGGATGTGACGAAACTTTTCGGACAGATCCATGAGTTGATAACCGGACAGGGGACAAGTGGATTTACAATACTGGAAGTCTCATATTCTATAGGGATTACTGCAGGAATACTGATCTTTTTTAATCATTTTGGAAAGAAAAGATTTACTGTAGATCCTACCCCCATGGAGGTTCAGATGCGGCTGTATGAGAATGATATCCAGACAACACTGATCGAGGATTCGGAGCGGAGAGGAGAAGAGATCGATGTGGGCACAACAGATACTTCTGGCAGTAATCGGACTTAGCGCAGGGGTCGCCGTGTCGGGCGGCCTTTTTTCTTTTATAGTGGAACTGGGGGTGATCGCCGACTTCGCAGACAGGACGCACACCGGGGATAAAGTGCTTCTATATGAAGACTGCACGGCAGCGGGCGGCATTCTTGGAAACATAATCTATGTATTTCATATAGGAATCCCGGCAGGAGACCTGGGACTTGGGATCTTC
>DWUY01000014.1 GCA_019120515.1 Candidatus Blautia avicola | reverse complement strand
CATGTTCTTCCCCGTCCATGACCAGACGGTCGTAAATTTCATCAGAGAAAATGATCAGCTGATGTTCTCTGGCAATATCCACGATCTGCTGTAAAACCTCTCTGGGATAAAGAGCTCCTGTAGGGTTGTTGGGATTGATGATAACAATAGCTTTTGTCCGGTCTGTGATCTTCTTTTTGATATCTTCCATGTCCGGATACCAGTCGGACTGCTCGTCGCAGATATAGTGAACGGCTTTTCCTCCTGCTAAAGTGGCGCAGGCAGTCCACAGAGGATAGTCCGGAGAAGGGATCAGGATCTCGTCTCCATTGTCCAGCAGTGCGGACATACTCAGGTTGATCAGTTCGCTGACCCCGTTTCCTGTATAGATATCTTCTATCGATAAATTGGGGATCTTCTTTAGCTGGGCGTACTGCATGATGGCTTTTCTGGCAGAGAACAGCCCCTTTGCGGAAGAATAACCTTCGCAGTCGGTAAGCTGCCGGCGCATGTCGTAGATCACTTCGTCCGGGGTTTTAAAGCCAAAGGGCGCCGGATTGCCGATGTTCAGCTTCAGGATCTGCATCCCTGCGTCTTCCATTCTTTCGGCTTCGTCTACCACCGGTCCCCTTACGTCGTATAATACATTGTCTAATTTAGATGATTTCTTAAATTCTCTCATTTTTCTTTCTCCCCTGGTCTGATTTGTCTGATTTTCTTTTCCCATTAACCATTCTTCCTCCACCTGGAGGGTTTCCGCCAGGAAATGAAGAATGTCTCCTCTGGGAAGGGTCTTTCCGTTTACATATTGACTGATATGGCTTTTTCCAAGTTTAACCCCCTGCTGGGAAGCGATGCGGATAAGATCCACCTGCTTTTTGCCCTGGAGGTCCATTGCCGTCTTTAAGCGTTCAGCAAAAGTTTCTTTTAACATATTTTTCCTCCGAAAGTTCAACAGATTGACTGCATTATAGTACATATTTATAAAAAGTTCAATAGAAAATACAAAAGTTCAAAAATAAATATAAAAAACAGAAAAAAAGTTCAATTTCAAAGGCTGATAAGGGGAATAGAAAAGTCTGACAGAAAGCGGTTGAATTTTATATAGGAAGGTGATACCCTCAGTGTACAAGATTAACGATGGGAGAAATAATGGATATGAATGAGAAGAAAGCCTTCCGCCCTGTTTGGGGGCTGTCCAGAGAAGCGGAAGAAAAACAGCTGGCCCTGATCCTGGATACGGCCCGGGAAAACCTTGAAAAAACCAGGGAGAATATCCGGGGGTTGTCAGAAGAACTTCATGATTTAATAGAAACCTATGGGCCGAAAGATAAGGAAGCTCTTTCTCTTCTCCATAACACCCAGTCTCAGTTAAAAGAAAATCAGAGAGAACTTCTCCGGTGTGAGCGGGCAAGAAAGAAACCTTATTTCGGCCGGATCGATTTTAAAGATTCCAAGACCCCCTGGGAGGAATCTTACTATGTGGGGAGAGTGGGGATCACCAAGGGAAATACAGAGCCTCTGGTCATTGACTGGAGAGCTCCGGTGGCGTCTGTTTATTATGAAAACGCCCTGGGGCCCTGCAGCTATACGGTAAAAGACCAGGGGACTTATCATATTGATCTGCGGCGGAAACGGACTTATGAGATTGAAAATGACCGGCTGAAAGATTTTTATGATTCAGATATCGTAGCCACAGACGAGCTTTTGAACAAATATCTGGCAAAGAATAAGAAAGCAGTCCTGGGAGAGATCATCGCCACCATACAGAAGGAACAAAATGAGATCATCCGAAAATCCCCCAAGACAAACATGATCGTTCAGGGAGTGGCCGGCTCCGGAAAGACAACGGTGGCTATGCACCGGATCTCCTATATACTGTACAACTATAAAGAAACCTTCCGTCCGGAGGATTTTTACATTATCGGAAGCAACGGGCTCCTGCTGAACTATATCACCAGTGTTCTGCCGGATCTGGACGTATACGGGGTATCTCAGATGACCATGGAACAGCTGTTTGTAAGGCTGCTCTATGAGGACTGGGATGAGGAAAAATATCAGATCCGCCAGGTGGATAAAGAGGATAAAAATATAACGTTAAAAGGAAGCCTGGCTTGGTTTCATGATCTGGAAGATTTCTGCAGGGAATATGAAAAGGCCGTGGTCCCCCAGGAAGATATACGCCTGGAAAAAACCGGAGTTCTTCTTCTTGGCAGAGAATCCATCCTCCGGTATCTGGAGAGCAATCCCCAGATGTCTATGGAAGAAAAGATCCTGATGCTGAATCAGATCCTTACAGCAAAACTGGAAAATGAGCTGACAGGAAAGGAGATTTCCTATACTCCGGAAGAGAAAAAAGAATTCTTCCGTTCCTGTAGATGGCATTTCGGAAAGAAAGAATGGAAAGGTTCTATACTAGAATTATATGAGGAGTTTCTCAAAAAACAGAAGGAAAAGGGTAGGGAGGTTTCCTATATAGAAAAGGCGTTTGACCTGTATGACCTGGCCGCCCTGGCTTATCTTTACAAAAGGATCAAGGAGACAGACGGTATCCGGGAGGCCAGTCATGTGATCGTGGACGAGGCCCAGGATTTCGGCATGATGGCCTATGGAGCGCTGGCGTACTGCCTTCGGGGATGTACCTATACAATCATGGGAGATATCTCCCAGAATATCCATTTCGGGTATGGACTCAATGACTGGGAGGAACTTCAGAAACTGCTGCTTACAGGCCCCTACGACAGCTTTCAGGTATTGAAAAAGAGCTACCGGAATACGGTGGAGATTTCCAGATTTGCCACAGAGATCCTCCGCCATGGAAACTTCCCGGTTTATCCTGTGGAACCTGTCCGCCGCCATGGAAAAGAAGTATCCATGGCCGCCTGCAAAGGGGAAAAAGAACAGATAGAAAAGACGGTTAAGATCCTGAAAAAATGGCAGGAAGAAGGCCGTGAAACCATAGGGGTGATCTGCCGGGACCAGGAAGAAACCAGAAGAGTCAGCCGGGAATTGGAAAAACAGATCTCTCTGGCTGACAATGATCCGGAGACGGCCAGGTTCGACAGGGGGATCCTGGTGCTGCCGGTGGAATATACAAAGGGACTGGAGTTTGACGCAGTGCTCCTTTATGACCCTTCCAAAGAGAAATATCCCTGGGAAGACGGCTATGTAAAATTGCTGTATGTGGCGGCGACCAGGGCCCTTCATGAACTGGCAGTGGTCCATGGAGAGGACCTTACAGATCTGATCGGAAAACCGGTGCCGGCAAAGAAGCATATGGAGATCCTGGAAGGGAAAAAACAAGATCCGGGAAAGGCTGCGGATGGCAAAAAGAAAGAAAAACAGCCCCGGAGAAGAGATCATTACCCAGTAAGAGCAGAGGAAAAAACAGAAGAGCGCGCGAAAAAGGACTCCTTATCAACAGAAGAGATCCGGCTGATCCAGAAGGCGCCCAGACCTCTTCCGGTAAATCCTTCGCCCCGGGGGTTTGGGGATATCCCGGATACCCAGGTTTTAAGAGCTTTCATGGAGGGAGAAAAGCCCGGTCCCGGGGAAGGGGAGATCCTGGAGGTAAAGAAAAGCAGAGCCTGTCTGACCCTCAGGAGCAGGTACGGTACCCTGCGGCTGACCCCTCTGGGCGCCTCTGTGATCCGTGTACAGTTTATCCGGGGAAAAGACGGAAAGTTCCCTCAGGGCTTCTGGGACAGCGAGCCGGAAACTGCAGTGGCCTGGAGGGCCAGGGCAGGGAAGAATACGGTAGAGCTTGCTACAGATCAGCTGGTTGTACGGATCAGGAAAAAGACGGGAGCGCTCACATTTTTCGATATCAGGGGAAAGAAGCTGCTGGAAGAAGATCAGGAAATTCCCAGAACAGCAGACGGAAGATCCAGGACCAGGACCTGTTTTGCATGGGCGAGAGAAGAAAAGATCCTTGCAAAAGGGATCCTGGCAGCCAATCAGGAACCTTTAAGCCACAAGGCCAGATATATCAGTTTCGGCGGGAAAAAGATGCGTATGCCTCTGATCTGGTCTTACCGGGGATACGGCCTTGGGATCGGATCCGGACATACGGTCCTGTGCTGTGATATTCCCATGTACGGAACCTATGTGTACACAGAAGGAGAGGCCCAGGCAGATTATTATTTTATTTACGGAGACTATGAAACTGTGGCAGGATACCATAAACAACTTGGTGTATAAAGGAGAGGAAAATGAAAATATTAGTGATCGAAGATGACCAGGGACTGCGCCAGGGCATTGCTTTTTCTCTGACTCAGGAAGGCTACCAGGCGCTTCAGGCTTCAAGCGGGAAGGAGGGATACCGGCTTTTTTTGCAGGAAAGCCCTCAGGGGATCCTGCTGGACCTGAACCTTCCTGATATGGACGGAAACGACCTGTGCCGGAAGATCCGGGAAACTTCTCAGGTGCCTATTCTCATGCTTACAGCCAGGGATATGGAGACAGATGAGATCATGGGCCTATCCCAGGGAGCGGATGATTATATGACAAAACCTTTTTCCATAGCAGTGCTGAAACTCCGTCTGGCAAAGCTGCTGGACAGGAACATGGACAAAGAAGAAGCTCATATTTTACGATCCGGAGACATTGTTCTGGATCAGGATCTGATCAAAGTATGGAAGGAAAACCAGGAGATGGAGTGCAGTGTGACAGAGTACAGGATCCTGAAATATTTTCTGGAAAACAAGAACCAGGTGCTGACCCAGAATCAGATCCTGGAAGCCGTGTGGGATCTGGATGGGAAATTTGTAAATCCCAACACCCTTCAGGTAAATATCGGAAGGCTTCGGAAAAAGATCGAGAAAGATCCTTCCAGTCCCAGATACATCAAGACGATCCGGGGGATCGGTTATATATGGGAGGAATGAGGATGACAGAAGAGCTCATGTATGGGATCTGCGCAGGCTGTATCCTTTTATGTATAGCTGTCTGTCTGGCGGCGGGACTCTATTATCGAAGGGAACTGAAAAGGTTTTCAAAAGCCCTTCAGACCTATGAACAGACGGGAACCCTGGGAGAAGAGGACTGCAAAGAAGAGATGGAGTCCAAGCTTCTGGGACAGCTTTGCCGGGTGCTGCGCAGGTCTTCTCTGGAACGGGAAAAAGCGGGAAAAGAGAAGGGAGAGATCGCTGCTCTTCTTTCTGATCTTTCTCATCAGCTGAAGACGCCTCTGGCTAATATCCTTATGAATACAGAAATCCTTAAAGAGGAAAAACTTACGAAAAAAGAACAGGAAATGTTCCTGGAACGGAACCAGGAGCAGGCGGAAAAGATCCAGTGGCTGATGAAAAATCTGGTAAAAGCTTCCCGGCTGGAACAGGGGATCCTGACCTTTGAGAGCAGACCGGCGCCCCTGGAAGAGACTATTGCCAAAAGTATCAGCGGAGTATATGCTCAGGCCAGAGAAAAAAAGATCAGCCTGGAGGCAGAACCCTTTGCTTCCTGTTCTCCTGTGCATAACCCCAAATGGACTGCAGAAGCTATGGGAAATATCCTGGAAAATGCAGTGAAATATTCCCCGGCGGGCAGCCGGATAAAGATACAGGTAAGGCCCTTGGAGATGTATGTCCAGGTGAACATCCGGGACCAGGGCCCCGGGATACCGGAGAAAGAGTATAATAAGATCTTCCAGCGATTTTACCGGGGAGAACAGGTAGAGCAGGAGGAAGGTACCGGTCTGGGACTCTATCTGGCCCAGCTGATCCTCCAGAAAGAGAAAGGCTATGTTACGGTATCCTCCAGAGCAGGAGAAGGAAGCTGCTTTTCCCTTTACCTTTTAAAAAGCCGGGAATCCTGACAAAACTGTCAGAAAAAATACCGGGACATGTCAGGAGACTGTCAGAAATTTTCCGTATAATATAAACAGAAAAAAATAAAGAAGTTATGGTATTCGACAAATATTCTCAATTTTGTCTGATGCCATAACACCTTTATGGAAAGGAAGGGTTTATATGGAAATTTTAAAGACAGTGGGTCTGAAAAAATATTATGGTAAAGACGCCAGTCTGGTGAAGGCTCTGGACGGGGTGGATCTGTCAGTGGAGGAGGGAGAATTTGTAGCTGTGGCAGGGACCAGCGGTTCGGGAAAATCCACTTTGCTCCATATGCTGGGAGGGCTGGATTATCCTACAGAAGGCAAAGTTTTTGTAAGAGGAAGGGATATTTTCAGTCTGAATGAGACAAAGCTGACTATTTTCCGGAGGCGGAATATCGGCTTTGTATTCCAGAATTATAATCTGGTCCCTGTGCTGAATGTTTATGAAAATGTAGTCCTTCCTATTGAACTGGACGGGGAGGAACCGGATAAAAAATATGTGGAAGAGATCATAGAAACTCTGGGGATCAAAGATAAGATCTACAACCTTCCCAACCAGCTTTCCGGGGGACAGCAGCAGCGGGTGGCCATTGCCAGAGCCCTGGCCTCAAAGCCGGCGATCCTGCTGGCGGATGAGCCAACGGGGAACCTGGATTCCAGGACTTCCCAGGAGGTGCTGGGGCTGCTGAAGCTGACCAACTCCCGTTTTTCCCAGACCATTGTGATGATCACCCATTCCGAGGAACTGGCCCAGCTGTGTGACCGGATCATACGGATCGAGGACGGCAGGATCCTTGAGGACAGGGGGTGAGCGTATGCGGAATAATAACCAGAAAGTGATCCGGAAGCTTTCCGCCCGGAGCATGAAAAAGAACCGTATGCGGAACCTGTTTGCCATAGGCGCCATCTGCCTGACCAGCCTTTTGTTTACTGCGGTATTTTCTATGGGGATCGGCATGGGACAGGTGTTCCAGGAGCAGACTATGATGGAAGTGGGAGGAAAATTCCACGCCGGATTAAAGCATGTGACCAGGGAACAGTATGAGAAGATCACAGATAATCCCCTGGTAAAATCCTCTACTTATAATATTTATATCAGCATGGCAGATAATGTCCGGCAGCGCCAGGCAGAGATCCGGGTAGCCAGCGGAGAAGGAGAGCTGGACCAGAGCTTTGCCAGGCTGAAAGAAGGAAGACTTCCTGAAAAAGAAGAGGAACTGGTGGCAGATACGATTGTACTGGAAGCCCTGGGGATTTCTCCGGAACTGGGAGAGAAAGTCCCTCTGGAGTTTGAATTTATGGGGCAGAAAGTAAAACAGGAGTTTACTCTCTGCGGCTGGTATGAAGGAAATGAGATCAGCTATGCCAGCGAGCTTTATGTATCCCAGGCTTATTATGAGAAGCTGAGCCAGGGCTATACAGAGCAGGATTTTGTGGAAAATTACCGGCAGACAGGAAATATCTGCGGACTGATCAGCGGCAATATTTTCTTTGCCAATGCCAGGAATATTGAGGAAAATATAAAAGAGATCATCCGAGACGCAGGCTATGTGCCCCAGGGGGAGGCCGGGGAGAATACAGATCCGGATCAGGTGATCGAATACGGCACAAACTGGGCCTATCTGACTTCCCGGACGGAAAATCTGGACCCGGAAACCCTGATCCTTCTGGCAGGGGCTTTTCTGGTGATCCTGATCACCGGATACCTGATCATCTACAATATTTTCCAGCTATCTATTTTAAAGGAAATCCGTTTCTACGGCCTTTTGAAAACTGTAGGAACCACGAAAAAACAACTGAAAAATCTGGTCTACCGTCAGGTATGGAAGCTTTCGGCAGTAGGGATTCCTCTGGGACTGGTCCTGGGATTTCTCGCAGGGCAGCTCCTGATCCCCTTTCTCACCCGATTTTCAGGATATGAGGGAACCGGGAAGATTTATTTCAGTCCCTGGATCTTTGTGTTTGGCGCCTTGTTTTCTTTGGCAACAGTGTTTATCAGCTGCAGAAAACCGGCCAGGATCGCAGGGAAAGTTTCTCCCATAGAGGCTGTCCGCTATACAGAGGGAGGAATCAAGCGCCGGAGAAAAAAGAAAGGCCAAAAGGGAGGCAGGATCTCCAGAATGGCCCTGGCAAATCTGGGAAGGAATAAGAAGAAAACCCTGATCGTGGTATTGTCCCTTTCTTTCAGTATCATACTTCTGGAAGTGGTAATGACTGGAGTGGGAAGCTTCCGGATGGACCAGTATCTGGAGGCGAGACTGGTGGGAGATTATATGATCGGAAACGCCAACTTTACCAGAGCTTCTCCTATAACCTCTGATTTTTCCATAGATGAAACCTATCTTGCCGGGGCAGACAGCCAGCCGGGGATCCTTGAAAGCGGGGAGTTATGGACCGACCTGGGGATAAGACATACCCTTTCTGAAACCGGCCGGCAGCGGTATGAGAAACTTTATCAGGAAGGCAAAATGTATACGGAATATAAAAGTATAAGGGAAGAAGCCCTGAGAGCCATTGAAGGAAAGGGGCGGATCGATGAGGATCGATACGCCTATTCAGATTCTCTCCTGTCTAAGCTGAAGGCTGTGGCAGGAACCATAGATTTAGAAAAATTTGCCACCGGAGATTATGTGCTGGTGCAGCAGTTTGACAGTGAAGGAAATGACAGGGCGAGCATTTATGAACCGGGGGATGGGATCACTCTTTCTTATCCTACAGAAAACTCTGAACAGATCATGGAAACCAACGATAAAGGGGAAGTGACAGACTGGTATTACACCAATACAAAAGAGAAAGAATACCAGGTAATGGCGGTGATAGAACCTCTTCCAAACAGTATGAACATGCACATGTTTTCTGCAAATGCTCTCACAATAGTGGTTCCTCTGGAAGATGTGAAGGCGTCCTCCAATGGGATCCTGTTTGCAAAAAGCTATAGGGTACAGGAGGAAGATCAGCCGGCTTTTGACTCTTATCTGGAGAATTATACCCAGCAGGTGAACTCTTCTATGGGGTATCTTTCGAAGGACAGTCTGGAGACAGAATTTTCCGGTATGGTGAATGCTGTGGCAGCTGTAGGCTATTCCCTCTGTGCTGTGATCGCGATCATCGGGCTTTTAAACTTTGCCAATTCTATGCTTACCGGGATCCTTTCCAGAAACCAGGAGCTGGCCGCTATGCAGAGCATCGGTATGACCAAAGGCCAGATCAGGAAAATGCTCCTCTGGGAAAGCGGATACTATATCCTGGTCTCCGGAGTGGGCAGCATAGTCCTGGGCAGTGTAGGCGCCTATTATCTGGTCAGCGCCCTGAACAACGTGGTGTTATGCTTCCAGTACCGGTACAACCCCTGGCCCTTTATCCTTATGATCCCTCTGTGCGCGGTCATAGCCGCCGGGATTTCTTTGGCAGCTTATCAGCAGACCCAGAAGAAAAGCGTGGTAGAGCGGCTGAGAGAAAGTGAATAGAGAGAAAAATGGCGCCGCCGCGTTAGTAAACTATGATTAATGCGGCGGCGCCATTTTTCTATAATTATAGTACCCTCCGTGTACAAGGGACTGTTTGGTCCTTTGTACACGGAGGATAACTTCTGTTAAAAGATTAGACATACCTGTTGAGAAAGGTTATAGTATTTCAGAAATCTTAAGAAAAATGTCAGAATTCATTTAAAAAAATCTTAGTTTCTTTTGCTACAATGAGCCTGTACAAAACAAAGGGAGGACTAAAAGAATGGACAGCTACCATATACTGCTTGTTGATGATGACCGGGAGATTGTAAAGTCCCTGGGAAAACTGCTGGAACTGGAAGGGTATAAAGTGTATAAGGCTTATGACGGCATGGAGGCTCTGGACTGTCTTATGACGGAACAGATCCATCTTATTCTGCTGGACGTGATGATGCCCAGGCTTAACGGCCTTTCCGCCCTGATGAAGATCCGGGAGAAAAACAATATACCCATCATCATATTGTCGGCGAAAACAGAGGAAAGCGATAAGGTCCTGGGATTATCTATGGGGGCAGACGACTATGTGACAAAGCCCTATAATACCCAGGAGCTGATGGCCAGGGTGAAGTCTCAGCTTAGGCGATATTTTGCACTGGGAGCGGCAAAAATCCAGGAGGACGGCAGCCAGTTAAGAAACGGAGGACTGGTCCTGGATCGGAATACCAAGGAGCTGACTGTAGACGGCCAGCCTGTGCGGCTGACGGCGACAGAATATAAAATCCTGGAGCTTCTGATGAGCCATCCAGGCTATGTTTTTTCCGCGGAAGAGATCTATACCCGGGTGTGGCAGGAACAGGCATATGGAGTGGAAAACACAGTAATGGTCCATATCCGGCGGATCCGGGAAAAAATTGAGATCACGCCGAAGAATCCGAAATATTTAAAGGTGGTGTGGGGAATTGGGTATAAAATTGAAAAGATTAAGTAAAAGACAGGAAGAGATCCTGCTGGGGGCCGGGTTATTTCTGGCACTGATTTTTCTGAGCCTCACTTATATATATGCCGGATATGCCAGTATGAGAGAAGATTATTATTATATGGCGCAGGAACTGAAAGATTCGTGCTTTAAAGCTGCAGTGGCTCTGGGAATCCTGACAGGGATCAGCAGTATCGGTATCGGATTTTTATTCAGGGATTATCTGAAAAACTGGCCTTTAAAATCCAGTTTCAGATTGTCAAAGCCGGACAGGATCTGGACAGAAATCCTGGTTCTCCTGTTGGCGGTATCCATTGTGCTCTATATAGGGTCATTTCCTGTTTTTGGATGGGAAATGTATGTATGGGGCTATGTCTTGCTGGATTTTTACGATATTTTTCAGTATCTTCTGCGCATGTCCCTGTGCCTGCTCCTGCTGATCGCCTCTCTTTTCCTGCTTGTCCGGAAGTTCGGACTTGGAATCGGAAAGGATACCTCTTTTATCTGTCAGCAGATCCGCCAGTATAAAAAGAGAACCTCTCTGGAAAAGCAGTTTCAGCATAAGTTCCGGGGGCTTCTGATAGCGGGAGAAATCCTTACGGCAGCAGTTTTATGGCTGACAATGGGGCCATGGAACTGGTATACCAGCTGGGAAACCATAGTGGCAGGAATCTGCAGTGCGCTGGTTTTTCTCCTGCTTTTAAGAGTCTGCTTTAGTAGTTCCCTGGTAAGAGATGCAGGTTATCTGTCCTATCAGATCCGGCAGGTGGCAGAGGGAGAAAAGCTGGATGAAGATTACCGGATACCGGATACTTCTTTCTTAAAAGAAGCAGAAAATTTTCTGGAAAATATCGAGTCCGCTATGAAAAAAAGTGTGGAAAAACAGGTCCAGGCAGAGCGGCTGAAGGCAGAGCTTCTCACCAATATGTCCCATGATCTGAAAACGCCCCTTACCTCTATGGTGGGCTATACGGACCTGCTGAAACAGGAAGAACTTCCGGACCAGGCCAGAGACTATGTGGAAGCTATTGCCGAAAAACAGGAGCAGTTAAAGAATATGATCCAGGATCTTTTTGATCTTTCCAAGGCGGCCAGCGGTTCTGAACAGTTAAATTTGGAGATCCTGGATATGAACCGGCTTCTGGAGCAGACTCTGGGAGATATGGAAGATGCCATCACAGCCAGCGGGAGAGACATCCGGCGGAAATTTTCCAAGGATCCCCTTCCTTTCCTGGGAGATAATCTGAAAATGTACCGGGTGGCCCAGAACCTCCTGGAGAACGCCCTGAAGTATTCTTTAGAGAATACCAGGATTTATATGGAAACCAGGAAACAGGGGAACCGGATCCTGGCTGTGATCAAGAATATCGCCTCCTATGAAATGGATTTTGCTCCGGAAGAGATCACGGAGCGGTTTGTCCGGGGGGATAAGGCCAGGACTACCCAGGGCCATGGTCTGGGGCTTGCTATAGCCTCCGCTTATGCGGCGAATATGGGAGGAACCTTGCATGTAGAGATTGACGGGGACTTATTTAAGGTGATCCTGGAGTTCCCGGTGACGGAAGAGAAAGGCGGAAATACAGATGAGGAAGAGAGCAGTGGAGAGACAGGCGAAGAAAGGGAATGGGAAAAAAATCCAGGCAGATAAAAACATCTGGATCTTATTTGGGATAGCCTTAGCGCTGTGCTGGCTCTTTGTCCTACAGTACGGGATTTTCGGCTCCAGGGTAGACTGGATCAGCCAGCACAGTGTGCTTCCGGATTACTTCCGGAAGAGATTTTATGCCACAGGGAATCTTTTTCCTGATATCGCCTGGAACCTGGGCGGAGGACAGAATATCTACAATTTCTCCTATTACGGGTTTTTCAGCCCCGTGATCCTGTACTCCTATTTGCTGCCCTTTGTGCCAATGGACCTGTATATAATGGCAAGCAGCATAGCTGCTTACGGAGCCTCTGTGGTATTGTTTTACCAATGGATAAAAAAGAAATTTTCCGGGAACAATACGGCCTTTTGGACAGCCTGTATGTTTGCCCTGGCCGGGCCGTTGATTTTTCACTCCTATAATCAGATCATGTTTGTAAACTATATGCCCTTTCTGTGTCTGGCCCTTATAGGGACAGACAGATTTCTCCAGGAAAAAAAGAAAGGATTGCTGTTCCTGGGAATTACAGGAATGATACTGACCAGCTTTTATTTCAGTGTGGGAGGAATTCTGGCCCTGGGTTTGTATGGTGCAGGGACTTATATTGCCCGGACAGAAAAATTTTCCTGGAAGGACTTTGGGAAAAAGGCAGGAGGTTTTATCAGGCCCCTTACACTTTCTGTCTGCCTGTGCGGGATACTTCTGGTTCCTACGGCGATAGTGCTGCTGTCCAGAGGAAGCGGGGGGAACACAACAGAAGGAATGGGACTCTTTTCCCTGTCTCCCCTTCGCTTCTTTTACAGCCCTTATGGCCTGGGACTGACTTACCTGAGTCTGAGCAGTCTGGTGGGAAACTTTCTGAGAAAAGAAAGCTGGAAGAAAAAGATCATTCCCCCGGGGCTTCTGCTTATATTGTTTGTTCCGGTATTCGGATATCTTTTAAACGGCGGATTGTATGTGAAGGATAAAGTGTTTATTCCTTTCCTTCCCCTGGTCTGTCTGGAAACAGGGAAGTATGTAGAAAATCTCAGAAAAGGCAGGGGCAGATCAGGCAGGTCAGATTTTTTTGTCCATGTTTTACCGGGGATTTTTCTCATCGGCTATAGCTTTTTTCAGGAGAATGTTCAGGGAATTTCCCAGAAATGGCTTATTGGAGGGATCGGTCTGGCGGTGGCGGCTGATATGGTTCTCTTTTTATTGTCCGAAAAGATTTATAGAAAATTTCCCAGGTTTCCATGGCCTCTGTTGTTTTCCGTTGGGATCCTTTTCTTCTCCGGGTGGGCCATGAATAGTCAGTGGCAGAAAATGCTCCCGGCAGGGGACTATGAAGAAATCATAAATCTGGAAAAAACAGATCTTATTAAAGAAACTTTAGAAAAAGACAAAGGCTGGTACCGTATGGAAGAACTGGAAGGAGGTACCCGGGAATTTGCAGATATGAACCGGATCCGGGATATAGGGCAGAACATTTCCAGCATTTACTCCTCTGCCTACAATCAGGATTATGCCGGATTCCGGGACAAAACCTTTCAGGTAAACCGGCATTTCCGGAACTACCTTATGGAGGCGGCAACGGATAATCCAATTTTTCTAAACCTGATGGGTGTGCGGTATGTGACCGCAAACAGGCCTCCGGCAGGCTATACTCTTTTAAAAAAGGAAGGTGACACCTGCCTTTACAGAAATGGAAAGGCCCTTCCTCTGGCCT
>DWUY01000227.1 GCA_019120515.1 Candidatus Blautia avicola | reverse complement strand
CAGGGATTTTGCCTGAACATATTGACCAGGTATACATGGGCTGTGTGATCCAGGCGGGACAGGGACAGAATGTGGCAAGACAGGCATCCATAAAAGCCGGGATCCCTGTGACAACTCCTGCAGTCACTATGAACGTTGTGTGCGGATCAGGACTGAACTGTGTCAATCAGGCAGCAGAAATGATACTTGCAGGAGATGCGGATGTGGTAGTGGCTGGTGGCATGGAAAGTATGTCCATGTCTCCTTATGCGATTCCCCAGGGACGTTTCGGATACAGGATGGGGAATGGAGAGTTGATGGATACCATGGTCAATGATGCGTTAACCGACGCCTTTCATCAGTATCATATGGGGATCACTGCGGAAAATATAGCAAAAAAATGGAATATATCCAGAAGAGAACAGGATGAGTTTGCGGCAAAGAGCCAGGATAAAGCGGCAAAGGCCAGGGAACAGGGAAAATTCCAGGAGGAAATAGTACCGGTTACCGTACGAAAGAAAAAAGAAACGATTTTTTTTGATAGGGATGAAGGGATCCGCCCAGGAACAACTGCAGACAGTATAGCGCGGCTGCGCCCGGCATTTCTGGAAGGAGGGACCGTGACGGCGGCTAATTCTTCCGGGATTAATGACGGCGCGGCGGCAGTGATCCTGCTGAGCGAGGAGAAGGCAAAGGAGCTTCATGTAAAGCCAATGGCTGTATGGAAAGCAGGGGCTTTAGCCGGTGTAGACCCGGCGATCATGGGCATCGGTCCTGTTTGGGCCAGCAGAAAAGTAATGGAAAAGACAGGACTGGATATAGAAGACTTCGATCTGATAGAAGCAAACGAAGCCTTTGCTTCTCAGGCTATAGCAGTGGCCAGAGAACTGAATATAGCGGCTGAAAAATTGAATGTTAATGGAGGAGCCATTGCTTTAGGCCATCCTGTGGGCGCTTCCGGCTGCAGGATCCTGGTGACTCTTCTCTATGAACTGCAAAGAAGGAATCTCAGAAAAGGATTAGCTACTTTATGCATAGGCGGGGGCATGGGCTGTGCGACTGTAGTGGAAAGAGAAAGCTGAGAGGAGGCGGTATTTTGGAAAATATTATCTGTTATCAAAAAAGCTATGGGGGAATCCTGAAAATCGCAAGGCCTCAGGCCTTAAATGCTTTGAATATCCAGGTCCTTGAAGAACTTGAAAAGGCTTTAGACAGTATTCTTTTATGGAAGCCCCGATGTCTGGTGGTAACTGGTGAGGGAAAACGTGCTTTTGCGGCCGGAGCGGATATTGGACAGATGAGCGGTTTATCCAGGAGAGCTGCCTTTGCGTTTGGGAAAAAGGGTAAGGAAGTATTCCGAAAACTAGAGGCGTTTCCCGCACCGGTTATCGGAGCGGTTAATGGCTATGCTCTTGGAGGCGGGTGCGAACTGGCCTTATGCTGCGACATAAGGATCTGCTCAGAAAACGCAGTTTTCGGACAGCCGGAAGTGGGATTAGGTATTATCCCGGGTTTTGGAGGAACCCAGCGGCTGTCCAGGCTTATAGGAACTGCCAGGGCAAAAGAAATGATTTTTACAGGAGAAAATATAGATGCAAGCGCAGCTTTGAAAATGGGCCTGGTCAATGCAGTGTATCCTTTGGAAGAGTTGGAAAAAGAGGCAGATCTGCTGGCTGAAAGAATTGTGAAGAATTCTCATGCAGCGGTGAAAAACAGTAAAAAGGCCATTGATCAGGGAATGGAGATGAGCCTGGCAGATGGTTTGGAAAATGAAAACAATCTATTTGCAGACTGTTTTGAAAAACAAGATCAAATAGAGCGGATGCAGGCATTTCTTGAAAAGAGAGGAAGAAGAGGATGAAGGTAGGGATTATAGGCGCGGGTACTATGGGGAGAGGGATTGCTCAGGCTTTTGCGCAGGCAGAAGACTTTGAAGTGATCCTCTGTGACATCAATGAAGAAATCGCAGAAAAAGGGAAAAGAACTATAGATTCTACTCTTAGGAAGCTGGTTGCCAAAGGGAAACTTGACCGAAACGGAGCAGAGCAGATTTTACAGAATATTTCCACCGGGAGAAAAGCAGACTGTAAAAACTGCGATCTGATCATAGAAGCTGCGGTTGAGGATATGGAGATAAAAAAACAGACTTTTCGCGAACTGAAAGATATCTGTTCAGGGGAATGTATTTTTGCCACCAACACATCATCTTTATCTGTGACGGAAATCAGCAGGGAAGCAGGAGTTCCTGTAATAGGAATGCATTTTTTTAATCCGGCTCCTGTTATGAAATTAGTAGAAATTGTCTGTGGATCTCAAACATCTGAGAAAGATATATGCAGGATAAAAGAGGTTTGCGAAAAAATCGGGAAAATTCCTGTACAGGTTCAGGAGGCGCCGGGATTTGTCGTGAACAGGATACTGATCCCGATGATCAATGAAGCGATCTGCCTGTGTGCAGAGGGAGTGGCTTCTCCGGAAGATATTGATACGGCTATGCAGTTGGGCGCTAATCATCCTATGGGGCCGTTGGCTTTGGGAGATTTAGTGGGACTCGACGTAGTACTGGCAATTATGGAGGTTTTACAAAAAGAGACAGGGGATCCAAAGTTCCGTCCCCATCCGCTGTTAAGAAAGATGGTCCGGGCTGGAAAACTCGGTAAAAAAACAGGACAGGGATTTTATTCTTATTCTTGAAGATTTAGAAAAACTGGCTATATTTCACATACACACCCTCTGTGTACGCAGGCAGTCTGCCTTTGGTGCATGGAGGGTGACTTTATATAAAATGTAAAATTCATGTAAAATAAAAGAGATACTTCTTGAATTCGTCCTTCATAACAGGTATAAATGTAATTATATGGTTAAATTAAAGTAAAAAATGTGTGAAAGTACAAATGGAGGAGAAAAGTGAAAATTACAGATTTTTTTAGCCTTTTAGGGGGACTGGCCTTATTCCTTTACGGCATGCAGATGATGAGCAACGGCCTGGAAGCCGCCGCAGGAAACAAAATGAAACAGATCCTGGAAAAACTTACTGCAAACCGTTTCTTAGGAGTACTGGTCGGAGCAGGCATTACTGCAGTTATCCAGTCTTCTTCCGCCACTACCGTTATGGTAGTTGGATTTGTAAACTCAGGTATGATGACTCTCCAGCAGGCAGTCTGGATCATCATGGGCGCCAATATCGGTACGACTATTACCGGACAGCTGATAGCCCTGGATGTAGGAGCTGTTGCGCCTCTGCTGGCATTTTTAGGAGTTGCCCTTGTAGTATTTATCAAGAAACAGAAAGTACATCATTACGGCCTGATCGTTGCCGGCCTTGGTATCCTGTTTATCGGTATGGATATGATGAGCTCAGCGATGATGCCTCTGAGAGACTCTGAGGCCTTTATTTCTCTGATGACGAAATTCTCTAATCCGTTCCTGGGAATCCTGGCAGGCGCAGTATTTACGGCGATCATTCAGTCTTCTTCTGCTTCTGTAGGTATCCTTCAGGCCCTGGCTTCCAGCGGACTGATCGGACTGGGAAATGCGGTTTACGTACTGTTCGGACAGAATATCGGTACCTGTATCACGGCTATTCTGGCTGCTATCGGTACAAACCGGAATGCAAAACGTACTACCATCATCCACCTGATGTTTAACATCATCGGAACGATCATTTTTACCACGGTATGTATCCTTACACCGCTGACAGACCTGATCGCAAGCATTACTCCGGATAATGTAGCGGCGCAGATCGCAAATATGCATACACTGTTTAATATCGTGACAACCTTGCTGCTGCTTCCATTCGGTACTTATCTGGCAAAACTTGCCACCAAGATCCTGCCGGAGAAGAAAGACGAAAAAGTGGATGTTATGCATATGGAGTTCATCCGTCCTATGGAGACTAAGAGAGACACCCAGATCGGACTTTCCGCCATTGCTGTTACAAGCATCCGCAAAGAGATCCATCGTATGATGACTATGGCAAAGGAAAACGTGGACAGAAGCTTTGAGGCAGTAAAAGAAGGTAAGACCACATTGCTGGAGGAAGTGCGGGAGAGAGAAGAGTATATTGATTTTCTGAACAAGGAAATCTCCAAATATATTTCCAAGACTCTTGTAAACGAAAGCAACCCCAGGGATTCCAGATATATCAGCGCCTTGTTTAAGGTATGCGGAAATGTAGAACGTATCGGCGATCACGCCATGAACATCTGCGAATATACCAAGATGATCGAGAGACAGAATATTTCTTTCTCCTCCGAAGTAAAGAGAGAGATTGATGAGATGAAGAAAATCTGCGATCAGGCGATTGACTATCTTTCAGAGATCGGCCAGGAGCCGGGACAGAAGGAAGATATCAAGGTGATCGAAGATATTGAACAGAAGATCGATGATATGACAGAAGATTATCGTCAGAAACAGCTGGAGCGTATGCAGAAAGGCACCTGCTCCGAGGAAGGCTGTATCATATATTCAGAAATGCTTACAGACTTTGAACGTATCGGCGACCATATCCTGAATATCGGACAGGAAATGGGAAGAGGAAAAGTAAGCGCATAAGAAAACCAGAAGGGATCTTACCCTCGCAGAAATGCGGAAAGGTAAGATCCCTTTTCTAACTGCATGAAATCCTGTGAACAAAAAAATACCGGAAACCTGTGATCAGGTTTTCCGGTATTTTTACTACCAGTCGAAGCGACGTGATTCGAACACGCGACCTCTGCGTCCCGAACGCAGCGCTCTACCAAACTGAGCCACGCTTCGTTAAGGTGTTCAACAGAAGTTATTATAAAGAATAGAAAGGAAGATGTCAAGAAAAAAATTAGAAATATATTGTAAATATATGGCAAAAAGAACTTCCTGCATGTAGAAAAGGAATTGACAGAGAGTATGACCCTGACTATAATGGGGCTATGAAAAATGAGAGAGGTGAAAAAATGAGGAGATAGTTTGTTTTTGGATAACGTGAAACTTGGAGTCAGGTTCCTTCCGGAGAAACCGGAGGGCAGGTTTTATGTTGCCAAAAGCAGGCTGTGTTCTCACTGCCTCTCTTTTCTTTTTTACTGTGAAACCAACCCTTGTGGGCTATCGCAGTAATCGTGAGGCGGAACCGAAAAGATCAGATATATGCTCTTTTATGGAAAAGTGAGATTTTGGAAAAGACAGCAGACCTTTTGGCAATACAATGAGGAGGGATAGATATGTCTCAGATCAATGTGAGTAATCTTACTTTTGGATATGAGGGCAGTTTTGATAATATTTTTGAAAATGTCTCTTTTTCGGTGGATACAGACTGGAAGCTGGGTTTTGCAGGGAGAAACGGAAAAGGCAAGACTACTTTCCTGAAACTGCTTTTGGGGGAATATTCTTATCAGGGTAGTATTACAGCCAGTACCTGTTTTGATTATTTCCCATATACTATAGGGAAAGAAGACCGGTTAAAGCCGGCGGCGGAATTTATAGAAGATCTGAAGCCCGGCTGCGAACAGTGGCGGGTATTTTGTGAAATGGATAAGCTGGGGCTGGAGGGAGATCTGCTGTACCGGAGATTTGATACCCTCAGTTTCGGCGAACAGACCAAGCTTCTTTTAGCAGTGCTTTTTTCCGGAGAAAATGATTTTCTGCTTCTGGACGAGCCTACCAACCATCTGGATCAGAAATCCAGGGAAATGGTAAGGGCATATCTGAAAGAGAAAAAAGGATTTATCCTGGTGTCTCATGACAGAGACCTGCTGGACGGCTGTATCGATCATATCCTGGTGCTGAACCGGAAGAGCATTGAGATCCAGAGCGGAAATTTCAGCTCCTGGGAAGAGAATAAGCGGCGGCAGGATGAATTTGCCAGGAGAGAGAATGAAAGACACAGAAAAGCTATTGGAAAGCTGAGGGAAGCAGCAGGGCAGACAAAACAGTGGGCAGAGAAAAATGAAAGTTCTAAGATCGGATTTGACCCTGCGAAAGAGCATGACCGTTCCATTGCCACCAGAGCCTATATCGGCGGAAAAACAAAAAAGATGCAGAGCAGGGTTAAACAGATGGAAAAACGCGTGGAACGGGAGATCCGGCAGCAGGAAGGTCTTCTTCAGGATATCGAGGAGATCCGGGATTTGAAAATGACTTCTCTGAAATATCGTAAGGAAAGGCTGGCGGCGGCTGATGGATACGGACTGGAGTTCCCTGACAGCGGCAAAGTGCTGTTTAAAGACCTGGATTTTGAGATCATTCAGGGAGAAAGGATATTTATAACCGGAAGAAACGGCCAGGGAAAATCCAGCCTGCTGAAAATGATCCAGGAAAAAGCCACAGGGATCCCTCAATTTGGGAAAGGCCAGCGACCAGTGGAAAGAGGCGAGTTAAAAACCGCTTCTGGTCTTGTGATATCTTATGTCAGTCAGGATACTTCTTTCCTTCAGGGAAGTATACGGGAATTTTGCAGGGAGAGAGGACTGGAGGAAAGCCTTTTTTGTTCCGTACTCCGGCAGATGGATATGGACAGGAACCAGTTTGGAAAGAACATGACGGAGTTTTCCGAAGGGCAGAAAAAGAAGGTGCTTCTGGCAGCCAGTCTTCTGACGCCGGCTCATCTGTATATATGGGACGAACCCCTGAACTATATCGATGTATTTTCCAGAGTCCAGATAGAGACCCTGCTTCTGGATTACTGTCCTACGCTGCTGGCTGTGGAGCATGATATAAGATTTTGTGAGAGGATAGCTACCGGAACGATTTCCCTTGATAAAATATAGAAATTTATCTGCAGAAAAATTATGAAAGGCAGGTTCTAAAGAAAGGGAGCTTTCATATACTTTAGGGATAAGGATCCAAAGGAAGGACATATGCCGGGATATAGAAGATTTATTGCCTATGTATACGAATACGTTCAGGGAAAGAAAGGTGACGGAAAGGGATTTATCAAAGTTGAAGCCAGAAACGGGATCTGCCGCATGAGCTTTAAACTCAGAGGGATTCCGGGGAGAGATCCTGCACAGGTCAGGGCATACGGCTATGTAAGGGAAGGAAACTCTGCCAGAGGGATTTACCTGGGAAAAGGCGATGTGTCAGGAGGTCAGGCGGAATTTGAATTGGAGATGGGAGAAGATCAGGTAGGCGGCAGCAGTTATAGCCTGGGGGATCTGGGCGGGCTGCTGATCCTGGGAGAAAACGGGGAGATCTATGCCAGCGGCTGGGACGAACAGCCCGTAAGACCGGATATGATCATACTCCCTTCCCCACAGGAAGAAAAAGATGAGGAGAGTCCTTTGTCAGAGGAAGAAACTTATGAAGAAAGTAATACAGACCCGGATGCAACTCAGATCTTACCTGAGGAAGATCGTGTGATAGAGACAGATCCAGACTTTGAAAAAGTACCGGGAGAATCTGAAAGGGAAAATTCAGAGAGACCGGAAAGCGAGTACCGGGAGACTTCGGGTGAACCGGAAAGCGGGTACCGGGAGGAGACCAAAGATGAATATTATATGACGCCAGGAACAGAGGCAGGATCGGATTATCAGGGAGAGTCCGGGGAGACAGAAGAAATTCTGGAAGAGAACCCTGCGCCGGAAGAAATCCCGGAAACGCCTTCGGAATATGAAGAGACAGTCAGGGAAAGTCAGGATACTGTAAGGATTGCGGACGAACCGATGATGGAAAGCCAGTCGGCTGCCCCCCAAAAGCCGTTCCTTCCTTTTTCAGATGAAGAGATCACAGACTGTCGGAAAATATCACCGGCGGATATGCGGATCCTTGGAAGAAGAGACCGGGGTCTGATGAACAACAATTTTCTCCGGTATGGAGTGAAAAATTATGGACATCTGCTGATCGGAAAAAGAAAAGAAGATGGAAGATACATACTGGGGGTTCCGGGAATTTATGAACGGCAGGAAAGTCTTATGGCGAATATGTTCGGCTTTCCTTATTTTAAAGAATGCACAGGATCCAGAGAAAAACGGGGGCGGTTCGGATACTGGTACCGGCTTATTGATACGCCCTCGCGCCATCCATATTAAATATCCTCACGTTTCGCTGACCAGCTTTCCTGACAGCAAGTTGTAAAAGCCTAGCCCGCTGCCCCTGCGTTTTTACAATTATGCTCTCAAAAAGTATTCTCAGCGAAAGGATAAGGCATTTAAAGTGGATGACACTATTTAAAAACTTTTCTTGACCTGTAACCTGCCAGGGGATATAATAAATCTTGTCCTGCCAATGCAGGAGAAGATCAGGAGATGTACTCAAGTGGTCGTAAGAGGTCGCACTCGAAATGCGATAGGTCCGCAAGGGCGCGTGGGTTCGACTCCCACCATCTCCGCCAGAATATTCTGCCCCCAAGGGAATGATTCCCCTGGGGGCTTTTTGGTGTGCCCGGCGGGCACACGTTCTAACGGGTGAAAGTCCCTGACCCGCCCGGCAGTGGGAAGCGTGGATGAGGTTACCAAACAAACTAAAGTCCAATAACTGCACGGAACGCTAACAGTAGACGGGACAGGTATAAGTGGGAAAGAGCGTGTGAGTACCCGGGGAGGTCTCATGGACATGGCAAAGGCGATAGAACATTCGCCGTCATGGAGTAAAGCTTGCCATGAGAAGTCAGCAGATGTCATAGTGTGCGACTTGAAAGTCGTTACTTTAATTGCAGAAATGCTACTACTTCTTTCTCGTAGTATTCCTATCGATAAGTGCTTAGTAAGAAATAAACAGTGCAAAGCAATCGAGACAAAGTGAGAAAAGTGGAAACCACGCCCACTTTATTGCAAGGAAAAGATGTATATGATTAACATATGTGAACTGTTGTAAGGGTCGTCAC
>DWUY01000226.1 GCA_019120515.1 Candidatus Blautia avicola | reverse complement strand
TTTTCCAGAAATCTCCTATGGCTGAAAAAATATTTCGGAGGCTATATTTTCGGCAGGGATCTGTTTGCCACCCAGGAAAAAGCCGTCATGGAGTCTGTGGAAGAAGTTATGAAAAAAGCCGGGATATGGGAGGGAAGATCATGATTTTATATCAGGCACTGTCATCTTATCAGATTTTAGAATGTATCCTCCATCGACAGATATATTACCGGGATAAAAAAGCGGTGCTGATCCTGGGCAGTTATATTACAGAACGTATGCCCTGGTACAGAGAACTGGAGAACAGAGGATTTTTTGACCAGGTTTTTCTTTTCCGCTTTGGAGGATACAGAGGCACA
This sequence comes from Candidatus Blautia avicola, assembly GCA_019120515.1. Taxonomy (GTDB): domain Bacteria; phylum Bacillota; class Clostridia; order Lachnospirales; family Lachnospiraceae; genus Blautia; species Blautia avicola. The sequence continues at coordinate 7,575 of DWUY01000226.1, read as the reverse complement.
GAAGAAGAGATCCTTGGTCAGGTGGAGGAAGAATATAAAAGGGCCATTCCGTATGCACCGGAAGAATTTGAAAAGCTTCTCATCGCAGGGATCCATACCTATCTCCAGGTCTGGCTTATTTCCCGGGAAATACCTTTTGAGATGTTTGAGGACGGAAGCGGCGCGCTAAGCCGTCCCTGGATCCTGGCAGATATCCATAAAAAGTCTTCTCCTGCCAGATATGCTCTCATTGAAAAATACCATCTTTATGACCACCAGAGTCCCTGGATCACCAGAAAATACTGCGACATGAAAGGACAGCTTCCAGGGTTTTTCGATGAAAAGGCCCAGGATTTTCAGGTTCTGGAAGCTTTTCGGGGACTTTCTGAAAAACTCCAGGAGGAGATCCGCAGTCTTTTTCGTCTGCCCTGCCTGCAGGGGGGAGAGGAGGATGTCCTTCTTCTTACCCAGCAGTTTGCCAATCTGGGACAGTTGTCCTTAGAGGAACAGAAAAGCATTTACCGGCATGTATTTACCTATTACCTGGGAGGAAGAAAGGTTCTGATCAAGCCCCATCCCGATGATATCCTGTACTATTCCAGACTTTTTCCCAGGTGCAGGATCCTGAGAGATCCCTTTCCTTGCGAGCTTCTTCCTTTTGTTTTTCAGAAGCTTCCCAGGACGCTGTGTACGGTCAGTTCTACCGGAGTCAATCAGATCCGTCAGGAATTTTCCGATATGCTGATCTTCAACCCTCTTTACGAAAAGAGCTTTTACCAGGATGGTGCCTATTACGCTGCCCTGGCCCTGGCAGAACATCTTCTGGCAGATGGGATCCTGTGTTATGGAGCCAATCTGGTCCAACTGGAGAATCTGGCAAAGATCCACTGGCCTTATGAAAAAACTCTGAAGATCACGCAGGATCCGGAAAAATTGAAAGGGAAGAAAAAGATCCTTCAGATCCGGGATGACTTCCGGGAAGGGCTTTGGGGAACGTCTGAGCCCGAATATCCGGATATATCCCGGATCCCGGAAGAAAAATTCCTGGGAATCCTGTATCTGAATTCGGAAAAAAAATATTCCATGTACCAGCCGGGAGAAAAAGAAAAATTTTTCCGGATGATCCCTTTGCGGATCCGGGAAAAGGAAAACCACCATACACTTTATTTTTATCCTATGAAAGAAGAGGTGAGAAGCATGGCTGAAATGTTTTCAAAAGCCGGTCTTTCCGGACAGGCGCCAGTCTCTATAGAAACCATGTCAGACAGCCAGATCCGGATCTGTATGCTGGAAGGGATCCTGGCAGCCACAGAAAAACGTCTGCTGGAATATATTGAAACAGAGAAAGCGCTGCGAAAAGAGCTGGAGGAGCTGAAACAGAAAGGAGGGAGTCCATGAAACTGGACAGAGACCTGAAGCTGCTCCTTTCTTCCGGGAAACCGGGGATCACCGTTCTGGGACCCTGTGCCGTGGGGCATACCAGAAGGTGTGCCCGCACTGACGTGGAGCCCGGGGTATGTATGGGACAGGGTGTCCATCTGGAGACCGGCTTTTTGGGCTGCGGCAGTTTTATCGGAGAAAATACCAGAATTTTTTTCACCAGGGAAATCGGCCGGTTCGTCACCATAGGGGAAAACTGTCTCATCGGAGCCAGAGTTCCGGAAGATCCGGAGCTTATCAGCGCTTCTTATCCTGTCCGGGAAAAAGATCTTCCCTGGTGCAGGGACTGGCTTCCGGTAAAAGACTCCTGGAAAAAGAAAGGTCCCATACAAAGAACGGTGATTGGAAATGACGTCTTTATCGGGGACCGGTGTGTGATCCCCCGGGGTATCAAAGTGGGAGACGGAGCTTTCCTGTATCCCGGTACAGTTCCAGGGGAAGACGTACCTCCCTATGGGATCCTGCGGGGAAATCCCGGACAGCTTACAGGCTTTCGTTTTTCTCAGGAAGAGGTACGGCGGCTTCTGACTATCCGATGGTGGGATTTCGGCACAGGACTGGTCAATGAAATACCGGCAAAGGAGAGAGCGGATATGCTTCATGTTTTAGAAAAAATGGAAGAACTGTCAGAGAAAATCTCCACTCTTTCTTCAGGAGAAACCTTCTTTTCCTTTCAGCACAGAGAATATACGGCCTTTATTTACCGAAAAGAAAAAGACCGGGAGACTCTTTTGCGGCAGTTTCCGGTCTAGGACAGGAGGGACGCCTATGAAGATCGATTCAAACTTCAGATTTCCCACTAAACAGGGGCAGGGACTTACTTTTTCCGGAGAAGCCTCCCAGATCTGTTATGCCTCTCTGGAAGACTGCCGGATCGAAGCGCCGGCAAGATTCTGTTCCGGAGTGAAGATTGACGCCGGATCTATCGGAGCCTTTTCTTTTTTTAATCAAAACTGTACTCTCAGGTATATACAGTCCATCGGAAGATTCTGTCTATTTGCCCCGGAGGTATTCTCAGGGGGAGCCGTCCATCCGGTAAGTTCCGTCAGTACCCATCTGCTTTTTCAGAATATGGACAATGGATGGAATCAGGATTTTCACACCTTTCTGGAAGACTCCGGCTATCTCAAAGATCTGGTCCGGTATCAGAAGGAACATGAATTTCTGAAAAAGACCAGGATCTGTATCGGAAATGATGTGTGGGTAGGCAGCCGTGCCATTCTCATGCGTGGGATCCATATCGGAGACGGAGCGGTGATCGGAGCAGGAGCTGTAGTGACAAAAGATGTAGAACCCTATACCATTGTCGGCGGGGTGCCTGCCCGTCCGATACGAAAAAGGTTTTCAGATAAAGTCATTGAAAAGCTGGAAGAGATCCGGTGGTGGGATTACGGTCCGGATATTCTAAAAGGTCTGGATCTGAACCACCCGGAAGAAGCTGTAAAATATCTGGAAGAACGGACAAGGCAGGGATTTCCTCTCTATACCCCGGATCGATTTCTTTTTTGCCCCAGGGAAGGAACCATTGAAAAAGCAGAAGGAAGCGTCCTTTTATATAAGTTTTAGTACAGGAGGAATGGAAAATGCGAGCAGTTGGGATCATTCCCGCAAGATACGGATCTGCCCGGCTTCCGGGCAAGCCTCTGCTGGATATCAACGGAAAGCCTATGATCCAGCATGTCTACGAACGGGCTAAAAAGGCGGAAAATCTAGATGAGATCTGGGTAGCTACAGACAGCCGGAAAATCCTGGGGTTCTGTGAAGAAAACCATATTCCCGCTGTCCTTACCCGGGATACCCACCGCTGTGCCGCCCACCGGCTCCAGGAAGCCGCACAGCAGATCCCGGCAGACTTTTATGTGCAGATCAACGGGGACGAACCGCTGATCTCCTGGGAAAACATTTCCGCGGCAGTCCCTGAAAAGCTTCCCAAAGAACCGGAAGCCGGCACGAATATCATTATGCCTGTGTCCAGTCCGGCAGAAGTCCTGGATCCTGCCAATATCAAGGTGGTTTTTGACCGGGAGAAAAAAGCCCTGTATCTGTCCAGGACTCCCATTCCATACCCATATGGTTCTCTGGACTGTATCTATTATAAACACGTAGGCATCATCGGATACACCAGAGGGATGTTGGATTTTTACAAAAATTCTGCCCCCGGTCCTCTGGAACTGGCGGAAGGCATCGACACTCTACGGTTTCTGGACTATGGAAAGCCCCTTTATCTGATCCCGGTGGATAAAGGAGAAAGCCTGTCTGTAGATACGCCAAAGGATCTGGAAGAGGTCCGAAAAAGGTCGAAAACCCGGGAACTTAGTTGAATTTTCTCCCGTTATGTGCTAAATTATCCATCATAGGAATTGGAAAAAAATGGTAATTTGAGGCACAGGGGGAATACATAAATGGTGCGTGAATATCAGGAACAGAATGTGTATGAAGCTTTGATGGACCGCTTTAAGCTTCTTTTTGAAGAATTTGATAATATCTATGTATCTTTTTCCGGAGGTAAAGACAGCGGCCTATTGTTAAATCTGGTCCTGGACTACCGGAACAAATATTATCCTGAAAAGTCCATCGGGGTCTTTCACCAGGACTTTGAAGCTCAGTATACAGTGACTACAGAGTATATCGAAAAGACGTTTGAAAAGATCAAGGATCAGGTAGAACCTTACTGGGTCTGCCTTCCCATGGCCACCCGGACGGCGCTGAGCAGCTATGAAATGTTCTGGTATCCCTGGGACGACAAGAAACAGGAACTCTGGGTAAGGGAAATGCCCAAACATAAATATGTGATCAATCTGGAGAACAATCCTATCCGGACCTACCGCTATAAAATGCACCAGGAGAATCTGGCAAAACAGTTCGGAAGATGGTACCGGGTAGCTCACGGAACAAAAAAAACCGTGTGCCTTTTGGGCATGAGAGCAGACGAATCCCTTCAGCGATACAGCGGATTCCTTAATAAGAAGTATAATTACAAAGATGAATGCTGGATCAGTAAGCAGTTTAAAGATGTGTGGTGCGCTTCTCCCCTTTATGACTGGTCCACCAACGATATCTGGCATGCCTATGCCGTCTTTGGCTATGATTATAACGAGTTGTATGATCTGTATTATAAAGCCGGTCTGAAGCCTTCCCAGATGAGGGTAGCCTCTCCTTTCAATGATTATTCCAAAGATTCTTTAAACCTGTACCGGGTGATCGATCCGGAAATCTGGACCAAACTGGTAGGCAGAGTCCGGGGAGCCAATTTCGCCTCTATCTACGGCCGGACAAAGGCTATGGGCTATCGGAATGTTACCCTGCCGGAAGGCCACACCTGGAAATCTTACACTATGTTTCTTTTGGACACCCTTCCGGTACGTCTGCGGAATAACTATGTAAAAAAATTTAATACTTCCATACAGTTCTGGCACGAAACCGGCGGAGGCCTGGACGAAGATGTGATCCAGGAGCTGGAGGAACATGGATATCAGATCAAAAGGAACGGGGTATCCAATTATACGAAAAAGAAAAAATCCCGGGTGATCTTTATCGGAAAGATCCCGGATAATACAGACGATATTAAATCTAGCAAGGATATCCCAAGCTGGAAGCGGATGTGTTACTGCATTCTAAAAAACGACCACACCTGCCGCTTTATGGGCTTCGGCCTGACAAGACAGCAGCAGAAGAGAGTAGATGTGATCCGTGAAAAATACAAAAGTCTGGAGGATATAGAATATGGAATTTAAAAGTCCCGCCTATCACGTAATACCGGTACCGGTGGAAAAGATCAAGCCAAATACATACAATCCAAACGCCGTGGCGCCCCCGGAAATGAAGCTGCTCTATGAAAGCATTAAGGCCGACGGCTATACTATGCCCATCGTCTGCTATTATGCGAAAGCTCAGGATGAATATATTATCGTGGACGGCTTTCACCGCTACCGGGTGATCACCGAGCACAAGGATATCTATGAACGGGAGCACGGCATGCTGCCGGTGTCTGTGATCAACAAGCCTATCGACCAGCGGATGGCCAGTACGATCCGCCACAACCGGGCAAGAGGAAGTCATGATGTGGATCTTATGAGCAATATTGTAAAGGAACTTCACGAACTGGGCCGCTCAGACGCCTGGATCTCCAAACATCTGGGCATGGATAAAGACGAGATCCTCCGTCTGAAACAGATCACCGGGCTGGCAGCTTTATTCAAAGATGTAAAATTCGGCAAAGCCTGGGTCCCGGTGGAAGAGGAAGAAGAACAAAAATCCTAATCTGTTTTTTCCCGCAGTGTAACAGCTTTGGAAGCAGCCCGCCTTCTGGCGTCGCTTAATTTGGCATAGTGTTTTTTCGTCGTATTTACGTCTGCGTGGCCCAGAACATCGGCCACCAGGTAAATATCCCCGGTCTCTCTATAAAGGGCCGTTCCGTAGGTACTGCGGAGCTTGTGGGGGGTAATGGTCTTGGCAGAGATGGCAGAAGCATATTTCTTCACCATTTTTTCTACAGCATCTACGCTGATCCTTTTTCTCTGACCGGAGAGGAACAGGGCGTCTTCATGGCCGGAGAGGGGAGTAATGGCATTTCTGGAGATCTCCAGGTAATCCCGCAAAGCCTTTTCCACCTCTTCTCCGAAGTACACGATCATCTCATTTCCTCCTTTTCGGAGGATACGGATCCCGTTATTCTTAAAATCAATATCTGATATATTCAGCCCTACCAGTTCTGAAACACGAACACCTGTTCCTAACAGGAGAGTGACAATAGCAATGTCCCGGTACTTTTGCTTGTTATAGTGGTAAAGTTTCACACCTGTAAGCTGATTTCCGTAATTTTCTATATAATCCAGAAGACTGGCCACCTCGTCAGGATCCAGCTGGATAATGGCTTTTTCTTTAATTTTGGGCATATCCACAAGCCTTACCGGGTTAGACGGTAATAACTGTCTTTTACACAGATAATCATAAAAGCTCCGCAGACAGGACATTTTCCTGGCGATTCCGGTGCGGGAATTGGTTTCCAGCTTGTTGTCCGGAGCCTTATAAGCCTTCAGATATTCCTGGAATTCCTCGAAATCCACAGGCTGGAGGCTGGCAAGATCCTGGATGGAAATATCAGCCATAGGCTTGGACATTAAAGCCGGATTAGATTCCTGAAGGAACCGGAAGAAAACCCGCAGATCATAGGCATAAGACAAACGGGTCTTGTCTGAGGTTGTAGGTTCCTTGGCCCGGAAATAATCCTTGACATATGGAGGCAGTTCCTGAAGAAATTCCCGGAGCTTTACTGTATTTTCAATTTTTTCCTGTTCACGATAGGTCATCGGCTTTGCCATAAAATCCCTCCAAAATCCTTATTTTGAGAGTAGTTTATCACAGATTCTGAAAAAAAGCCAGACTTTTTCGGATAAATCTGTATTTGTCCGCTAAACTAATTTTTCTCAGGAAAAGGCTTTTCCAGTCTCCCGGGCCCAAAAGGCGCCGGATCATGTTTCTGAAAAAGCCGGTCTTTTTTACGTTCCTATTAAAAATAAATATATTACTTCTCTGTTGTTGTCCCTATATACGGTCTTTTTTATGTTTAAAAGTATTTTCATCCAGCAGGATCGTAAAAGGTCCCTCATTGACCAGAGACACTTTCATTTTCGCTCCGAAAACGCCGGTCTGTACTACAGGGACCGTCTCCCGCAGTTTTTCAACCATATATTCATAGAGTTCCTCCGCCATCTGAGGATCCCCTGCCTCCACAAAACTGGGCCGGTTTCCTTTTCTGCAGTTTGCGTACAGAGTAAACTGAGAAACCAGCAGGATTTCTCCTTTTACATCTGCCAGAGAAAGGTTTGTCTTTCCTTCACTGTCTTCAAATATCCGGAGATTTACCATTTTTTTGATATATTGATCTGCAGTCTCCCGGGTATCTTCCTGGCCCACTCCAACAAGGACCAGAAATCCCTTTCCAATCTTTCCTACACATTTTTCTTCTACTTCCACAGAAGCGCTGCTGACTTTCTGGATCACTAATTTCATTATCCTGTCCTCTTTTCCTGTATACATTTAGCAGGCATAGATGCTTATCTGGCAGCCGCCTGCGCTATTAGTGTACCATAAATAAAAGGAGGAAAAAAGATTTCTTTTTTTCTGTTTCTGTGGTATGATTCATTAGGTCTTCAG
>DWUY01000225.1 GCA_019120515.1 Candidatus Blautia avicola | reverse complement strand
GCGAACAGGGACGCAGCAAAGGCTCCTATATTTCTCTGGCCGTATGTATGTGCATCATTTTTGCCCTGCTGATCGGCCTTCAGATGACTTCCGTGGAAGTTACGCCAAACTTTTTCTGGTATCTTTTCTGTGGATTTTGTCTGGCTCTCAGCATAATCGCACCGGGAATGAGTTTTTCCACTCTTCTCATGCCTCTTGGGCTGTACACGCCTTTCATTGATGGGATCGGACATTTTGATATGGAAGTTCTGATTCCTGGGGGAATCGGGGCTCTGGTAACTGTAATCTGTCTTGCCAAGGCAGTCAACGCACTATTTGACAATTTCTATTCCCTTGCTTTCCATGGAATCATCGGAATTGTAATCGCAGCTACAGTCATGATCATACCTGTTTCAGGATTCACTTCACTTGGAACAGCTATTGTTAACATCCTATGTATTATCGTGGGAATCCTCATTGCCCTTGCTCTTGACAGATTTAACAGCAAAGTAAAAGTAGAATAAATCCTCTGAAAACCAGATGAACTTCTCAAGTTTCTGAGTATTCATCTGGTTTTCTTTTTTCATAAATTTTCTGATATTTTTATATTTTTATACTTTTAAAACTGTTTACATTATATTTTATCACAAATTTTCAAATTATATCTTGACATATTCTGATGATGCTGTTATAATTTAACCATAAAATAAATCGAAAGAAAACAGAAAGGACTGATACCACCAAAATATTAAAGCACTACTCATAATCTTAAAGAAAGGACGGTACGGACCACCAGAAATTTAAAAGATTAATTTAAAAACATCTGACATGAAAAAAATACGAAAAGAGGTATCCTCCAATGGATAACGAAATACGTTAAAAGGCAACATTCAGAATAAAAATTCAGAATGTTGCCTTTTACATTGTCTTTTTATTTATTCTATTGATCTTCTAAAACAGAACCCGCAGCGCTCCAAAAACTCCTGCGCTGGCTGTAGCCATAATAATTCCCGCAAGGACCACTCCCAGCATTACTGCGATAACGCTGGACTTAAAATCCATATCCAAGATGCTTGCCGCCAGAGTACCTGTCCAGGCGCCAGTTCCCGGAAGAGGAATGCCCACAAAGATCATCAGCGCTACAAAGAGGCCTCTTCCTGCTTTTTCCTGCAGCTTCTTTCCGCCCCGCTCGCCTTTTTCCAGACACCAGGAAAAGAATTTTCCGATCACCGGCTTATCTGCTCCCCAGATCAACACTTTTCTTGCAAAGAAATAAATCACAGGCACCGGTAGCATATTTCCCAGGATAGCAATAATGTAATACTGAACAAAAGGAAGATTCATAGCCTCTGCTATAGGAATTGCTCCTCTCAGTTCAATCAGCGGAACCATAGCTACAAAAAAAACGATCAGATATTTTGTTAACATGTATTTCTCCTTTTTCTCAACTTCAATTCCTGTCTTCCTGACAGGCCATATATAAAGGGCTGCTGCTGCAAAATCCATATTTTACAGCGACAGCCCAAATATATCATTCTTTCCCAGGGGAAGCAAGTATTTCCTGCCTCTTTTCCTGTTTTTTTACAAAAATTTTACACAAGAACCTACTCTGTCCTCTCATCTCCCCAGAAGAAAAGCGCTACAGTTCCCGGCCCTGTATGCGTGCCGATCACTGTTCCGATGCTGTTGATCATGACCTTGCCGTTAAGTTTCGGAAATTTTTCCTCGACCAGATCCGCCACTTTCCTTGCGTCTTCCATACAGGCCGAATTAGAAATAAAACATTTACCGCTGTAATCCAGACCGCCCTGGGCATGCTCTTCCATTCTCTTTACCATTTCCCTGATCACCTGTTTCTTGCCTCTGTATTTATTTCTGGGGATCAGTTTTCCCTGGTTGTTTACATTCATCAGAGGACAGATGTTTAGGGCCTGTCCGATAAATCCCGACACCTTAGAGATCCTGCCTCCCCGGATAAAACTGGTAAGATCTGTAGAAAAGAACCAGTGATGAAGCTTATTTTTATTTTCTTCGATCCACCTGGCATTTTCTTCCAGATCCATACCTTTCTCCTGATTTTCCAGCGCCTTATCCACCAGAAGCCCGAAGCCGGAAGAAGCCGCCAGAGAGTCAATGACTACCACTTTCCGATCCGGATATTTTTCTTCCATCTGAGCCTTGGCTATATTAGCAGAATTCACCGTTCCGGAAATCCCGCTTGACAGCGCAAGATGAAGGACGTCTTTTCCCTCCTGCAGGATAGGCTCAAACAGATCCATATATTGCTCGGTATTTACCTGAGCAGTAGTGGGCAGAGCCCCCTCTGCGATCATCTTATAAAAATCTTCAAAGGATATGGATTTTCCCAGATCATCGGGATATTCTTTTCCATCCAGAAGAAAATGAAAGCAGGCATAGGGAACCTTTTTTTCCTCAAAATAAGAAGCCGGCATATCCGCAGTAGAACAGCAGGTTATTACATAGTCACTCATGATACTCTCCTCCCAAAATCTTAATTTTTATACACGCAATGTGTACCTTTATTTTACCATAAAACGGAGATCCAAAGGAATATGCTTCTTCCTTTGGCCGCCGCTGATGATACTGGCCGCATAGCAGCCAGTGTACGATTTCCATAAAAATCTGAAAAGCTGATCAATCCAGTTTCAGTATCATTTCCAGGATCCTTCTCGCGCAGATCTTGATCTCCTCCCGGCTGATCAGGCCTTTCTCAAGAGCCATAAGCAGTCTGTCCGGATAGCCGCAGCCCATCTTTATATCATTTCCTGCCTTTGCCTCTTTATAATGTTCTCCTCTGGTCCACCAGTCTGTGGTCACAATTCCTTTAAATCCCCATTCTTCTCTCAGGATACCGGTTAGCAGTTCCTTATTTTCTGAAGCCCGTTGTCCGTTGATCAGATTATAGGAGGACATGATCGTCCAGGGATCAGCCTCTTTTACCACGATCTCAAAACCTTTCAGATAGATTTCCCTCAAGGCTCTTTCCGAAACTCTGGAATCACTGTCTTTCCGGTTAGTTTCCTTATTATTGCAGGCAAAATGCTTTACGGAAGCCGCTATATGCTGAGACTGGATGCCTCTTACCATTGCCGCTCCCATTTTTCCTGCCACCAGAGGGTCTTCTGAATAATACTCAAAATTTCTTCCGCAAAGAGGGCTTCTATGGATATTCATGGCCGGAGTAAGCCAGATCCCGATGTTATTTTCTTTTACCTCACTGGCTCCCGCAGCTCCTACTTCTTCCACCAGCTCTGTGTTCCAGGTACAGGCCAGCATTGTAGCGCAGGGCCAGGCAGTTGTATATACATGGCACTGAGGCTGGATCCTGAGGCCTGCCGGGCCGTCTGCGGTCATAACATTTGGAACTCCATATTCTCTCAGATTGCCCATCCCATAGGTGTTTGCCACCCCGGTATTAGGCTGTCCTCCCAACAATTCTGCCAGATCTGTGTCAGAAAGCTGCTCCATAAATTCTTCCAGACCAAGCTTCCCTTCTGCCACTTCCTTTAGCTGATGTTTTTCTGAGGCTTTCATTTCTTTCCGGAGCATCTGCCCATAACCTCTGTCTGCCGGCTCCATACCTTCCAGCAGGTCCATATCCTGCGCAGGAAGTCCCAAAGGCTCCCTCTCCTGCTCTCTTTCCGGCAGCATTTCATAGGAACCGTCGCCGGTGAGACGTTTCGGAAGATGATAAGGCGCTGCCTTGCTGGTAAGCTGGCAGATGATACGATCCTCTTCCAGATTCCAGGGTTTTCCCCATTTTTCCAGATTTTCTGCAGAGTTACCCACATAAAAACTGTAATTTCCCGCTTCCAGCATATAGGCAGATCTGCTGATCTTTCCCATATCGTCAAATGAAGCCATAGAAGATACCGGAAATTCCAGCAGCAGCATCTGGCTCTCACCTGGAGCCAAAAGCCTGGTCTTTTCAAAAGCCGCCAGTTCCAGGGCCGGTTTTCCCAGTTTTCCCTGAGGCGCGCTGTAATATACCTGGACCACTTCTTTACCGGCTCTTTTGCCCAGATTGATAACCTCTGCCTTTACTTTTACTTTGTCCTCCTCCACTTTCAGATCTTTTGTGGAGATTTCAAAGGCTGTATAAGAAAGGCCATAGCCAAAAGGATAGATCACTTTTTCTTTTGCCTGAGGGAATGACTCAAAATACCGGTATCCCACATACACATCTTCTTCATAATTTACATAGTCAAAAGACTCATGGAAACTTTCAGAAGAAGGATAATCTTCCAGAGTCCCTGCAAAGGTATCTGTAAGTTTCCCCGAGGGATTCACATCTCCACACAAAATATCCGCTGCTGCCAGACCGCCTTCGATCCCTCCCTGCCAGGCCAGGAGCACAGAGGATATTTTTTCGTCTTCTTTAAACCAGGAAGTATCCAGCATGCCGCCTACATTGAGGACAACCGCTACGCGAGGGAAAGCAGCTTTCACTTTTTCCACCATTTTCTTTTCTGCCTCTGTAAGACAGAAATCTCCGTTTTCAAAGATCTTTGCAGAAAGCTGCGCCAGGGACTGATCTCCCCCTGCAAAGGCCTTATCCGCGATACTCTTTCTGTCCCATCCCTCTCCGGAATACCGGCAGATGGTTATGATAGCCGTATCTGTAAATGCCTTCGCCTGGGTCAGCAATTCTTCAGGCACTTCCGGTTCCAGCGTCATCCCCGGACAGTATCCCCGGGCATACTGATCCCGGATCTCCTTTTCATAGTACCTGGCTGCAGGCCAGAACACTTCTACCTTTCCTTCCTGCTCCTTGATCTTCAGGCCTTCCATAAGGTTTCTGGTATAAGCTACCGTAACATCGCCGCTTCCGCCGCCGCCTTTCACATAGTCTACGCAGGCTTTGCCAAAGACAGCCAGTTTCTGCCCTTTCTGAAAAGGCAGCACAGCGTCCTGATTCTTCAGCAGCACCATGCCTTCCGACGCGGCCTTTCTGGACAGTTCTATATGCTCCCGGCTTCCTGTTACTCTCTTGCCCTCTTTCCCCAAAGGCAGACAAGGCTGATAAAAAAATCTCGTCCATTTTTCCATAGTAAAATCCTCCCGTTATAACGTTTCTTTTTTATTCTATTTGTGAATGCCTTTTATTCTTTTGATCATATCTCATACTTATAAATATACATTTCCAGATGTTTTCTCTGACCGTCCGCATCCAGAAGTTCCGCCACCTTTTTTCCTGCACCTGCGGCCGAATCCCCAGGTCTCGCCTATGACCCTTTCAAGTCTGGGATAATCCTCTTTCGCCAGATCTCTTGTACGTGATCTCCCCCTTTTTCTGTACCATAAACTGTTATTCTTCTTTGTCGCAATTTATGAAAATATTATAACACTTTCAGAGATAAGATTACAGAAAAATATAAAAAGGTCCGACGAGATATATTTTAAAAATAATATTTATAAATATACAGAAAAATTTTTATAGAAATTAAATTATTTAGAGATTTTATCTATATACTCCATTTATTATAAACAGAATTTATGCATATAATATATAAAATTTTTCAGGGGTATATAGAATGGATTACTCAAGAATTGGTGAAAGAATAAAGAAATATCGTGAAAAACAGAAAATGACTCAACAGATGCTGGGAGAAGAGACGGATTATTCTGTCCAGCATATCAGCCATATTGAAACAGGCAAGACCAAACTCAGCGTGCAATGTCTGCTGGACATTGCCAATGCCCTTCATGTTTCTGTGGACGAGCTGGTATGCGGTTATACTTCTTCCTCTTCTGTCATACTGGACCGGGAGCTTAAAGAACTTTTAGACGACTGTACGCCTCAGGAAAAACAGATCCTTCTGGAAACCATGAAAAGCCTGAAATCCAGTCTTAGGAAAAGCGGGGATAAGTAAAATATTTCTTTTTCAAAATGGCTGCCGCGATTACGGCAGCCATTTTTCTTTTACTCTTACTCAAAAACCGACTGATTTTTATAGTTCATGGCAATATAGCTTTTTCCTCTGTTGATGGAAATCTCCTGGCCGGCTTCATCATAGAACCGGAGATAAGAACTTTCATTATTACTTTCCTTAGACCAAGTGATCTTCTGCATGCCTCCATTAGAAACATAGTGTCCCACAGAATCTGTACCTCCATCCCAGTCAATCTCTTTATGTCCTACACTGTCACGTACAGAAATATCTGTTTCCAGCACAAACACATTAGTAAATGCCAGCTGCTCTCCGGTTTTTCCATCTATCT
>DWUY01000224.1 GCA_019120515.1 Candidatus Blautia avicola | reverse complement strand
TTCATAGGTCTTGGTTTATCGTTCATAACCTCCGGATTATGAGGTTCCAGTCCCAGGGCGATAGCCGGAAGACTGTCTGTCAGAAGGTTGATAAACAGCAGGTGTACCGGCGCGAAAGGTACGGGAAGTCCGGCCAGGGAAGCATAGAGCACCGCCAGGATACCTGCAAAGTTTCCGGAAAGAAGGAACTGGATAGAACTCTTTATGTTCTTATATACATTCCTTCCGTTTTCTACAGCTTTTACGATAGTGGCAAAATTGTCGTCAGTAAGTACCATAGAGGCGGCGTCCTTGGCAACCTCTGTTCCGGTAATACCCATAGCGACGCCGATATTAGCCTGTTTCAGAGCCGGAGCGTCATTGACGCCGTCGCCGGTCATGGCTACGATATTTCCTTTATCCTGCCATGCACGCACAATACGGATCTTGTGTTCCGGTGAAACACGGGCGTAAACAGAAATTCCTTCCACAAAGTTCTGCAGTTCTTCGTCTGTCATATTCTCAATGACCGCGCCTTCGCAGGCTTCTGACTCATCTTTCAGGATACCGATCCTCTTGGCAATGGCTGCCGCCGTCACCTTATGGTCGCCGGTGATCATGATCGGCTTGATACCTGCACGGATACATTCGGCAACTGCGGCCTTGGACTCTTCTCTTGGGGGATCCATCATAGCGATCAGCCCCAGGAAGGTCAGATCATATTCGTCTTCTACAGAAATGGACTTGGGCTCTTCAAATTTCTTATATGCAAAAGCAAGGACACGAAGACCGTTTCTGGAAAATTTCTGATTCTGTTCTTCAATAGCTTTCTTATCTTCCTCTGTGATAGGACAGACCTGTCCGTTTTTCTGGATATGGGAAACCCTTCCCAGAAGAACGTCTACCGCTCCCTTTGTTACCATAGTACAGCCATTTTTCAGATTATGCAAGGTGGACATTAATTTTCTGTCACTGTCAAAAGGCACCTCGCTGTACCGTGGATATTTTTCACGGATAGTCTCCGCAGCGCATCCCAGTTTATCTCCCAGATTGATCAGAGCTGTCTCTGTAGGATCTCCGATCTCTTCCCCGTTTTTGTTAGTGGAGTCGTTACACAGGATACTGTGGCGGAGAAGCTGCTTCTGAGCCTCGTCTTCCAGATCAATGGAATCTGCAGGGATCTCTTTTCCCTCTACATAGTAGTCTTCCACAGTCATCTTATTCTGTGTGAGGGTTCCTGTTTTATCGGAACAGATGATAGACACACTTCCCAGACCTTCCACAGCCTGAAGCTTACGGATAATAGCGTGTTCCTTTGCCATCTTCTGCGTACCGAAGGACAAAACGATAGTAACGATAGAACTGAGAGCCTCAGGAATTGCGGCTACAGCCAGAGCTACGGCAAAAAGGAACGCGTCTGCCACTCCCTCTCCCCGGAATACGCTGATGGCAAAAAGAATGGCGCAGAACACCAGGATCAGGATTGAAAGTTTCTGTCCGAAATTATCCAGGTTCATCTGAAGAGGCGTCTTCTTTTCAGAAGTATTCTTTAACAGACTGGCGATCTTGCCCACTTCTGTGTTCATACCGATGCCGGTTACCAGGAAGGAACCTCTTCCGTAGGAAACAAAGCTTCCTGAAAAGACCATATTGGTCCTGTCTCCAAGAGGAACTTCTCCCTCAATAGCGTCTTCCATTTTTTCCACGGAAAGGCTTTCACCTGTCAGGGCGCTTTCGTCTACTTTCAGACTGGCGTTTTCCAGGATACGTCCGTCAGCAGGCACATAATCTCCTGCCTCCAGCATAACAATATCTCCTATCGTAACCTGAGAAGAAGGGATCTTGATCACATCTCCTCCTCTGACAACCTTGGCTTCAGGAGCCGACATGGCTTTCAGACTGTTCAGAGACTGTTCTGCCTTTACAGTCTGGACCGTTCCCAGGATCGCATTAATGGTAATAACGATCAGGATAACAATAGCGCTTTCTGTTTCTCCCAGGATACCTGATACAATAGCAGCGATGATCAGGATGATCACCAGGAAATCTTTGTACTGCTCCAGGAAAATCTGAGGTATGGTCTTTTTCTTGCCTTCAGCCAGAGCATTGGGACCATATTTTTCCTGGTTCTTTTTTACCTGTTCTTCTGTCAGAGGCTGAGTGCTGCCGTTGACAGCTTTCTGTACCTCTGTCCTGGACATTTGGTAATACTCTTTCATGCTTCTTCCTCCATTCGTTTTTCCGAGCCGCTTATTCCCGGACTCTTTACTGATAGTTTGTTTCGTAAAGGTCTTTATATGCAAAAAGCGAGACCTTTACTGCACGTTGATATATGCAATAAAAGTCTCGCTGTTTCATCACGACACGGATGAGAGATTTCTCATCGAGATTGACGATGCCGCAAACACCGGTGAAGGTGCCAGCTACTCCCTTTCATTAAAAATGATAATAAACGATTAAAAAAGCCTTGTCAACCCCTAAATTTTCAGCAGCTGCCGCGGTAAACGGGGTTTTAAATGGCGCGGGCTGAATCCTTTTAGCAGATTTCCGCTCCCGCAGGCATATCCTTATCAGGAGTCATCAGAGCCAGCTCTCCGTCAAGACCTTCCGCGCACAGGATCATACCTTCGGAAAGAACGCCTGCCAGTTTGGCCGGCTTCAGGTTTACCAGTACCATGACTTTCTTCCCAACCATATCTTCCGGTTTATAATTGGATTTGATCCCGGAAACGATCTGTTTTACCTGGCTTCCGATCTTTACCTGGGAGCAGAGAAGCTTTTTGGATTTCTTTACTTCCTCGCAGGCAATGATCTCTCCTACCTGGAACTGCATTTTCATAAAATCATCAAAAGTTACTTCCGGTTTTGCCTCAATGTCCACAACAGGGGCTGTTTCCTCCTCTTTTGGTTCCTGCTCCTTTGCCTCCTGGGCTCTCATAGCTTCTACCTTTTCCATAACCTCTTTCACGTCCAGGCGGGCGAAGAGGATCTCCGGCTTCTCGGTCACTTTATTTCCGGAAGGATACAGGCCGAAAGAATCCAGCTCCTCATAAGTTCTCTTTGGAGCATTGAGCTGGGTGAGGATCTTCTCTGTAGTACCCGGCATAAAGGATTCCAGAAGAGTCGCGCCTACGCAGATTCCCTCTACCAGGTTGTAGAGCACTTCTGCCAGACGGTCTTTCTTAGCCTCATCTTTTGCCAGCACCCATGGCATGGTTTCGTCGATATATTTGTTGCAGCGTTTAAATAAGGTAAAGATCTCTGTAATAGCGTCGGCCACCCGGAGGTCTTCCATCTTAGTTGCCACTTTGGCCTTTGTACCCTGGACAACAGCTTTCAGCTCCTCATCTACCGGCTCTGTCACTCCGGTGCTCTTTACCACGCCGCCGAAATATTTATTGGACATGGAGATGGTCCGGTTTACCAGATTTCCCAGGGTATTGGCCAGCTCAGAATTTAATCTCTCTACCATCAATTCCCAGGTGATCACACCATCGTTTTCAAAAGGCATTTCGTGAAGAACAAAATAGCGGACAGCGTCTACCCCGAAGAAGTCTACCAGCTGATCGGCATAGAGAACATTTCCTTTGGACTTGCTCATCTTTCCGTCTCCCTGGAGCAGCCAGGGATGGCCGAATACCTTTTTCGGCAGAGGAAGTCCCAGAGCCATCAGGAAGATGGGCCAGTAAATCGTATGGAAACGGATGATGTCCTTTCCGATCAGGTGAAGATCCGCCGGCCAGTATTTTTCAAACTGCTCTGTGCTGTTTCCATCACAGTCATAACCGATCCCGGTGATATAGTTGGTCAGTGCGTCCAGCCATACATAAACCACATGTTTCGGGTCAAAGTCTACCGGGATCCCCCATTTAAAGGAGGTTCTTGATACACACAGATCCTGAAGTCCCGGAAGAAGGAAGTTATTCATCATCTCATTCTTTCTGGATACCGGCTGGATAAATTCCGGGTGCTCATTGATATATTCAATCAGTTTAGGCGCATATTTACTCATTCTGAAGAAATAAGCCTCTTCCTTCGCAGGAGTTACCGGACGTCCGCAGTCCGGACATTTGCCGTCTACTAACTGAGACTCGGTAAAGAAAGACTCACAGGGAGTACAGTACAGCCCTTCATAATATCCCTTATAAATATCTCCCTGATCATAAAGCTTTTTAAAGATCTTCTGAACCTGTTTTTCATGATAATCATCTGTAGTCCTGATAAACTTATCATAAGAAGTCTCCATCAGATCCCAGATATTCCTGATCTCACCAGATACCTTATCCACAAACTCCTTGCAGCTGACCCCGGCTTCCTCCGCCTTCAGCTCGATCTTCTGTCCATGCTCATCCGTTCCTGTCTGGAAAAACACATCATATCCCTGCTGTCTCTTAAACCTGGCAATACTATCCGCCAGAACCGCCTCATAAGTATTCCCAATATGAGGCTTCCCTGAAGTATAGGCAATAGCCGTAGTAATATAATACTTCTTCTTATCCATTTTACTTTCCTCCTGACTCTTAATTATCCCTTATACAAATCTCTCAAGCGCCGTTTGAGCCTTAGGCTCAAACCAGCCCATCCCCACATCCAGCACCTGACGGCTTTTTCTTTTCGAGCGGCCACTGTGTTCAGGGGAATCCTGCTGTCTTTTATGCGAATTTGTCGAGCACGGTTTGAGACCTTAGGCTCAAACCAGCGCAGACTGAGCAATAAAAGACAGCAGGATTCCCTCAATACACCCCACACCCCCGCCCCTCCAAAAGAAAAAGCCCGTCTCCTCTGTTTCCAAAGAAGACGAGCCCGTTAAAACCCGCGTTACCACTTCTATTCATCTGTACCTCACAGCACAGACCTCATCAGGTACATTTTTATATACCTTACCGCTGTAACAGGCGGATCCTGTCGCAGCCTTGGCACGATCCTGTGCTTCGGTGCGCCTCTCAGAAGCCATCTTCCCTCTATTCCTGTCTGTCCCCTCTCAGCCCAGGGAGACTTCTCTGTGAACACAAAATAAAGGTACTCTCTTCGTCACTGTGTTTTCCTATGTGTTATGTTAACATATAGCCTAAAATTTGTAAACACTCTTTTCTATGGGGAGTTTAAGCAACTGCAAATTTCCCGAGAACTTCCTCAAAATGAGGCGCTGTGCCGTCATATCTTACGTGAAGATCCTGATCGCAGTTCAGGCTTAACACACCTAAAATAGATTTTCCATCAACTACAAGACGATCGCTGACAATATCAATGTCAAAGTCACAGCGGCAGGCAGCGCTGACAAACTCTTTCATCTCTTCGATATGATGAAAACATACTTTCTTTTCATTCATATTTGCTTCCTCCTAAGTCGTTTCTTATAATCGGGTTTCCATCTATCAGCCCTTAGGATAAAACAAATTTATCCAAATTTCAACAACTATTTTTACGTTTTTTCTAACTTTTCTCAGACAGTTCCTCGTGCTCCCGACTCAGTTTCTTCACTATGCCTACGGCTGCCAGGATCGCGATCAGATTGGGGATCACCATCAGCCCGTTAAACATATCTGACATATTCCATACCAGATCTACTTTCAGAGTGGAACCTATCAGGACAAAGATCACCACCAGAAAAGCATAAACTCTCACAGCCCTTTTTCCGAAAAGATGGCGGACATTTACTTCTCCGAAATAGTACCATCCGATTATCGTGGTAAAAGCAAAAAACAGCATACAGACGGCAATAAATGCATTTCCAAAAGATCCATAGGAGGAGTTAAAAGCCGCCTGAGCAAGAGCCGATCCTGTCTCGCCTGTGGAAAGAGCCCCTGTGGACAGGATCACCAGAGCTGTAAGAGTCAGGATCACAAAGGTATCGATGAAAACACCCATCATGGCAATGATCCCCTGATCTGCCGGATGTTTTACATCCGCAGTGGCGTGGGCGTGAGGTGTAGAACCCATACCTGCTTCATTGGAAAACAGCCCTCTGGCAACGCCGAAACGCATGGCTTTCTGGACAGTAACCCCTGCGGCCCCTCCTAATACAGAAGAAGGCGCGAAAGCTCCCACAAAAATATCGTGAAAGGCCTTGCCCAGACCTTCCAGGTTCATTCCCAGAATGATCACACAGCCTACAATATAGATCAGAGCCATCAAAGGCACCACCTTTTCCGTAACTCTGGCGATCCTGTTGATCCCCCCAAGGAAGATCACTCCGGAGATCACAGCAATTATAATTCCCATTATGTAAGGTTTTATCCCGAAAGCTGTATCAAAGGAACTGCCGATAGAATTGGACTGTACCATATTCCCCATAAAGCCCAGAGCCAGGATGATAGCCACTGAAAAAAATCCTGCGAGAAATTTCCCGAACCTGCCTTTAAAGATGTATTGTATATAGTACACCGGGCCTCCAACGATAGCGCCGTTTTCCTTTTTTCTGGTATACTGGGCCATAACCGCCTCGCCGTAAATTGTGGCCATTCCAAAAAAGGCGCTGACCCACATCCAGAAGATGGCTCCCGGTCCTCCTGAAGCAATCGCCGTAGCTGCTCCGGCAATGTTGCCTGTTCCTACCTGTGCGGCAATGGCTGTGGCCAGAGCCTGAAAAGAACTCAGGCCTTTTTCTGTACTTTTTCCATGGAGAGAAAAGTTTCCGAACATCCTCTTCATTCCCTCTCCGAATTTTCTTACCTGGATAAACTTCAGGTTTATGGTATAAAAAATCCCTGTCCCCAGAAGCAATACCAGCAGTGCTCCGTCCCACAAAAAGGAATTCACCCGTTCTACGATCTGCGATAAAATTTCCATGTTACCGTCTCCCTCTTTTTCTTATTCTTTTTCATGCTTCTCTCCGGGGAAGACAGAAAATAGGGTTTCTCCCTGTACTTTTTACAGAGCTGATTTCTTTGCCCCATTCCAGTCCGAGACCCTCACAGCACCGCTAAATGGACATGCGGGCATGTCCCCTTGGATGGCTGCCTGCGGGAATAAAAAAGAGCTACTGCATGATCTCAATGCAATAGCTCTCTGAAGCTTTCTTAACCCGAACCTTTGTCCGGTCTTCTGATCTCACTGTCCTTTTGCCTGAGAGATTCACAGATATGCTTTATCTGCTTACACCTTCGGCACCCTTAACGGGATTCTCCAGAGAGCCATCCAGATACAGTCCTGTCTCCTTTTGGAAACCCCTGAGAGTATTACTCCTTCGGTGGGCCTTCCGGCCGCTTTCCTGCACCCTTCAATTGGCACGATATACTGACGGAACGCTCTCCGTCTTTGTAACAACGGTCACCATTATAGCACTTACAGAAACTTTGTCAATGTTCTTTTGTATCTTTCTTATCGTTTTCGGATATAAAAGATGTTACTTACCAGAAAACTGCTGTGTTTTTTCACATATTCCATATACTCCTGGATATCCAGAAAGTACTCTTTTCCCCAGGAAGATATCTTCAGATATTTTCCTTCCATAGCTGTAACAGTAACAAAATGGGCGGCCGCCTGGCAGACAATACTATAGTCCTCGCCCTTTTTCACATAAAAATTCAGTTTATTTTTCCTGCGGAACAGGGAAAGATTCGGCCCTATGGCAAGGATCACCGGAATATCATGGGCCAGCATGGCCGCTGTCCGTATCCAGATATTTCTTCTCAGCACGCCAAAGGAAACCTTCAGAGGTATCCTGCTTTTGCGAAAATAACGGTTCATGCCTGCGGCCAGCAGCCACACAGGCATTCCAAAACCAGGGATCACCGGAAAATACCGGCGGTTCATGATCCTGACCAGTTCCTGGTATCTCTCCTCTTCCAGGATCCCCCGATCTTCTTCCTCTTTAAATTCTTTCCCCCGGCAGTATTCTTTATATAAACTTAAATACAGCAGGGTATCTGTTCCAGCGATCACTCCGCAGCCGTATTTTTTCAGGATATTTCCGGAAAACCAGCCCTGATTTCCTCCATAGGACAGGCTTCCGTCTTTCATAACTGCCACATAGGGATATTTCAGACGAACTGTTTTCATATTATGTAAACCTCGTGTTTTCTAATTCTATTTCCATCTCTTCCGATATTTTCACCGGACCGCCCAGCGTACACTGGATGATCTTTCCTTCCTTCTTGCGGACCTCTGCGCGGATCTCTCCCCCCGGCTGGCGCAAAGTATAAATAAAAATCCCGTTCTTTTCCTCTCTGGATAAATAGACCGCCGCTGCCATGCTTCCGCTGGCACAACTGCTTTCCCAGATCAGAGAATCTGTGTTCTCCACATAAACAGCCGGGATCATCCTGTCTTCTTCCAGGAACATGATCCCCCAGGCTCCGCAGGGACAGGCTTTTCTGGCTTTTTTCAGAACTGTTTCCACAAATTTTGTATCTCTGGGTTCTCCAGGAACGATCATATGACAGATCCCGTCGAAGACCACCATACAGAAGCGCTCTTCACCGTCTGTCTTCAGCAATTCCATTCCTTTAGGAAGAGGCATATCGATCCTGCTGGTGCCTGCTTTTATGTCTGCGGTCACCTTTAACAGACTTCTGGAGCCGCTGACATCTACTTCCAGTTCCTGCCTCTCCTTCCCTGCCTGCTGACACTGAAGATACCCAAAGCTTCTGGAAGCATTTCCGCAAAATTCTCCGCCCATCATTTCCATTCGAAAACCGCCCCGGGCCTTCCTTTCTATAAAGCCTACCTGCTCGCCTTTCAGGTCTTCTCTGGCAAGAAGCTGTCTGGCTATAAACGGGTACTTTTCTCTCTCCACAGGAGTCGTTACAAAAATGGTAATATTCCCTGCCGGATCAGCTACGCGCACCTTTATCCTCAATGGATTTCCTCCTCTCCGGACGCCCTGATATCGGGACTTTTTTAAGTCTTTCAAAAAAAATTCTCTGGTAATATCATATCATGAATTTTCCATATCGACAATTATCATAAGCTATGATATATATTGTTATATAACTATTCAGACATAGGGATTCGGACAGAGGAAAGGGGCGCGATCTTGCCTGCCAGATTTTTTCTCCATCCGGACACATCTGGCTGAACAGTGACTTTGTTATATTATTTCATTCTATTACAGGGGGGATTTTTACCATGCCAAAGAAAGACACTTCCGTAAATCAGATTACGGAAGGGGTTATATGGAAACAGCTGCTGATCTTTTTCTTTCCCATCATGCTGGGAACCCTTTTTCAGCAGCTTTATAATACGGCAGACGCCGTAGTCGTAGGACGTTTTGTGGGGACCAAAGCTCTGGCTGCAGTGGGAGGTTCTACCGGCCAGATCACCAACCTTATCGTAAACTTTTTTGTTGCTCTGGCCTCCGGCGCTACCGTTATCATCGCCAGATATTACGGAGCAAAAAACAAGAAGGATCTAAATGATACTCTTCACACAGCCGCCGCCCTGTCCATTGCAGGAGGCATCCTTACCACAGTGGTGGGGGTTGCTCTGGCTCCTATCCTTCTTAAGATGATGAAAACACCGGCAGATGTTATGCCGGATTCTGTTACTTATCTGCGGATTTATTTTGCAGGTATTATTTTTGTGTTTATTTATAATGTAGGCTCTGCGATCTTAAGAGCCGTGGGAGATTCTACCAGACCTCTGTACTTCCTGATCGTCTGCTGCTTCATCAATATCTTTCTGGATATCCTTCTGGTGGTAGGCTTTCATATGGGCGTGGCGGGAGCCGCCATAGCTACCGTGATCTCCCAGGTGGTCAGTGCCATTCTGATCATCCATGCCCTTATGAAGTCTACAGATATGTACCGCCTGGAACCTAGGAAAATACGTTTTCATAAGTTTCTGCTGGTATCCATTATCACCATCGGACTTCCTGCCGGCATCCAGTCTATTATGTATAATATTTCCAATATTATCATCCAGACCTCACTGAACAATCTGGGAACCGATACTATGGCTGCCTATACTGCTTTTGGAAAGATCGACGCCATTTACTGGATGATTTCCGGAGCCTTCAGTGTCTCCATTATAACTTTCATCGGTCAAAACTTTGGCGCAGGTAAATATGACCGCATGAAGAAAAGCGTTAAGGTCTGCCTGCTCCTGGACTTTATCGCCTCCCTGCTGGTCAGCGCTCTGCTGCTGTTTCTGGGACAGTATCTCCTCCGGCTTTTTACCACAGACCCGGAGGTTATACGGATCGGCATGGAGATCATCAGGATCATCGCTCCATCCTATGTGCTTTTCATTTTTATTGAGATCCTGTCCAGTGCATTAAGAGGCATGGGCAATGTGCTGGTCCCGATGATCATGACCTGTACCGGCGTGTGTATCCTCCGGATCCTCTGGATCTTCCTGGCAGTGCCTCACTGGCCGGGAGTAAAGACGATCCTGATGAGCTATCCTATTTCCTGGGGACTTACGGCAGTACTTTTTATTGTCTATTATTACTTTGATCAGAAAAAATTTTATAAGACCCACCAATAAGGAGATCTTACTTTATGAACCTGAAATTTAACGGAGATCAGGACCTGATCCGGTCCGTAGAAGAAGGCAGCCGCCTACTTTTATCTGAAAAAAACCGGGACCAGGCAGCCGCAATGACCTTTTTCCTGGAAAAAGCCTCTGAAGATTCCGGCAGCTCTGCGGTAAAAAAAGGCGGTACCTGTACTGTCCGCTTCCAGGAACCTGCCCAGTATTTCCGCCTGTTTAATTATGCCCTTCACCATAGCAATGAAGATTTTTCATTGGAAGAAAAGCCTTATTTCCCCAGACGTGGATTTATGCTGGACTGTTCCAGAAATGCTGCGGCTAATCCAGGGAAACTCAGATCCCTGGTCCGCAGACTGGCCAAAATGGGCATGAACCAGCTTTTCCTCTATATGGAAGATACTTATGAAGTGCCAGAGCATCCCTACTTCGGCGCCTACCGGGGCAGATACACCAGGGAGGAACTTCGGGATCTGGATAAATACTGCGCCCTTTTCGGCGTTGAACTGGTCCCCTGTATCCAGACCCTGGCCCATCTCCACAATTTTCTCCGCTGGCATGATTCCAGGCTTCTTCGGGATACAGGAGATATTTTAAAAGTAGGGTCCGGGGAAGTCTATGCTTTCATCCGCAATCTGCTGGAATCTCTGAGGTCCTGCTTTTCCACCCGGAATATCCATATCGGCATGGACGAAGCTCATATGCTGGGGCTGGGAAATTATCTCAGGGAAAACGGCTATGAAGAAAGTTCTGTGCTGATCCGAAGGCATACGGACAGAGTACTGGAACTGTGCCAGGAAACAGGCTGGACGCCTATGATGTGGAGCGATATGTATATTACCGCCAACACCGGAGGAGGTTATTATAATGTGAAGGCTTCCACAGATACCTCCGGCTGGGAAAAACCGCCTAGGGAGCTGGGAATGGTATACTGGGATTATTATAACACCAGAAAGGATATCTACCACCATATGCTCCGGGTCCACAAAGCTCTGTCAGACCGGGTGATCTTTGCCGGCGGGATCTGGAACTGGAACGGAATTTCACCAAACTATGGAAAAGCCTTCTGCTGCAGCCGGCTGGCCCTTGAAGCCTGCCGCCAGGAAGGCATACAGGAAGTCTTTGCCACCGGCTGGATGGACAACGGCGCAGAAACGCCTATTGATGCCATTTATCCAGGGCTGGCCGTATTCTCTTTCCTTTGTTTCCATGAGGATCTTTATGAGGAAGAACTGAGCGCCTATTTCCGCGACTGTATAGACGCCGAACTGGAGAACTTCCTTCTGCTGGATATGCTGGACGCCCTGTTTAAAGGCTCCGGAAAAAATCTCACTGCGGACAATCCTTCCAAATATCTGCTGTATCAGGATCCCATGCTGGGAATTTTTGACTATCATCTGAAGGATACAGACACAGAGACTTATTACCGCGCGCTGGCTGATCAGCTGAAAGTTCCGGCAGATGTCCCTGGAGAATATCAGGAATTCTTCCGGTTCTACTATTATCTGAGCCTGGTCCTTTCCCAGAAAGCAGACCTGGGGGTCCGGATAAAAACCGCTTACGATGCCAAAGACTTATCCACATTAAAAGAAATTTCTGAAGAAGTTATCCCCAATCTTCTCCGAAATCTAACGGTTATGCACACTTCCAGAGAAGCCCTCTGGTTTGCGGACGCCAAGCCTTTCGGCTATGAGCTGTTGGATATCCGTCTGGGAGGAGTAAAAACCCGTCTGGAAAGCTGCTGCCGAAGACTCCGTAGTTTTCTGGAAGGCAGAGTTGAAAATCTGGAAGAACTGGAACAGGAGCGTCTCCCCTACTGGGAACTGGGTGATGCAGCGCCTCAGGATCCGAAAGCAGAGTTAAGAGAAAATCTCTGGGATAAGATCATCAGCGGCTGTGATCTGGTGGATACTGTGTAAAGCAGCAGCTGTCCGATTTGGTGAACTGGTTATTATTTTATACTAAAAAGGAGGGATTACACCCTCCTTTTTCTATCCATGATCCTACAGAAGATTACCGCCACGCCTGTACTCACCGCTGTAGCTGCGATGGCAGGCCCTACAATGGCGGTGGGATCTACACTGCCATACTGGCTCCGATAAGCAATGATATTGACCGGGATCAACTGTATGGAAGAAATATTGATAATGAGAAAGGTACACATCTCATTTCCCGCAATCCCTTTTTTTCTGGGTTTTCCCGGCGCTTTTCCGCCTCTTCTGTCTTCCTCCAGATTTCCAAGTTCTTCCATGGCTTTCAGGCCGAAAGGAGTGGCCGCCCAGCCAAGGCCCAGAAAATTGGCGATCATATTGGCGGATATGTATTCTAAAGATCTGTGTTCTTCCGGTATCTGCGGAAATAAAAAATGAAGCAGCGGTCTCATTGCATTGGTAAGGCGGTCCACCAGGCCGGAGGCTCTGGCGATCTCCATCAGTCCTACCCACATGGCTACGATCCCTGCCATGGTAATGCAGAGAGATACTGCCTCTTTTGCTGAGGAAAGGGCAGCCTCCGTCACTTCATTCATATTTCCAGTGATCCCTCCGTATAGGATCCCCACCAGGAGCATACCGCCCCATAGATAATTCAGCATAGGTAACTCCCAAAGTTTCCTTAATGAACTATATGAGGGATTTTCTGAGATTATAAGTCTATTCTTCCACAGCGGCTCCTTCCAGGGCCTCTGTCTGCTCACCGATTTCCAGGTCTTCTTCCAGGGAGGACCGGATCTGTGCCGCTTCTGTACCGTACTGTTCCGCCATGCTTTGAGAATACGCCTCTAACCGGGAAATGATCGCTTCTCCCGTATCTCCTTCCACCGGCACCGGCTGATAGTCGTTGATCCCCTGTTCCCAGGAAGAAGACACCTTCACCGGAATAATATTCGTCACATTCTCTTCCGTCAGTTCTCCGTCTTCCAGAGTAAATGTCTGCTGATAGATCATGGAATCCATATCGCTGGGAGAGGAATTTCCCCCAAAGCAAAAGTTTGCCAGGCTGTAGACAATATTTTTCCCTTTATAGGTCTCAATGCCCTGAAGCACATGAGGATGATGTCCCAGTACCAGATCTGCTCCATGGTCAATGGCCGAATGAGCCAGCTTCACCTGGGTCTCGTTTGGAATATTGGCTCGTTCGATCCCCCAGTGAAAACTGGCAATTATGATCTGAGCCCCCTGTTCCTGAAGGCTCTGGATATTTTTGATCATATCTTCCTCACAGGCTTCATGGGTATCCAGTTCGTAGGTACCCAGAAGGCCTACCTTGACCCCTTTTATTTCCACAATAGCGGTTCTGTCATAACCGAAAGTGGAAATTCCCGCATCTTCCAGGGCCTGGATAGTGTCGGTATAACTTTTTTCTCCATAATCATAACTATGATTATTAGCCAGGTTCGCGGCTTCTACCGAACCTTCTGTCAGGATCTGGGCATATTCTTCATCTCCTTTAAAGGCATAGACTTCATTTTCTTTTCTGGATGTTTCCTGGGTCAGCGTCCCTTCCATGTTGACAATAGTCAGGTCATCCTGGGAAAATACAGGCTCTACTTTCTGAAAGAAATATCCCGGATCCTGTTCCTTCTCATACTTTGCCGGAAGGCTGGTAGGGTAATAGAAATATTCATCCGTACCCAGGGTACAATCTCCCGCCGCGCTTACCGTAAGGCTGACCGTCTCCGGTTCCTGAACAACTTCTTTTTTCTCTGCGCCGGCAGCCTTCTTTTCTTTTGCCTCAGCACTGCCTTCCGCCATTCCCCGTACTGCCAGGACCAGGATCAGCAGGACCAGGATCCCTGCTGCCCCTCCTCCCAGGAAGATTTTCTGTCTGCGTACCTGACGGCGCCGCAGTTCTGCTCTGTTTTCCCGTTCCTTCTGTCTTTTTCTTGTGTTTTCCTCCATAATTTATCCCCCATACTTGCTCATGCCGGACTTATGATTCCTGAAGCAGGATCTGGTAAATATCCCGTTTGCTCACCCCCCGGTCCTTTGCCACCTGCTTCATCGCCTCCTTCTTATCCATGCCCTGTCCCAGATACAGTTCCATGTGTTCCGCCACAGACATGTCCTCCCATTTTTTTCGCTCTTCTTTATAAATCTCTTCTCTGGACTTTCCCTCCAGGACCAGAACACATTCCCCTTTGGGCGGATTTTCCTGATACCATTTCCAGGCTTCCTCCAAAGATCCTTTAAAAACCGTTTCATGTTTTTTGGTCAGTTCCCGGCAGACTGCGATCTTCCGGTCTCCCAGCTCATGAAAAAGCTCTTCCAGTGTCTTCACCAGACGATGGGGAGCCTCATAGAGGATCAGGGTCCTGGTATCTGTCTTCATCTCTTCCAGGATTGCCCTCCGCTCTTTTTTTTCCTGGGGCAGAAAAGCCTCAAAAGAAAATCTCCGTGCAGGAAGACCGGATATAGTAAGAGCTGTGATACAGGCAGCCGGCCCAGGTACCGCGGTGACCGGTATCCCGGCCTCCCAGCACATGGCCACCAGCTCCTCGCCGGGGTCTGAGATCCCCGGTGTTCCCGCATCGGTGATCAGGGCTATCTGCTTTCCCTCTTCCATCTGGCTTACCAGCCATCTTCCCTTATCGTATTTGTTATATTCGTGATAACTGGTCATAGGGGTTCTGATCTCAAAATGGTTCAGAAGCTTCCGGCTGTTCCTGGTATCTTCCGCCGCGATCAGATCCGCTTCCTTCAGCACCCGCAGCACCCGGAAGGTTATATCTTCCAGATTGCCGATAGGCGTTGCACATAAATAAAGCTGTCCTTTCATTTTTTCCACTCCTGTCCGTAAATGTCCAAAACTTCCCTGGTATATACACCGGGAGCTTCATAAACGATCAGAGGCTTTTCCACCGTCATTCTGGACCGGCCGCCTCTCATACCCTCTATCAGTACCAGATTTGGTTCTTTGTCCACATAGGGATGTACCAGACGCATCCTTTTGGGTTCTATCTTATAATGGATCATGGCCGAAAGTATCTCTGCCAGCCGGAATGGCCGGTGTACCATATAAAACCTGCCCTTTGGCCGGAGCACCTTTGCTCCCTGCTCTAAAATATCTTCCAGGGTGCACAGTGTCTCGTGACGGGCAATAGTCTTCGCCTGATTTTCTCCCGTAAGCCCATGGCTGCCGATCATATAGGGCGGATTGGTCACCACCACGTCAAAAGAGGAACCTCCGTATATACTGGAAGCTTCTTTAATATCTCCAAGAGTAATGGAAATATCCTCTTCCAGATGATTATAGGCCACGCTCCTTTTCGCCATTTCCGCGCTTTCCGGCTGTATCTCCAGACCTGTGTATCTTCCCTGGGAATACCTTGCCTTTAATAAAATAGGGACGATCCCTGTGCCCGTCCCCATATCCAGCGCTTTCTCCCCTGGTCTGACTTTTGCATACCAGGAAAGAAGCACCGCATCTATGCCAAAACAAAACTGCGAAGGGTTCTGTATCAGCATATATCCGTTCTGGAGGTCATCCAGCCTCTCATTTTCTCTGATCAGTCTGTTCTCTTCCATGAATGGATGATCCTTTCTCCTATTTATCTTTTTCCAGTTCTTTTAAGGCTTTCATCTCTTCATCACTGATCTTCACCTTTTTCTGTCTGGATTTGAATTTCAGCTCTGAGGCCTGATATTCTCTGACTTCCTTTTCATCATCTACATCCACCACCACTTTTACCAGCTGCCGGAGGACATTAACGCTCTGGACCTCTCCCTTCAGACCGTCCGGAGTAGTGACTCTGTCTCCTGTATTTGGCAGCTTTTTGTTCAGTTCCTCATAGGTTTCTTCCTCATTTTTCAGACAGCACATCAGCCTGCCGCAGACCCCGGAAATCTTAGAAGGATTCAGAGACAGATTCTGCTCCTTTGCCATTTTTATGGAAACAGGGGCAAATTCTGAAAGGTAGGTATGACAGCATAACTCTCTTCCGCAGATACCAATTCCTCCCAGGATCTTCGTCTCATCTCTGACGCCGATCTGCCGCAGCTCGATCCTGGTCTTGAAGACCGCCGCCAGATCTTTTACCAGCTCCCGGAAATCGATCCTGCCGTCAGCAGTAAAATAAAACAGGATCTTATTATTATCAAAAGTATATTCCACATCGATCAGCTTCATCTCCAGACCATGTTCCCGGATCTTTTTTTGGCAGATCTTGTAAGCTTCCTTCTCTTTCTTCCTGTTTGTCTCTTCCTTCTTATCGTCCTGGGGATTGGCAATCCGGATAACGTCCTTTAAAGGCTGTACGACTTTCTCCTCCTTTACGTCTCTGGGAGGCAGCACCACATTTCCGTACTCTACGCCTCTGGCAGTCTCCACGATCACATGATCTCCTGCTTTGATCTCCAGGTTCTTTGGTGAAAAATAATATATCTTTCCTACATTTCGAAATCTTACTCCAATTACTCTTATCATGTCAGTTCTCCCTGATCGTCAAAAATAATAGCTCCATGGTCAGCTCAAAATTCACATTTGCCTGGAGCCGTACCTTTGCATTCTCAATAGCCTTGATGATATTTTCCAAGCCCTCATAGGAACTTTTGTCCGCGCGGCTTTTTATATCCTTATATTCCTGTCTGAACACCAGGCCGTCTATCTCATGTGTGGCTTTGAACATCAGCACATCCCGGAACCACACCAGGAACAGGTCCAAATACTCGTAAATGGTATGCTTCTCCTCTGAAAGAGTCTTAATGGCGTCCACCATCTCATAGACCTCCATGTCCTTGCTCTTCTTCAGTATCCTGAGAGCAGACTCCATCATCTGAGAAAAATCCTCTGCTGTTGCGATCTGTTTAGCCTTTCCCACATTTCCCTGGGCAAAAGCCACACTGATCTCCGCCTGATAGTCAGGCACATGAAGATCTTCCATAAGGTACTGCCGGATCACTTCATCCCGCACCGGCTTGAAGTTCAGGGTCACGCATCTGGAAGAAATCGTAGGGAGCAGAGAGCCTCCGTTATTTACCAGAAGCAGGATCACCGCATAGGCCGGCGGCTCCTCAATCGTCTTCAGCAAAGCATTCTGGGCCTGTACCGTCATCTTTTCTGCTTCATCTACAATGTATATCTTATGGGGACCGATATATGGCTTAATGGCCACGTCCCCGATCAGTTGTTCTCTGATGTCCTCTATACCAATGGAGTTGGGCTTTTCGTGCGTCACGTAAATAATATCCGGATGATTCCGGTTCATGGCTTTCTTACAGGAACTGCACTGCAGACACGGTTCTTTTCCGTGTTTCTCGCACTGCAATGTCATGGCAAAGATCTTTGCCAGAAGCTTTTTGCCGCTTCCCTTTTCTCCTGCAAAAATATAGGAATGAGAAACCTTGTCCATAGCCGCAGCATTCTGTAAATGTTTGATCACTTCTTCATGTCCTAATACTTTTTCCATTTCCTGCATTGCAATCCACCTCAATTCCTGATTTAAATCTTCATTTCTATAATACCGCACAGCCTCAGGCCAAGTAAATATTTATATCCATCTGGCGGCTGCCGATGATACTAGTGTACCACATATTTCTTGTTTACTGCAACTTTTGTATACAGTTTTTCAACTCATTTACACAGCTTTCCAGTTCCATATTCTGGAACCGCCTTACGATCCCGGCCCTTTTCAGATTCTCTTCGGAAAAATCCTCCTCGTCTGCCAGAAATCTCCGGCACATTTCCGCATATTTGGGTTCCGTCTGCAGTTCCTCCCTGTGGATAGCCCGTTTCAGACGCTCTCCATCTTCTACCTCTATATAAAGAGGACATAGATTCTCCTCCCCAAAGTATTCTTTCATGCAGATATAAGATTCCAGAGTCCCGATCCCCAGATAGTTTCTCTTTTCCATCTGGATCTGTCCGTCATCAGCGGTAAAATAGATCCAGGGACCGTAGACTGTCTGATAGGTTCTGGCTTCAATGATCTTTCCCTGCTCCTCATATTCCCGAAAGGTTTCCTCATTTACAAAATAGTATTCTCTCCCCGGCTGCTCTCCCTGCCGCATGGGCCTGGTGGTGTAAAGGATGATATTCCTCAACTCCAGCTCCGGATCTTCCAGAAGTCTTTTGTATATCGTATCCTTTCCCGAAGAACTCTTTCCCATGATATAAAATATTTTTCCCATTTTCCCTTTTATTTTCCTTTTACGATTCTTATTTTTTTCAGACTGTGATCCGCAAGGCCCTGAAGCTCCAGTCCCTGTTCCTGCCAGCGGCCGGCCCTCTTAATAAACTCCCGGCTGATCACCTCTCCAGGAGCCAGAAGAGGTATGCCCGGAGGATACAGGTAGGCAAACTCCCCAGATATCTCTTCTGCGCTGCGCTCCAGATCTCTTTCTTCCATTTCTGATTCCATAGCCTGGGCTATGGACATTTTCTGTCTGGGCCGGAGTTTTTCCGGATATTTTTCAAAGGAAGGAATGATTTTTCCGTGAATTCCGTTTTTTGCGCCGTTCTCCTGATCCAACACAGTATCTATCCCCTCCAGAGCCTGTATCAGTCTTTCCAATCCTTCTTCCGTATCCATAACACTGGTAAGGGCCAATACATATCCCGGAGCTTCCATTTCCATCTCCAGTCCGTATTTCTCCCGCAGGATCCTGTGAAGGACCGGACCTTCTATACCTGTTCCGGCGCCGGATACCAGGATCTTTGACAGATCCAGATCAAAAATGTTCCCCTGCCCCCGGATTTCCTTCCCCGGCAGATAGAGATTTTTCATCTGACCCAGTCTTTCTCTGCATTGCTCCAGCCGGAAAACATATCTGTCAAAAGCCTGTTTTCCTTCCTCCTCCAGATAACGGAGGCAGGCGGCCATAGATGCCATAAGGACATAGGAAGGGCTGCTGGTCTGATAGATCCCCAGAAAACGCTCCAGTCTTTCCCCGGACACCAGGTCAGACTGTCTGTGGATCACCG
This sequence comes from Candidatus Blautia avicola, assembly GCA_019120515.1. GTDB lineage: Bacteria > Bacillota > Clostridia > Lachnospirales > Lachnospiraceae > Blautia > Blautia avicola. The sequence continues at coordinate 9,155 of DWUY01000224.1, read as the reverse complement.
CGGTCTGGGTCAGGGAAGGCAATGTTTTATGTAAACTCTGGATCACCAGATCCCCGCCCTGATACAGGGCAGACTTCGGGAAACACTCATGAAAAGGCAAGTGGGCTCCATGAGCCTCGTCCACAATCAGCGGAACTCTGTGCCTGTGGGCTGCCTGTGCAATACTTTTTACATCAGACAGGATCCCGTCATAAGTGGGAGAAGTGATCACCACAGCCTGTATATCACTGTGCTGTTCTAAGGCAGTCTCCACCTCTTTAGGGGAAATCCCCCCGTTAAGCCCCATCTCCACCTCCCGGGACGGATAAAGATATATGGTCGCCAGTTGTCTTAAATAAGCGGCATGATAAACTGCTTTATGGCAGTTTCGTGCCATAAGGATCTTTCCCCCCGGACTGGTGCAGGCGGACACTGCCGCCAGGATCCCCGCGGTGCTTCCATTGATCAGGAACCAGGTCTGCTCTGCCCGGAATATCCTGGCTGCATATTCCTGGGCATCCTTCAGGATCCCCTCCGCATGGTGGAGATTATCAAACCCTGTGATCTCTGTAATGTCTTCTTTCCAGGGATCTGTCAGATAGGGGGTCACTACCTGTCTTTTATGGCCGGGCATATGAAAAGGATAAATCTGGCCCTTTCCATATTGATACAGCGCCCGGTCCAGATATTTTCCAGTCTCCTTCATTCTATTCTAAAGCTCCTTTTACTGTCTTTTTTCTGTAGATCTTTCTTGCATTCTTATTGGAGAAAGCCTCTGCCCTTCCTCTCAGAAGCAGTCTTCTTCCTTCTGGATTTCTTGTATAAATCAAATGATATTTTCCAATATACGGTTCCATATCTTTCTGGAAATTTTCCGCTTTTTCCCTTGTTCCTGAAAAAATCCGGGGCACACAGAAATATTCTACAGGTTTTTCCCAGTTTCGTCCATAGATCAGAAGGTACCTCTGATTTTCTATTGGTCTTAGCATATCTTCCAGCGCCTGGGCAAAAACAGCTTTCTCCCTATCTGTACCTCCTTCCAGCCACGCCCAGAAACGGATTCCCTGTTCCTCCCGGACCCTTTCCCGGCAGCCGGAGGCAATGCAGCCTCTTTTTTTCAAAACAGCCAGCAGCCCTTTCGCTAAAGCCTTATACCGGCTCATCGGCGTCAGCCACCAGATCAGTCTTTTACCAAAAAGAAAAGTTCCCGCTATAAAAATTACTGAAATAAGGAAAAATATAGTATTAGAAAAAAAGTTGTCTCTGGTAAGATTTAGCCGTATCAAAGCATTGCATATTTCCATAAGGACAAGCATGATCTGAGTTCCCAGGGCGTTATAAAAATGCACCCTCCCGGAAACAGATTTTTTCTCTGCTGCGCACTGATCCATAGTCCGGACCTTTTTACAAAGGCGCAGAACCTCCTTCCACTGCCTGGCAACAACTTCCCGCCGGGCAGATAGTTCTTCCATTTCCTGATTGATCTGCTCGATATGCCGGGGCTCGTATGGTTCTGAAATGATCTGCAGCCGTTCTATTCCACTTTCCACTGCGGCACCGTCATAGCGTAATCCCAGGATTCCCTCCATTCTCCGCTTCAGTGTGTCGAAATCCCGGGACAATTCCAGCTCGGGTACGCCCATCCGCCCCTTCTCCTGCTGATCTGGCCGCAGAAGACAGACCAGATGCCAGATATTGCTGACCTTATCCGGCTTTTTTACATTGACCCGTACTGCCCGGCCCCGCATCTGGTTTCCCGAAACATAAGATCCCACAAAACTAGCCAGGATCAGTGTATTGATACAGGGAGAATCCCATCCCTCTCCTAAAAGCGCCTTCGTGCCAATAAGAATCTGGATTTCTCCCCTTTCAAAAAGCCTGGTCATAATCTGCATATAAACATGTAGATTTCCTTTGATCTGGATCTTTGTATACCCCAGAGACTCTCCCCGGGTATCTGTAAGAGACGTAAATTCCGGCTCCAGTTCCGCCGCCTGCCTGTCTGCTTCCTCCAGAAACGCTTTTTTTCCGCTGTCCGGAAAGATCAACAAGCTGCCGCAGAGAGCTCCCAGTCTCCAGTCTGCCGCCTGTCTGCGCAAAAGCTCGAAAACAGGCAGTACACCTATATTTCCCACTTCCTTCTCCAGATCTCCCAGCGCCATTTCTGCCTCTTTTCTCACATAGTCCGTCAGGATCAGCATCCGCAGTTCCTCTCTCATAGAGGCATATTCCCAGGACGCAATCCGACAGATACTCTCCATCTTTCCTCTGCTACTGGTTACGATCCGCTCCATAGAACGGCTCATAAGAAAATGTACCTTTCCCTGCTCTATAAGACCTTCTGCCTTTAACTCCTTTATCAGCGCTTCCTGGTATCCTTCCGGGCAGGTATAGCTTTCCCGGTCCTCATACAAAAATCCCTGAAGAAAAATTTCCATCCATCTTTCCGACATATCCGGCAGATTTTCCACACATAGAACCTGAAGCCAGGCCGGCGCATAAGAAATCCCCAGACACTGGCAGAGAATCAGCAGAGAAGACAGATACGCCGGCTCCTCCAGCATCTGGTCAAAATAATCCTCATAGTCCAGCAAAGCCTTATGAGATGCCACGGCTGTACGCAGACGGCTGTCTCTTAGGAGCTTCTCAAACATTTCTCCCGCCGCAGCCCGGAACTGAAGAATCTGCCTTTCCTCTTCCCCTGTAGGGTAGCTGAAATATACATAATCCTGATGGGGACAGAGACTTCCTTCCTTTACCAGCTCCGGTATGGTAATCTCCCCGTCGATCTCGCCGCACATCTGGATATACCGTTCCCACTGGGCCGGTGTAGAATCATAGGGCGGAGTAGCCGTGAGACTGATCACCGTTACATCTTTCATTCCTTTCATGAAAATTTCCAGGGCCTTCCACCACTCATTTTTCAGGTGGTGGCATTCATCCAGACAAATAGTTTTTATTCCTGCCTCCCGGACGGTTTCAAATATCTGAAACTCTGAAAAGTCCTCTTTTTCCCTTTCTTCTCCCTCTTCCCTCTCTTCGGCTGTACATTCTCCTTTAACAGCAGCGTAAAGTGTCTGGTAAGTCACGGAAGTGATCTTTGCCGGTTTTTTCAGATCATTGGAAAGAAGCCCCTGTTCCTTCCCTTCTTCCAGAAAAGACTGACGGATACGTTCCAGCCACTGCTCCCGGATCACGATCCTGGGAGAAAGGATCAGGCAGGGCTGTCCCATCCTCCGGATCAGTTCAATGCCCAGAGTGGTTTTCCCGGCGCCTGGCGCCGCTGCAATATGTATCTTCCCATCCTCCAGATACTGGTCCACTTCCTCCAGCACTCTTCTTTGATAGTTTCTCCAGGTTCCCTTAAAAGAAAGAACCCCATCGTAAATATTTTTCTTTTTCATAACAGCCTCCCGCAAAAAATTCCCGACCCTTTCCTTCCCAGACTGCTTCTCTTCCTGTAAAAGAAAGAGAGGCAAAGCCTGGGATTTTTATTCGGCTTTACCTCCTTTTCTTTATGAGAAACTCTGTTATGAATCTCTACACCTTAAAGCGGTATCCCACGCCCCAGATCGTTTCAATGTACTGAGGCTTCGCTGTGTTAAACTCGATCTTTTCCCGGATCTTCTTAATATGAACCGTAACTGTCGCAATATCGCCAATAGATTCCATGTCCCAGATTTCCTTAAACAGTTCATCTTTGGTGAAAACTCTGTTTGGATTCTGGGCAAGGAAAGTAAGAAGATCAAACTCCTTGGTTGTAAAATTCTTCTCTTCTCCATTGACCCATACCCGCCTGGCGGTCTTGTCGATCTTCAGGCCCCGGATCTCGATCACATCATTCTCCTGAACGCCGGTTCCGATAAGCCGCTCGTATCTGGCCAGATGAGCCTTTACCCTGGCTACCAGCTCGCTGGGGCTGAAAGGTTTTGTCATATAATCATCTGCTCCCAGACCCAGGCCCCGTATCTTATCAATATCGTCTTTCTTAGCGGATACCATGATGATCGGTGTATTCTTCTGATTGCGGATCTCCCGGCAGATTTCAAAGCCGTCAACCTCCGGAAGCATTAAGTCCAGGATAAACAGGTCGAAATCTTCTTCCAGGGCTCTTTTCAACCCCACATCTCCTCTGTGTTCGATTTCTACTTCAAAGCCGCTGAGCTCCAGATAGTCCTTTTCCAGATCCGCTATAGCTTCCTCATCTTCAATAATTAAAATCTTACTCATTTACCGGTACCTCCTGATATTTTCTAAGGACAAAATACATCACTGTCCCTATATTTTCTTTGCTTGTAGCCCACACCTTGCCTCCGTGGTCCTCCATGATCTTCTTTACGATAGAAAGTCCTATACCGCTTCCTCCCTGGTAAGAATTTCTGGAAGCGTCCGTGCGGTAAAAACGGTCGAATATGTTGGGCAGATCCCTGGCCGCGATCCCCTTTCCGTTATCTTCCAGTTCCACCTGGATAAAATCCCCCACATCTCTTACCCTGAGATTGATCCTCTTGATCCTTCCCGGGGCCATGTATTTCAGAGAATTGCTGACGATATTATTTACCACTCTCTTGATCTGCTCCGCGTCTGCAATGACCATGACTTCCGGCTCCACATAATTGGAATAAGAAAAATCCACACCTTTTGCTTCCAGTTCCACACTCAGATCCTCCGCACAGTCGTCAAAAAAGTCTGTCACGGAAATCTTATTAAAGGTATAGGGGATCCGATTGGTATCCATCTTGGAATAAAAAGTCAGTTCATTGATCAGGCGGTCCATATCATTGGCCTTTGTATATATGGTCTTAATATAGCGCTCCTGCTTTTCCGGAGTATTCGCCACCCCGTCCATGATCCCTTCCACATATCCCTTGATAGCGGTGATAGGTGTTTTCAGATCGTGGGAAATATTGCTGATCAGTTCCTTGCTCTCCTTGTCAAAGGCAACCTTTTCCTCTGCGTTTTCCTTCAGCCTCTGACGCATATCTTCAAAGTCCTGACAAAGATCTGCGATCTCGCTGACCCCCTCTGTGGTCACGGAGAAATTCAGATCTCCTTCTTTGATCTTCTGAGTAGCCATCCGCAGCTTATCCAGCGGTGCGATCACCCCGCGATAGATCCACCATGTAAGCCATAAAGCAGTAACCGCCAGGATCAGGATCACGGTAATGATCATAGTTTCCATGAGATTCCGAAGCTGGGGAAAAGTTTCAAGGGCATTTGAGACGATATAAACATTCCCTTCCTGGATAGCTGCTGTTGAAAAATTGATCTGTTTTACCAGGGATTGGACTCTATCGCCCAGATACACTCTGTCGCTGATATCCGCCTCGTCTCCCTGATAGATATTGTCCAGCTTCTCGATCAGCTCGCTGGGATAATTTTCACAGCCAAAATAAGTGATCCTGCCGTTCTCTCTCACCAGAAGATAGGAATTGCTGTCCTCCAGTTCCTTATTCATCTCCTCCAGATACTGGACATCTGTAAAGCGGTCCGGATCATCCTGAGCGGTCTTCTCCAGTTCTTCCGCCGCCTTATTTGTCAGATGGGCGACCACTTCCGCCGTATTGGCGAGGGTCTCATAAGTAGGATTTTCTATCCCGTATTGCTTCTCGATCAATCCCAACTGATAATGACTGAGGGCCCAGAATGCCAGAACAGTAAAGATCACAGGCTCAAGGACGATAATGAAAAATGAAATAATGATTCTTGTCTTTAGCTTCATATATGTTCCTGCCTCTTTTATATCTTTGTCCATTATAGCATAATTTTTTTCTTTTTCCTCTAAAGAAAAAGGTGCTAAATCTAAACTTTCTATAAAAAATACCAGGAAATACTTTGACTTTCCGGCGAAACCCTTCTAAAATGATGATGTCCGTATTAACGGTATAAGAATCTAAGAGTAAAAAGGGACAGACCATGTTTATTGATAAAGACCGATTACTTTCAAAATTAAATAACCTCTATGAGACCTGCATGCCTTGCTGTGTCTCTCTTTATTCCTATCCGGGAGAGGGGAGATCACGTCTGCTCCAGGAATTTCTGAAAGGAAAAAAAGGACTCTTCTATAAAGCCTCCTGCGCACCCTGGCAGGAAAACTTCCGGCTGCTGCGGGATCTGTGCCTTCGCGAACTGGGGGAAGATTTTGCTCAGGCCGCCAGGACTTCCGGACTGATAAAAGCCTTAAAAAAAGCATCTCTTACAGAACCTCTGGTACTGGTACTGGAGGATTTTCAGTATCTCTCCGGGCAGAACCGCCGCCTTGCCTCCCAGCTTCTGGCTTTGGAAAAAGAAACGCCTTCCTGCAGGCTCTTTGTGATTTTATGTAAACCTTCCAGCCTTTGGGAAAAAGAATCCTCCAGGGAAGGACATGCCTTCCGCCTGAGAAATTTCAACTTTTTTGAGATCTGCCGTCTGCATCCGGAGCTTTCTCCCATGGATCAGATGCTGTTATACAGCGTCACCGGGGGAAATCCCGGACTTCTGGAATACTTTTCACCGGACCTTTCTATTCAGGATAATCTGGAAAAGCTGTTTTTCCAGGAAAAAGGCGGCCTGTACCGGCTTGTCCCCGGAAAACTCCAAAAGCATTACGGAAGTTCTCCCCTTATGGGAGGGATCCTGGCTGCTATCGGCTCCCACCCAAAACATCTTCAGGAAATCTGCGACCAGACAGAGCTTACTCCAAGTGCCGCCAGCAGCCTTCTGGCTTCACTGGAAAAGCACGGGCTGACAGAAAAACTGGTTCCTGTTACCGAGCCTTCCTCCAGCCGCCGCGCTTTATACAGGATCCTGGACAGCGCTTTATACTTCTGGTATACCTTTGTCTATCCTTTCCAGGGAGAGATCGAAGCAGGAAAGGGAAAAGAAATCTTTCAAAAGCAGGTACTCCCCAGTCTTTCAGACTATTTGAAATCTGCCTTTGAAGATATCTGCCGTGATTTTCTCCGTCTGGAACAGAGCCGGGGAGAAACGCCATTTCCTCTGGAGCAGGTGGGAATGTGGTGGGGACAGCATCCTACTAAAAAACGTACGGAATACATACCTATCGCCGCTTCCGGGGAAAAGCAGATCCTTCTGGGGGCCTGTTTTCTTACGGAGGACTGGCTGGATGTGGACGTTCTTTCCGGCCTTCAGAAACACGCAGGCCTCTTCCCTGACAGAGAAAAATGGTACTATCTTTTCTCCACTTCCGATTTTGTGGCAGGGTTTGAGGCTATTTCCGGCAGCCATGTCCGGATATTCCGTTTAGAAGATATGTGCCGTACCATGAATGATCTGTAATTTGCATTTTCCTGATATTGCTTTGCTTATGTTTTTATAACTTTGCAGTTGCACATTCCTAGTTTGTTTTTGCCAAATATTTCCAATGCTATAGTGTAGCAAAAAGGAGAGTGGCAATGACAGAAGATAAACGTCTCAAACAGCTCCGGGAACTGGGGCTTACCATTTCCTACTACCGCAAACTAAAGGGCCTGACCCAGGGACAGCTGGCTTCTCTGGTAGGGCTTAGCAGGACTCATATCAGCAATATCGAAGCACCGAATATCAAGACTTCCATATCTCTGGACAGCCTTCTGGATATTGCTGAGGCTTTGGGCATATCGGTAAAGGATCTGTTTGATTTCAGAGGAATTTAAAAAGCGGGGAGCTGTCGCATTAATCAAAATCGAGAATATTTAAACATTTTATTGTTCAGTCTGCGCTGCTTTGAGCCTATAGTCTCAAAGCTATGCTCGACACATTCGCATAAAATGTTTAAATATTCCTGAAATATGACTGATGCAGCAGTTCCCCGCTTTTTCTTTACTGTTCCAGATATCTCTTCAGGGTATCTACTCTGTCCAGTTTCTCCCAGGGCAGATCCAGATCATTTCTTCCGAAATGTCCGTATGCAGCGGTCTGCTTATAGATCGGCCGGCGCAGATCCAGCATTTTAATGATCCCTGCCGGTCTCAGATCGAAGTTCTCCCGGATGATCTCTACCAGACGATTGTCGGAAAGCTTTCCTGTGCCAAAGGTATCCACCATGATGGAGGTAGGATGGGCAACGCCGATGGCATAGGACAACTGGATCTCGCATTTCTTTGCCAGTCCTGCTGCCACCAGGTTCTTTGCAACATAACGGGCCGCGTAAGCTGCGGAACGGTCTACTTTGGTACAGTCCTTCCCGGAAAAAGCTCCGCCGCCGTGACGGGCATATCCGCCATAGGTATCCACAATGATCTTACGTCCTGTCAGGCCGCTGTCTCCGTGAGGTCCGCCGATAACAAAACGTCCTGTAGGATTAATAAAGAATTTTGTATTTTCATCAACCATATCCTTGGGCAGGATAGGATCAAAGACATATTTCTTAATATCTTCATGGATCTGTTCCTGAGTCACTTCCGGATCATGCTGGGTAGAAAGCACTACCGCATCCAGACGCACGGGTCTGTCATTCTCATCATACTCTACAGTCACCTGTGTCTTTCCATCCGGTCTTAAATAAGTCAGAGTACCGTCTTTGCGGACTTTTGTCAACTGTCTTGCCAGCTTATGAGCCAGAGCGATAGGATAAGGCATATATTCTTCTGTTTCATCTGTGGCGAAACCAAACATCATACCCTGGTCGCCGGCGCCGATAGCATCCAGCTCTTCCTCTGACATTTTATGCTCTTTCGCCTCCAGCGCCTTGTCCACTCCCAGAGCGATGTCTGCAGACTGCTCGTCAATAGTGGTGATCACACCGCAGGTATCTGCGTCAAAACCATATTTCGCTCTTGTGTATCCGATCTCCCTTACAGTATCCCGGACAATCTTGGGGATATCCACATAAGCCTTGGTAGTGATCTCTCCCATGACCATGACCATTCCTGTAGTAGTAGCTGTCTCGCAGGCCACACGGCTCATAGGATCTTTTTCCATAAGCGCATCCAGGATGGCGTCGGAAATGGCGTCGCACATTTTATCCGGATGGCCTTCTGTAACAGATTCTGATGTAAATAATCTTTTTTCCATGTTGTTCTCCTTTCATTTATCTTTCGCCCATTCAGGGAATCTGATGTATTCTGCCATAGGAAAGGGCCCGCATAAGCGGACCCACATATGATACAATATGAATCCTCTTATTGTTCGATTTATTCGCTCAGGTTGGCACCTTCCGCATAGCGGGGTTGCCGTGACTTCACAGTTCCTAT
>DWUY01000223.1 GCA_019120515.1 Candidatus Blautia avicola | reverse complement strand
TTAATAACACTAATATATCATTTTAGCTTATAAGTATCAATAATAAATCATATTGACAATAATATAATATACTTACCCGGGGAGCTGGGGGACGTGCTCTCACCCAATCCGAGACCTTACGGAGGGTGGTGATTATTATGAGTACATATGAAGAATTAAGCCTGATCGTAAGCACTGCTTTATTGATTATCGCCATTCTTAATTATACACATAAGAAATAGCCGTCCTGCTCTCGTCAAAGTTTAGGAACGGCTATCTCTTATAGCTAAATCTTAAATTACGCCGGGTCGGGTGAACTGCACTCACCTTCCAGCTCCCTTGTTAAGTATATTATAGGTCAAGGATTAAAATTTGTCAAACATGAAAAACCGCCCCTGCGCCAACAGGAGCGGCACCGCAACTCGGACTTCCACGTATTGTGTGGTAACCTACTATGCGGTAAATACTGACATCCGAAGATGTTCAATCGATTGCATACATATTGTATCATCTTCGGAACAGCCATGCAAGCGGAACAAAAGTTCGCTGGCTGTTATTTTTGTACCTATTTTTACATAGTTTCAAAAAGGAGATGATGAACATGGCAGCATTCTTAGACGAGTACACAGACGGCGCCCTGTATATCCGTGTCAGCACAGATAAGCAGGAGGAGCTCTCCCCTGACGCCCAGAAGAGACTGCTCCTGGACTATGCGAAGAAGCATAAGATCCTAATCAAAGATGAGCACATCTTTATTGAAAACGGGATCTCCGGCAGAAATGCCCGGAAGCGTCCGGAATTTCAGAAGATGATCTCCCTGGCCAAGTCAAAGCCTGCTCCCTTCCAGGTAATCCTGGTGTGGAAGTTCAGCCGCTTTGCCCGGAACCAGGAGGAATCCATTGTCTACAAATCCATGCTGAAGAAACAGTGTGGTATTGAAGTGGTAAGTACCTCTGAGCCTCTGATTGAGGGGCCCTTCGGGTCGCTGATCGAGCGGATCATAGAATGGATGGACGAATATTACTCTATTAATCTCTCCGGAGAAACTTCCAGGGGAATGACAGAAAAGGCTTTAAGAGGCGGATACCAGTGCACGCCTCCCCTGGGATATAAAGCAGTAGGCAATGGAGATCCTTTTTTGGTGATCCCGGAAGAAGCCAAACTGGTCTCTTATATCTTCGATCAGTATTGCCACTATCATAAGGATCCCACAGCGATAGCCAGGCAAATAAACGACATGGGGATCCGGACCAAACGTGGAAGCCAGTTTGAGCGGAGGAATATCATGTATATTCTCCAGAACAAATTTTACATAGGAAAGCTGGAATGGAACGGTATTGCTGCAGAGGGCCGGCATGAAACCTTTATTGATCAGGATCTCTTCCAGGCAGCTCAGAGGCGTATAGCAGAAACTTATTCTCCAAGCAAGCGCCGCAGCGTATCCACCTGCAAACACTGGCTGTCCGGATTGGTGAAATGTTCGATCTGCGGTGCCTCCCTGTCCTATGACCGTAACGCCGGGAAATACCCCTATTTCGTCTGTTACCGGTATGCTAAAGGATTTCACAAGGGAAGCTCGGCAATCGGTGAAAAACGGCTGATCCGCAGCGTAGAAGAGTATCTGAATAAGCTGCTGAACGGCCAGGATTTTACTCTTTCTTACATAGAGCGCAATGCTCCGGAGCTTACTGCCCAGGATCAGTGTAAAAAAGAGTTGGATAACCTGGCCGTCCGGGAGAAGCGCATTAAGATGGCCTATGAAACTGGCGTAGATACTTTGGAAGAATATAAAGAGAATAAGGAACGACTCCTGCAGGAGAAAGAAAGACTTGAAAAGCAGTTTGCCCAGCTCCAGGAAGCTCCTGCTGCCCCTGACGCAAAAGAAGAGTTCTTAAAAAAGGTCCGGACTGTATACGACATAATAGGGAATCCAGAGATTGAAAACGATACAAAAGGAGTCTTTATCCGCTCCATTGTGGAAGAAATTATCTATGATAAGGAAAAGGATACCTTGACTTTCCGTCTCTATAGCCCTCAAAAGCCCGCATAAACAGCGGGTTTGAGGCTTCCCATAGGTTACTGATGTAAGGGGGCCCCGATGGAGAAATGGGCGCTTCCATGCGTTATCTGTCCCAACGGTTCGCCATGCCCAACCGTATCGCCATGGGAACCTTAAATGACATCGCCACTGAAGAATTGGGGCACCTGGAAATGGTGTCTACTATTGTCCATCAGCTCACCCGGAACCTGTCTATGGAAGAGATCGAAAAATCCGGTTTTGCAGATTATTATGTGGATCACACTGTGGGGATCTGGCCCCAGGCCGCAGGAGGCATTCCTTTTAACGCCTGTGAGTTCCAGTCTAAGGGAGACCCCATTACCGATCTTTTCGAAGATATGGCGGCAGAGCAGAAGGCCCGGACCACCTACGATAACATCCTCCGGCTGGTAGATGATCCTGATGTCCTTGATCCTATCCGGTTCCTCCGAGCAAGAGAGATTGTCCACTTCCAGCGTTTCGGAGAAGTGCTCCGCTCTGTTCAGGAAAATCTGGATTCCAAGAATTTCTATGCTTTTAACCCCAGCTTTGATATGCCTTGTAAAGCAAGCTGTAAAGACTGGGGTCCCAAAAAATAATCCAGAACTCTCTCATGGCTGCCCACCGGTTTCTTTCTGAAAGGAAGGTTTCTCAGAAGCAGTATAGCATAAAGCCTTTCTTGACTTTGTCCTCTTGAGGAACCTCCGCCGCGGGGCCTGGCGAAAAAAAGCTCTTCCTGCATACAGGATATTCTGTCTGTATGCAGGAAGAGTTTTCAATGACTATGATGACGGCCGCAGTTTCCGCTCTCTCCATGATGGCCGCAGGAACCTTCTTCTCCGTGATGGTGTCCGCATCCCTGACCTTCCTGGTGATGATGCGCACAGACAGTATCCGGATCATAGCTGAGACTTCCCTTTAAGAAAGCTTCCACCTGAAGGTCTGCATCTCCGCTGGCGCCGGGGTAAAGACGGATTCCTGCTTCTCCCAAAGCGTTTCTGGCGCCGCCGCCGATCCCGCCGCAGATAAGGACATCTGCCCCCATATCTTTTAAAAATCCTGCCAGAGCTCCGTGACCGGTGCCGTTGGTATCTACGATTTCCGAATTCAGGATCTTTCCGTCTTCTGTGTCATAGATCTTAAACTGTTCTGTGTGTCCGAAATGCTGATACACCTGTCCGTTTTCATAGGTAACTGCTATCTTCATCTTATCTGCTCCTCTCCCGCCTATGTCCATCTCCTCTTGTTCCCCCAGGCAGTAATTGCCGCCATGGATCCTTAAGGTTGCCGCCTCTGCGAGAAACCGGGCTGTTTTCTTTCTGGCCTCTGTGTACATAGCCTGGACGGTGGCCCGCCCCACTCCCATTTTCCGGGCGCATTCTTCCTGGGTCAGGCCCTGATAGTCGATGAGCCGCAAAGTCTCATATTCCTCAACAGCCATCAGGATCTCGTGGCCGGTACAGCTTCCCTTCTCCGGCATAAATCTTTCACATATAGGAAGACTTCTTACTCTTTTGGGTTTATTTGGTCTGGGCATAAGGTTTCCTTTCTATTATTGACATATGCTTATTATAGCATATTATTAGTATATGTCAATAATTAATGATTGGCTTTTTTCAGGATTTCCAGTATATCTTTCTGATGGAGTTCCTTAAATTTTGCTACTGTAAATGTATCATTTCCGGTGGCTCTCGCTGCCATGTCCTCCAGTTCTTCCTCCGGTCTTACTCCGATTTCCAGTTCCCCGATAGAAACCGGCATATGAAGAAAGTGGAAATAATCCACCGTTGCTTTTATCCCAAGCCTTGCCGCCTGTACCGGATCTTCCTCTCTGATATCCCAGACCGTTCTGGCATATTTCGCGAACCGCTCCGGTTCTTCCATATATACATATTCTGCCCAGGATTCCCAGACAGCGGAAAGACTGGCTCCGTGAGCCACATCATATTTTGCGCTGAGTTCATGGCCAATCTTATGAGGACCGAAATCTTTCTCTGCTCCCAGACCGGTAATGCCATTATGGGAAAGGCTGCCGCACCACATCAGTTCGCTCATAGCTTGATAGTCTCTCTGATCCTCAAATGCCTTCCGGCCGTTTCTGATCACTGTCCGCAGCAAGCCCTGGGCGATCTCATCGGTCATTTCATTTCCTTTACTGTGGGTAAAATACCTGTCCAGAGTATGCATCATAATGTCTACGATCCCGCAGGTAACCTGATATTTCGGAAGGGTGTAGGTAAGCTCCGGATCCATAATAGCAAATTTCACCCGGTTAAAATCTGTACTCAGTCCCTTTTTCCTTCCGATCCTTTCATTGGTCAGGACGGCAGAGTCGCTCATCTCGCTTCCTGCCGCTGAGATCGTCAGCACCACGCCTACCGGCAGGCTTTTAGTTAAAGGCTCTTTTTCTGTCCAGATATCCCAGAGATCCAGATCGGGATTTGCCGTTCCATGGGCAATCCCTTTTGCCGTGTCAATAGCGCTTCCCCCTCCCACTGCCAGGATAAAATCCGCCTGCATATCCAGGGCCTTTTTCACCCCTTCCTCTGCCAAAGAAAGCCTTGGATTTGGCTTCACCCCTCCCAGGCCTTCCCAGAAGATATTTTCTTCCTCCAGCTCTTTCTGGATCTTTCCCAGAAGCCCGCTTTTTTTCGCGCTTTCTCCTCCATGGACAAGAAGGACTCTGGTCCCTCCCCATTTTTTCACTGCCTTACCTGTTTTTTCTTCCGCACCTCTTCCAAATATCACTTCTGTAGGCGCATAGTATACAAAACTTTCCATATTCTTCCTCCTTACTTTTTTATGACGATCCAGTCATAGTGCTGCGTATACAGCCCAAAAGCAGCCTTAACTGCGAGTCTGCGGCGTATGGCCGGACCGTTACTATATTTTGTTTCTTTTTCCTGCACCGGCAGGTATTTTCATCACTAATCCTTATTATAAGATACATTTTCTTCTAATTCCACACTTCATAGGATTTTTCAAAATTTTTACTATATCTTATCCGGATATATGATACAATAATCTGGAATAAATATAGCAGGAGGTAGCGATATGGAATACCGCACAATGGAAAAATTAGGGGTGTCCCCTTCTCTTCTGGGATTTGGCTGTATGCGATTTCCTGTAAATCCAGATGGTTCCATCTGTGAAGCCCAAGCAGAAGAAATGCTGGATACCGCCATCAAAGCCGGGGTAACTTATATAGACACTGCTTACCCCTATCACAACGGAGACAGCGAGCCTTTCGTTGGAAAAGCTTTAAAAAAATATGACCGCAAGAGCTTCTTTCTTGCCACCAAGCTTCCCATGTGGGATGTGAATTCCTTAGATGACGCAAAAAGGATTTTCCGGGAACAGTTAGATCGCCTTCAGACCGAATACATAGATTTCTATCTTCTCCACTGCCTGGATAAAGAAAAATGGGAAAAAACCTTAAAGCTGGAACTGATCCCCTATATGGAAGACCTCCAGAAACAGGGAAAGATCCGGTTCTTCGGATTTTCTTTCCATGATGATTTTGAAACTTTTAAGACTATCCTTACTTACCGGAACTGGGATTTCTGCCAGATCCAGTATAATTATGCGGATACGGATATCCAGGCAGGAGACAGAGGTTATGACCTGGCAGAAGAGCTGGGGATCCCCATGGTGATCATGGAGCCTGTAAA
>DWUY01000222.1 GCA_019120515.1 Candidatus Blautia avicola | reverse complement strand
ACCACAGTCATCCAGTATTTCACATACCTATTCCAAGCCTGTAGATCTATATGTATTTAGGATCCTTTTAGCAGTAGATATAGAAGAAAGCTCATTTCCGTTTCTATGGGAAGATATGGCTATATGGTATCTTTTACATATATTATGTAATAATATATCTTCCTTTACCCCTGCAGCCAGACCTGCCTTGCAGCAGTCATATGGCGTTAATTTAGAGCGGTTATGAATTGCCTTCCCATCTTGATATGAGCATAGATTCTGTGCTGGCCCACCGGACAATAGAAAAGTCCGTTGCGTAAGTTCAGCTTAATTGGATCATATATAGAGGAACCTGTGCCATGATTTTAATTCAATCAAATTTTATTGAAAACCTGTAAAAGCCCAAAGTATCCCCTGAAAATAGAGGTGTATGTCGCATGATTAAAGAAGAAGTTAAAAAAAGAGTTGAAACAGAGTTAAAGAAAATTAAACCCAGTTTTGAGTTGGATTATGTCTGTCATCTGAATGATATAAAGGCAGAGGAGTATTTGTATACAAACATGTGTTCGCTATATCAGATAAAAATAAAGAGCTAGTATAAAACCAGAATCATTTCTGATCTTATATTAACTCTCTATAGAATTGTATATGCGAGATTTCCTCCTATATTTTTTTTAAAAAGTAATCAAGGTAAGCAAACTATATTTTCTTCAGAACCTTAAAAACCTTGATTTTAAAGTAAAAATCGGGGCAACAGGATTTGAACCTGCGACCTCACGGCCCCCAGCCGTGCGCGCTACCAAGCTACGCCATACCCCGCAATCAACAAATGCTATTATACCAGAAATTTTTAAAAAATCAACACTTTTTTGATTTTTTTATTGCAAGGTCACTATTCTCATAGGAACGCCGCATTCGTCCGCCGGGCTTTCCGATAAGAACGCCCGGCTTTCGATCATATATCCACGTCATACTTCTATTTTTATCAGGTCTGTATCTCTGCTGCTTGTCCCCACATAGATCTGATATGGGATATCCTCTGTAACAAATGCATTTTCTTTTTCATTATAATAGGCCATATCCTGCAGATCGCAGGACAGTGATACCCGGCGCTTTTCCCCCGGATCTAAGTGGATCTTTCGGAAATCCTTCAGTACATACCTTGGCCGCCACACCACGGAGTCCTTGGCTCCCACATACATTTGAAGAACCTCTGCCCCTTCCCGGTTGCCTGTGTTTTCCAGGATCGCTGATACCAGGATCTTCTCGCCTTCCCTTTTCCCCTGTACATCTGCCAGACGAAAAGTTGTGTAGGAAAGACCGAATCCAAAAGGATACAAAGGGTTTTTCCCTTCTTCAGCCAGCAAGGTGTATCCGTGGCAATACTGGTATCTGGCTTCATCTGCGTTCCAGTCTAAATCAGGAAGGTCCGTTTCTTTCTCCGGCATGACAAAAGGCAGCTTTCCGCTGGGATTTACATCTCCAAATAATACTTCTGCCACAGCATTTCCGCCCTCCATGCCCGGATAGTAAGCCAGAAGGATTGCGCCTACCCTGTCCTGCCATTCCCCAATGGTAAAAGAACTTCCTCCAAAAAGCACCACCACTGCATCTTTCCGTACCTCTGCCACTGTACGGATTATAGAAAGATCCCTCTCTTTTAAGCCCAGTCCCTCTGTACGGTCTCCTCCAAACTCCTGGCCGGAGGAATCTTCTCCCTCTTTTGCCACACACTCTCCCTCATCCATGTAATCATTTCCGGCTACAATAAGTACAACGTCTGCCTCTTTTGCCAGCCGTCGGCAATGAGAGACGCGCTGGCCTTCATAATAAGTGATCTCCGCCTGGTTCCAGTGGTGAATGATCCCCTCCAGGATCGTGACCACATAGGGGGCATATACCTGACTGGAACCTTTATCCCCGGTATTTGCCTGATCTGCCAGAACGCCGAGGACCAGGATTTTAAGTCCTTTTTGTTTTGGGTTTAAAGGCAGTATATGTTCCTTATTTTTCAAAAGAGTGATCCCTTCCCGGGCACACCTGCGCGCCAGCTGTATGTGTTCGCAGAACACTTCAGGGGCTGGCTTCTTTCCCCTGTCTTCCTTCCGGCTCTTTGCTTCATGGGCCAGAAGAGTGCGCAGGATCCGCAAGGCTGCTTCATTGATCCGTTCTTCCTTCACCAGCCCTTGTTTTACCGCCCGGATCGGCCTGTCCCCGAAAAACTGCGCGGCAGGCATTTCCATATCCATGCCTCCATTAACTGCCTCCACAGTATCTTTGATCCCCCAGAGAAAATCATTCATCACAAATCCGTCGAATTTCCACTCCCCCTTTAGAACCTGGTTTAAAAGATAGTCGTGATGACCGCAGGGCACTCCTTCGTAAGCATTATACGCGCTCATGACCGCTCCGGCTCCGGCATCGATACAGGCTTTAAAATGCGGCAGAAACACTTCTCTTTCCGCCCGTTTGCAGCACCGCACAGAAACTTTAAATCGGGAATTTTCCATAGAATTAAACGCAAAATGCTTCACACAGGCAATAACGCCTTTGCTTTGTACTCCCTTGACCAGCGCGGCCCCCATATGCGCCAGCAGACAGGGATCTTCTCCATATGTCTCCTGCGCCCTGCCCCAGCCAGGGTGATAGGGCAGATTCACACAGACTCCTCCAAACAGATTGCCGCCGGCTGCGATCACTTCCTCTGCCATTGCCTTCCCCACAGCAGTTTCCAGATCAGGATCAAAAGTTGCCCCTCTCATAGACGTCACAGGGAAACAGACCGACTGCCCGCATCCGCACACTACGCCCCGTGTACCATCTGCAAAGAGCATAGGTGGAACCCCCTTTTCTTCCACTCCCCCGGCTCTGTAGGGATATTCATTATAGTGGGTTTTCATCTTGCTCTGAATAGCTCCTCTAACGCCTTTTTTGGATTCACAGCCGCTCATAAGGGAAACCTTTTCTTCAAGTGTAAGCGTCTCAAGTATCTGACGGGCCCTCTGTGTATAAGAAAGCCGGTATGTTCTCCATTCATTCATCCCTATGTCTCCTTTTCTGATCTGCCGTATAACTGCCCTCTTCTATTCTTCCCAGCCATTATCCAGGATTCTCTGTATAATTGTTTTTACCTCTGAAACTTCATAATCCAGATACCCCTGCACTTCTCCGTTATGCTGATCGATCTGTCCTTTCTGCCGAAATTCGCTTGGCGTCAGTCCTGTTTCACTGCGGAATATTCTATAGAAAGTCTTTTCCGATCCAAAGCCGCACACATCCAGGATATAATTTATATTTTTATCCGTATTTTTAAGCAGCTCCTTGGCCTTTTCTACTCTCAGATCATCCAGGATCTCTTTTCCTGTAACTCCAATCGCTGCTTTCAGATGCCTGTCAAGAGATTTCCGGCTGAATCCGAATTCCCTGCAGGTCATATCCACAACCTTTTCTTCTTCAAGATACTGTTCCATAAATGCGATCACATCTGCGGCCAGTTCCTGCTGGGACTGAGAAACTTCATCTTTATAGCATACATCATGCAGCACATAATCAAAAAGATCCGCTATAATCCCGCACACCTGGGCTCTCACACGAAAAGAAGAATGTCTGTCTTCTTTCAAAGTCTCCCATACAAGGGCCGCCAGTTTTCTGAAAAAGTACTGGAAACCACATTCCGGTTCCTCCTCTTTTTGTGTACTGTCCAGATAAAACCTGGTACTCCCTCCCTGACTGTCTGCGTCCGTGAAAAGTTCCGGGCTCATCTGGAGTATCATGCAGAGATTCGGCTCGTCTTCCATGCATCGTATGGCATGAATGACCCTGGAATTTACAAGAAAAATATCTCCTTTTGTGAGGGTAATGGAATCGGACTCTACACGTATATTTATGCTGCCTTTCAGGATCCCGATCATCTCATATTCTTTATGCCAGTGAAAGGTGCTGGATTCAATAGGCGCCACAAAAATATTAACCGGAAATGCCTGATTACTGCTGATTGTCTCGTAAATAGAATAGACCATATCCCTCTCCTTTTTAAATGTGAAAATCCCCCGATGTCCCTAAAGGACACCGGGAGTAATCTTTTTCATCTTACATTAATTTTCTTTTGCTCTTTTCTCCTCCAAACCTTTTGCGATCTGCGGATAGATTTTATCAAGATTGCAGAAGAACAGCGCGATAGCTCCGGCAACAATAAGAACCACCGGTACAATGGTAAATACTGTTTTGATTCCGGATATTGTAGCTGCGGTCTGGGCTCCCAGAGCTCCGTCATAAGCCGCCCATGCAAGTCCCCATCCTACGATAGCAGAGCCAAGACCTGCGCCGACTTTCATTCCAAATGAAGTAACAGAGTTGGTCAGACCATCCAGGCGCACGCCTGTCTTCCATTCGCCATAATCAATAACATCTGCTACCATGGCAAAAAGTCCTGCGTTGTGCGGAATACCGCCGATTCCAAGGCAGACAAGGCCAATAGCCGCTGTAGTAAAAGATGTCTCTGTAAATGCCATAACAAGAAGTCCCAGAATTTCCAGGCCATATCCCAGCATCAGGCTCTTCCATTTGCCAAGGAATTTATTAATATAAGGGAACACGAGATTGCCGATCATCTTGGGGAGGATAAAGCAAAGTGTCAGCGTTCCCATAAGAGCCGCGTTGCCAAGGACATCTCTGGCATAATAAATACGCAGTCCGTTATTGACACCTAATATAGTATAGTCTACCACAAAAATAACGGTAACGAGAAGGAAATATTTATTTTTGAACAGAAGTTTAAAGGATTCCCATACGCTGATCTTATCTTCTTTCTTCTGTACCTTCGCAGTGTTCTTTTCTAAATTTGTTCTCTCTTTTGTCCCGGCAAATGTGATCAGAAGCAATACAGCCGCCAGAATACCGAAAATTACTGCCATACCTGTCCAGCCAAATTTTTCTACCAGACCGTTAACATTATAATTGATGAACAATACCGTTCCCATAGTCAGGAAGAAACGGATGGAGCTCATAAGAACGCGGTCTTTCGGATCCGGCGCCTCCAGAGAAAGCAGTGTGTTATAGGCCAGATTACATGCTGTATAGATCACAACTGCCATGAGTATATAGGTAATAGTAGCCCATGCCATCTTTCCGCCCTGGCTTAGTCCTGACGGTATCGTAAACACGATCACCAGGCCCAGGCCCATAGGGATGGCCGTCCACAGAATCCAGGGACGCGCCTTACCCCAGCGGGTATGTGTGCGGTCCAGGATAGATCCCATGATCAAATCCGAAACTCCGTCCAGCAGACGTGTAAGGAGCATCATAGTTCCGATAAAAGCCGTTGCCAGTCCTACGCTGTCTGTATAATACAAGGTCAGATAGGATCCGATGGTTGTCCATACCAGGTTGCATCCGCCGTCTCCAATAGCGAATGCTATAATTTCTTTCCATGAAGGTTTACTGCTTTTCATGTTCTTCCTCCTTTTACTTTATTGCGCTTTCAGATTTAATGTCAAAAGCGAAAGCTTTCCTTTTCCTCTGTACACAAAATACAATTCTGTTTTTTTATCCAAGGACACTTTTGTTCCTGCTGCCTTCCACCAGTTTGTCTTTTCCAGATGGATGCTCCCTCTTTGCTCTCCATCTATTTCCGTATAGATTTCCAGTTGACCGCAGGCATCTGTCTGATATACAACTTCGATCTCCTTTGTCACTGACAGATCAATATATTTATACCCGATCAGATTTCCATCTTTTATGTTGGTAATAAAGCGCTCGCCATTTTCAGACGTTATAAATGGAAAATCCACTTCCGGGTTGCTTCGTCCGATAGAAGATAAGGGGCCCATATGGCCATTGGTCAGATTACAGCAATATACGGCCGGATAGGACGCGTCCCCGGATAAAGGCCCCGGGTTCATACCGCTTGTGGTAATAGTAACCTGGGGAATATGCCCGTTTTCATCAAAATAGACTCTTTCCGCGCATCCCTGTCTGTTGTACTGATTGATGTATGTGTGACGATGATAGAAGATATACCATTGCCCCTCTATCTGCACAAGGCCTCCATGATCATTTCCTACAGACATCAGTTTGTCTTCTTCTCTTCTTCCCTGATACCCGACATCACCGTTACTTACGATCACCCCTCCATAGGCAAACCCCCTCATAGGTTCATCGCTGACAGCATAGCAAAGCTGATGGGTATTGACGGAAGAATATACTAAATAATATTTTTCGTTTATCTTCCGGATAGACGGTCCTTCGAAATATTCATTTCCTTCAAAGGAAGTTCCCTTCCCATAAGCCAGGCTTGGTATGACCACAGAGGGACCTTCTTCCACTGTAAGCATATCCTCCTTTAGTTTTACCACACTG
>DWUY01000013.1 GCA_019120515.1 Candidatus Blautia avicola | reverse complement strand
GCAGTGTTCATGGTGATCGGAGCTACCTACCTGCTTTTTATGGCAGGGTCCGTTACTCTGTGTAAAATATTGAAGAAGAACAAGAATTATTATTATAAGACAAATCATTTCGTATCTTTGTCTTCCATGATGTTCCGTATGAAGAGAAACGGCGCCGGCCTGGCTTCCATCTGTATCCTTTCCACGATGGTCCTGGTCATGGTGTCCGGTACTGTAAGCCTGTTCCTGGGAACAGAGGACAGCCTTCGCAGCAGGTATCCCAGAAATCTGGTGGTGAATACTCCTTCTTTGGACGATGGCATTGTAGATCAGGTCCAGCAGATTGTAGCCGGGGCCTTGGAAAAATATGGGGTTCAGGAAGAAAATGTCCTTCATTACCGACAGCTGGTAATGTCCGGTATGGCGCAAGGAAATCAGGTGATCCTGGACTATGCAAAGAACGGAGAGTTTTCTTATGCAGAATATGAAAATGTCCGTCAGATCATGGTGGTGCCTGTGGAGGATTACAACCGGATCATGGGAACAGATGAGAGTCTGGACCGGCAGGAGATCCTGGTGTGCAATACCAAGACAGACTGGGAGGAAAATTATCAGGAACTGACTCTGGAAGGCCTGGGTACCTGGAAGATCAAAGACCAGGTAGAGTTTGTAGATAACGGCGTAGACACTATGCAGATCATTCCTACCACCTATCTCTTTGTATCAGATGTAAGTGTAATGGAGGAAATGTATCAGGATTATCCGAAAGCGGAAGAACAGTTTCAATTCTGGGATTATTACGGGACAGACCTGGACTGCAGTGATGAGACCCAGAGTCTTATCGCCCAAGAGATCAGCTCCGGCCTCCAGAGCCTGGGAGAACAGGATCCTGCTTTTTCGGGAACGACTGTAGAGTGTGTGGGCGTAGAACGGATGGATTTTTATTCCATGTATGCGGGGATGTTCTTCCTGGGGATCCTGCTGGGTATTGTCTTCCTTTTGGGAATGGTGCTGATCATGTACTATAAACAGGTATCAGAAGGCTACGAAGATCAGGACAGATTTGAGATCCTCCAGAAGGTGGGCATGACTGAAAAGGAAATCCGGAAAAGTATTCATTCCCAGATCCTTACGGTGTTTTTTATGCCTCTGATCGGGGCGGGGATCCACACAGCCTTTGCTTTTCCTATGATCTATCGGCTGCTTCAGCTTTTCAGCCTTCATAATATGTGGCTTCTGATCGGGATCACCGGAGGCTGCTTCCTGGGCTTCGGGCTGGTATATGTGCTGATGTATCTGCTGACTTCCAGGAGTTATTATAAGATTGTCAGGGGCGGAAATTTCAATTCTTCCAAAAGAATTTTCTGAAAAACTATTGACTTGTAAAGGCGACAGATGTAAACTATGCCCTATACTAACAAAGGCGTTCTGGATAATATCCGGGATGCCTTTATTTTTTGTGCAATACGCCGGTTGGGCGGCCGCCGTGCCTGCACGGGCGGGCATCCGAGCAGCAACGGTCATCAAGTGGCAATGCCACCAGACGAGGGAGGTATCGCGACGATCGGGCAGGGAAAGGAATCTTCCCCTATCCGGTCTGAAAAAATGCCGGAAGCAGGGAAGCTTTGGCAGAAAGAAAAATAATATTTAGATTATTTGCAGAAAAAAGATGAAAATTATAGATGTTTTCAACGATTTTTCAACGTGCATATTATATAATTTAAAAAATATTGGCAAAGGAAGGAGAGGTGGGGAAATGCTGTTAACCTGTAAAATTAATGGTGAATTTATAAGCAGGGAAATTGATCCCCAGAAGCGCCTTTTAGATTTTTTAAGAGAGGATATGGGGCTTACAGGAGTAAAAGAAGGCTGCGGTGAAGGAGAATGCGGAGCCTGCACAGTACTGCTGGATAATCAGGCGGTTACCAGCTGCACCGTTTATGCAGGACAGATCATGAACAGAGAGATTCTTACAATAGAAGGATTGGAAAAAAACGGGGAGCTTCATACTCTTCAGAAAGCATTCATAGAAAATGGAGCTATACAGTGCGGCTTTTGCACTCCGGGCATGATCATGTCTTGCTATGCGCTGCTTCAGGAAAATCCAAATCCTTCTAGACAGGAGATCCGGAGAGCAATTGAGGGAAATCTGTGCCGATGTACAGGTTACGAGAAAATTATTAAAGCGGTAGAGTCGGTAAAGGGGGAAAGAAAGTGAGTTTTTTAATACCTGAGGATCTGGAGCAACTGGTTTGTGCGCTGGAACAGAAAGACGACCATACATATCTCTGTGCCGGGGGAACGGATCTGCTGATCCATTTGCGGGCAAAGAAGAAATTTCACTATTCTGTTATAGATCTCACACATATAGATGAAATAAAGCATATTACGGAAGATGAGGATCAGGTTGTTATAGGATCCGGTGTTACCATGACTCAGCTCGAGAAGAGTACGGTTATAAAGAAATACTTCCCTGCCCTGCAAATGGCGGCTTCCATGGTAGGCTCTACACAGATACGGAACAGGGCGACACTGGGCGGAAATATTGCCAACGCATCCCAGAGTGCAGATACGGCGCCGGTACTTTTCGCTCTCGGGGCAAAAGCGGTGGTCCTTAATGAGAAAGGTGAAAAGAAGTGTTGTCTGGCGGAAGATCTGGTAGAAGGACGGGAAAAAAACCGGCTGGCTGACAGGGAAATGATCCTGGAGTTTCATATTCCCAAAAAGGAGTGGAGGTCTGCATTTGCGAAAGTAGGATCCCGAAAGGCAGTTACGATTTCCAAGATCAACGGCTGTATCCGCACCAGGGTAAACCAGGGGATCATGGAAGATACCGTGGTATATTTGGGAGCAGTAGGAGTAAAGGCCTCCAGAGCTTACCTGATCGAGAAGGCTTTGGACGGGAAAAAGCTGGAGGGTTTCCAGGTACAGTCTGTAAAAGACGAGATTTACAGGCAGATTGAAGAAAATATCACGGACCGCCCGTCAAAACATTATAAAAAATCTGCGGCAATGGGGATTGTAGATACTCTTTTAGAAGAACTGAAAAAAGAGGGGAAGGAGGGCTGAGATGGAAACCTTAAAATATGTGGGCAAACCTTTCGTAAGGGAAGATGCTTTTGATAAAGCCAGAGGAAAAACACAATATACCTGCGACAGAAAGATACAGGGGATGCTGTACGGGAAACTGGTCCTCAGTGAAAAGGCCCATGCCAGTATTCAGATATGTACGGAAAAAGCAGAACAGGTGCCTGGGGTTGTCCGGATCTTTACCCATAAAGACGTACCGGAAAAAAAGTATAATCCCCATAATTGGACTGCTGGTACAGGTGTTTTTGAGGATATGTATATTCTCAGTGAAAAGGCCCGCTATGTGGGAGACCATCTGGCTTTGGTAGTTGGAGAGACAAGGGAAGCTGTGGAAGAAGGAGCTGCTCTGGTAGAACTTCATTATGAGGAAGAGCCTGCTGTGATCGGCTATGAGGCCGCCAGAGAGGCCGGGGACCATGTGGCTTTTGAAAAGGAAGTGAAATGCGGCGATTTTGAACATATCCAGCAAGAGGAAGTGCTGGAGATTGAGACCGCAGGCAGTACCCAGGCTATTCACCATGGACCTATTGAACCCCATATCGCGTTGGCGGATATTGATGAAACCGGAAATTTAGTAGTATGGACGCCGTGCCAGACAGTATTCATGGTACGGTATCATATTTGCAGTCTGTTGGATCTTCCCTATACAAAAGTGCGGGTTGTAAAGGCTGTTATGGGAGGCTCCTTTGGCGGAAAGGGACTTTCTGTAGTGGAACCGGCATGTGCATTCGCCGCCTGGACCCTGCGCAGGCCGGTGATGCTGTATATGGACAGACCGGCGGATATTACTGCTACAAGGAAGCGTAATCCTTCCTGTATGACGGTCAGGACGCTGGTGACCAGGGAAGGCAAGATCCTGGGAAGGTATATAGACAGTGAATTTGACGGAGGGGCTTATTATACCAATGCTTCCGCTATTGCCATGGCATTCAGCAAGAAACTTTTCCGTCTGTACAGGATCCCTAATCAGACAGTCCATGCAAAAACTTATTACACAAATACTACGCCGGGCGGATCCTGCCGGGGATACGGATCGCCCCAGGCTCACGCGGTAACAGAAATAAATCTGGACCAGGCTGCAAAAAAGCTTCAGATGGATCCCTGTGAATTCCGTCTGAAAAATGTGGTCCTTCCAGGAGACAAAGATCCTTCCGGAGGAACAGATCTGGGAGACGCAAGGATCAAAGAGTGTATTTTGAAAGGCATGGAAGCTTTTGACTGGAAAAACAGACGGGAGCATATAAAAGAAAAAGACACCGACAGATATGCCTGGGGGATCGGGATGGCCTGCGGGACTCATGGAAACGGCTACAAGGGAGGCTATCCGGATTTTACAAATGTTATGATGCAGATCCATCCCGACGGATCCGCAGAGGTCCGTATTGCTGTCCATGATCAGGGCTGCGGTACGGTTATGACTATGCAGCAGATAGCGGCAGAAGCGCTTCATATGGATGTCTACCGGATCAAGGTACCGGAGGCGGACACTTTTATAAGCCCCTATGATGCCGCAGGAACCCAGGCCAGCCGTGTGACTTATGTATGCGGCAGGGCCGTGCAGAAAGCGGGAGAGCAGCTTCTTGACAAAATAAAAAATGCCTGTTTGGCTTTATATGGCTGGGAAAAAGAAAAGCAGGAAGCTTTGGATGGCGAGATTATCTACCAGGGAACGGAGAAAAAAAGCTATGGAGAGATCTCTATAGAATATGAAAAGACTTTTCACCGCTATCTTCACACAGAACTGGAATATGAACCGGAAGAAAACCCGGGAGTGTATTGCGCGGATTTCGCGGAAGTGAAGATCGATAAGTATACCGGGCTGGTAGAAGTGACAGATCTGCTGGCAGTTCATGATGTAGGGCAGTGTATGAACCGCACCTTATCAGAAGGGCAGGTAGAAGGCGGCGCGCAGATGAGTCTGGGACAGGCTTTGTTTGAAGAGATCTCTTATGATAAAAAAGGCGGCGTCCGCTCTCAGAATTTTTCAAAATATCATATGATCAACGCCCCGGAAATGCCGGAGGTAAAATCTATTTTCATTGAAAACCATCATGCCCAGGGACCTTACGGAGCAAAAAGCCTGGGAGAGGTAGTGGCGGTGGCCCCTGCGCCGGCAGTGGCTAATGCAATTAACTTTGCTCTTGGAAGCTGTTTTACAGATTATCCTATTACTCCTGAAAAAATCGTGGATTTTCTGGAAAAACAGTCCAATAGATAAAATTTATAAATTACAGATAGGAGGGTGCTGGATAAATGGCAGAGGAAAAAATTTACCTTACAGGTAAGGACCTGACCATCGATCAGGTAAGGAAAATCGCTTTTTCAGGAACAGAGGTCGAAATTGATCCTGAAGCCATGAAAAGGCTGGAAGCTGCGAGAAATCTGATATTTGAGCTGGACAAACGAGGAATTGCGGTTTACGGATTAAATACCGGCGTGGGCTGGAATAAAGATAAAGTCGTATATGCGGACCGTTATGACGCGTATAATAAAAATCTTTTAAGAAGCCATATGATCGGCGTGGATCCAGAATGTACCATACCGGAGGTTCGGGCAACAATGGCGATCCGGCTAAATGGTTTCCTCTGCGGAAATACCGGAGTGGCAAAAGAAATAGCGGAATATTACAAAGAATTTCTTAACAGAGGCATAACGCCTGTAATGAAGTCCCGCGGTTCTGTAGGCGAAGCGGATATCGCCACTTTGACGGCAATTGGACTGACTGCCATCGGAGAAGGCGAAGCATGGTACCAGGGAGAGCGGATGAGCGGGGGAGAAGCGCTGAAAAGAGCCGGACTTTCTCCTTTAAAGCTGGGCCCGAAAGACGGACTGGGAATTGCTTCTTCCAATGCTCAGGGGGCGGCTTTTGCTTCAATGGCAGTGATCGAGGCGGAAGATTTTATTCAAAGGTACCGCAGAGTTTTCTGTCTGAGTCTGGAGGGACTTAACGGTGTTCTGGAACCTATGGACGAAAGTGTGAATATGGCCAGGGGCTTTGCCGGGCAGGCAGAATCCGCCAGAGAATGCAGAAGGATTCTAAAAGGCAGCTATCTGGAACGTCCCTGGGAGGGAAGAGCCCTTCAGGATCCACTGAGTTTCCGCTGTCAGAGCGCGATTACAGGTTCTTTGATGGATGCCCTGGAATATCTGAAAAAACAGCTTCATGTGGAATTAAATGCTACAGACGATAATCCCTGTCTGCTTCCTGAGGAAGACAGAATGTGCGGCAGTCCTAATTTTGAACCTCTGACCTGGGTTCTGGCTGTGGAAATGGCCGGCATAGGCCTGGCCCATGTGTCAAAGATGATCGCCCAGCAGATCCTGAGGATCGGAGATCCTGCCTTTACGCATCTCAGCAGATTCCTTACTCCCCAGGAAGGTTCTGTGATCGCCTACGGCACGATACAGAAGACCGTTTCTGCACTGGATGCGGAAAACAGGATGTATGCGAACCCGTGTTCTCTGGATTTCCTGAGTATGGCGGGACATATAGAAGATACGGCATGTAATTCTGTTATGGCTGCCACGAATATGAGAAAGATCATTGATAATCTTTATTATATGACGGCAATAGAACTGATGCACGCAGCCCAGGCGGTTGATCTGAGAGAACATCCTGTCTTGGGGGAAGAAACAGAGAAACTTTTCGAAGCTTACCGGGAAATTGTTCCATTTTTGGATAATGACAGGAATATGTCTGAAGATATTCAGAAAACCTATGACTTTTTGAAAGGCTATGAGGTTTAGACAAAGATCTTAAATGCAGACGGCATTTTTGATAAAAAATTATTTTACTAAGGAGGGTGTATGTTATGAGTGGAGAAAACAAAGCACACAAAAAAATACGTTGGAGCGTTTTTATTCCTGCCTTCATAGTTATCGGAGGCGGAGCGCTTCTTGGTATTTTCAGGAATGAATGGCTGACAGCCAGCTGCTCGGCAATCTTTACCTGGTCGCTGAAGAATTTCGGCTGGCTGTATCAGTTGGTTGCCATTTTCTGCCTGGTTATGGTGGCGATTCTTACTTTCTCTAAATTAGGAAACATACGATTCGGAGGAAAGAAGGCGAAAGCAAAATATTCTTTTGCTTCATGGTTTGCCATGACCCTGACCGGCGGTATAGCTACAGGATGTATTGTATATGGGGCAAACGAGGTTATGATCTACTACGGAAATATTTATGGAGAGCTGGATCAGTTGGGGATTACTCCATTGACTGCTGAGGCTGCCCAGTTTGGCATGGGACGTGTATTTTATAACTGGACCTTTGTACCCTACGCCATGTATTCTATTATAGGCTGTGCCATGGCTTATATCTACTTTAACAAAAAGGAAGAATTATCAGTTGCGGCGTCCCTCACACCTCTTTTCGGACAGGGTGTAAAGAAGGGATTCTGGAGAAGTCTGATCGATGTGGTTTCTATAGTAGCCCTTGCTCTCGGCCTTTCCAGTAATCTTGGCATGGGACTTGCCTTTGTAGGCACAGGTCTTGAATCTGCCTACGGGATCAAGCAGGGACCAGTGGTCTGGATCGTGCTGTTCCTGATCATCACAGCATCTTTTATACTCGCTTCTGTGGCGGGTCTGGACAAAGGTATCAAGTGGCTGGCAGACGGTACTTCCAAGATCTTCTATATACTGCTGATTTTCTTATTTATCGCAGGACCTACCGTGTATATCCTGAATATGATGAACGTAGGACTTGGATACTGGCTGGATCACTTCTGGACCTGGGGATTGGATCCTTATATCGTAGGCGGGGAAGCGCTGGTTACCTGGTGGACAATGTTTGACTGGGCATGCTGGATTGCCTATGCGCCTCTGATGGCAATTTTCTTCGCAATGATATCTTATGGACGTACCATCCGTCAGTTTATGATCATTAACTGGATCATGCCTTCTGTATTTGGCGTTTTATGGTTTTCCGTTTGGAGCGGAACCGCACTGAACTGGCAGGATCTGGGAAGCGTAGATATTGTGGGA
>DWUY01000002.1 GCA_019120515.1 Candidatus Blautia avicola | reverse complement strand
GAATACCAGAAGGAGCTAAAGAAAAACAATGCCCTGGATTTTGACGATCTGATCGTTAAAACGGTAGAGCTTTTCCGTTCCTGTCCAGATGTTCTGGATTATTATCAGGAACGGTTTAAATACATTATGGTGGATGAGTATCAGGATACCAATACGGCTCAGTTTAAGTTTGTCAGTCTTCTGGCAGACAAGTATAAAAATCTTTGCGTAGTAGGAGATGACGACCAGTCTATTTATAAATTTCGGGGAGCCAATATCGGCAATATCCTGGGGTATGAGAAGGTTTTTCCCCAGGCCCTGGTGATCAAGCTGGAGCAGAATTACCGTTCCACCCAGAATATCCTGAATGCCGCCAACCAGGTGATCCAGAACAACGTAGGCAGAAAGAGCAAGACTCTTTGGACAGAGAATGAAGAGGGAGAAAAGATCCATTTCCGCCAGTTTATGAATGCCTATGAAGAAGCGGAGTATATCTGCGGAGAGATCAGTAAAAAGGTACGGGCTCATGAGGCAGAGTATAAAGACTTTGCCATTCTTTACAGGACTAACGCCCAGTCCCGTCTTTTCGAAGAAAAATTCCTGATAGCCAACATTCCCTACAAACTGGTGGGAGGGGTAAACTTCTACGCCAGAAAGGAGATCAAGGATCTGCTGGCCTATTTAAAGACCGTAGACAACGCCAGAGACGACCTGGCGGTCCGCAGGATCATCAATGTGCCTAAAAGAGGTATTGGGGCAACTACCCTTGGAAAAGTCCAGGACTATGCTTCAGAAAGGGGCATGAGCTTTTATGATGCCTTAAGAGAGCCGGAATGTATGGATAAAGTGGGAAGGGCAGTCTCCAAGATCCAGCCTTTTGTCACCTTCATCCAGAGTCTGAGGAGCAAAGTAGACTATCTGTCCCCTTCCGCTCTTCTGGAAGATATCATCGAGGAGACAGGCTATGTTGACGAGCTGAAAGCGGAGGGTACGGAAGAGGCAGAATCCCGGATCGAAAACATTAACGAGTTGATCACGAAGATCGTATCCTATGAGGAAGAAAACGAAGATCCTACTCTTTCCGGTTTCCTGGAGGAGGTTGCCCTGATCGCGGACATCGATACAGTGGAAGGAGACAATAACCAGGTGCTGCTGATGACCCTCCACAGCGCAAAGGGACTGGAATTCCCTTATGTTTTCCTGGCTGGTATGGAGGACGGTATCTTCCCCAGCTATATGACCATAACCGCAGATGATCCTACGGAACTGGAAGAGGAGAGGCGTCTCTGCTATGTAGGGATCACAAGAGCCATGAAAGAACTGACTCTTACCTGCGCTCAGCAGAGGATGATCCGAGGAGAAACCCAATATAATAAAGTTTCCCGCTTTATCCGGGAAATCCCCCGGGAACTGGTGGATCTGGGCAGAGAAGTCCAGGAGAAGAAACCTATGGATATTCCCCTGCCCACTTCCATGCGCCAGCTGAAACAGGCCTTTAAACAGCCGGCCTTTATTCCGAAAAAGTTTGAAGTAAAACATGCGCAGGGCCTGGATTACGGAGTAGGCGATACGGTAAAACACATCAAATTCGGGACCGGAGTGGTCACAGATATTGCAGAAGGAGGCCGGGACTACGAGGTAACGGTGAACTTTGAAAAAGTCGGAATCAAAAAGATGTTCGCATCTTTTGCGAAATTAAAGAAAGTTTAAGGCAAAATCAGAGAATTGAAAAAATTCCTTTAGGAAAAAGCGAAGAAAGGATAGTAAAATTCTTTTTGGAGTGGTATAATATCTAAAAGACAGAAGCTGTAGGCAGATGCAGCGGGTTAGCAATATATTTGCAGCAAAGCTGTAAAAAGAGAGGATGGTGCAGGCTATATGAATCGTATTGAGGATTTAATGACAGCGTTACAGAAGAGAGAAGAGGAAAGAAATAAGAATACAGTATTATGGGTCCTGGCAATTATCGGCGCAGTAGCAGCGGTTGCAGGTATCGCATATGCAGTTTACCGCTTCTTTACTCCGGATTATCTGGAAGACTTTGAAGAAGATTTCGACGAAGATTTCGACGATTACTTTGAAGACGAAGATGAGGACGAAGAGAAAGAAGAAAACTAAGAAACATATAAGGAGCTTCGGGAGACCGGGGCTTCTTTTTCTGTAAAGAGATCCGCGGGGGAAAATCAGAGTTTAGAAAGAAAGGAAAAGGGGATTTGAAGAAAGGCGAAATTTATCAGGGGATCATTGAAAAAGTAGATTTTCCAAACAAAGGGAGAGTCTGTCTGGAAGAGGGAAAGGTTACGGTAAAAAACGGAATTCCCGGTCAGAAGGTCCGTTTTGTGATCAATAAGAAAAAAGGAAGAAAAGTGGAAGGGAGACTGCTGGAAGTCCTGGAGAAATCTCCTCTGGAGACCAGAGAACCGGTATGCAGTATCTTTCCGGCCTGCGGCGGCTGTATGTACCAGACCATGCCCTATGAAGAACAGCTGAAAATGAAGGCGGAACAGGTGAAAGAACTGCTGGATGAAGCAATAGTAAAAGGCGGACAGACCGATGAAAATGGCAGACCGGACTACCTGTTCCAGGGGATCAAAGGCAGCCCTCAGGAGTTTGCCTACCGGAATAAGATGGAATTTTCTTTTGGAGATGAATATAAGGACGGCCCTCTTTCTCTGGGCCTTCACAAAAAAGGCAGTACCTATGATGTGCTGAACGCCCTGGACTGTAAGCTGGTCCATGAGGATATGACCAAAATCCTGGGCTGCGTCCTGGAATACTGCCGGGAACGGGGCTTTACTTATTATCATAAAATGCAGCATACGGGCTTCCTTCGCCACCTTCTCCTACGGCGGGGAAACACTACCGGGGAGATCCTGGTAAATCTGGTCACCACCAGCCAGGAAGAGCCGGATCTTTCAGAACTGACAAAAAGGCTGCTGGACCTTTCCCTGGAAGGAAAGATCGTGGGGATCCTTCATATTATCAACGACGGCCTGTCCGATATGGTGCGGAGCGATGAGACCAGGCTTTTGTACGGGAAGGATTACTTCTATGAGGAAATCCTGGGCCTGAAGTTCAAGATCACACCGTTCTCATTCTTCCAGCCAAACTCTTACGCTGCTCAGGTCCTTTACAATACAGCAAGAGAATATATCGGAGACACCAGGGATATGACCGTCTTTGACTTGTACAGCGGAACAGGCACTATTTCCCAGATCCTGGCAGAGGTGGCAAAAGAAGTCATTGGGGTGGAGATCGTAGAGGAAGCAGTAGAGGCTGCTAAAGAAAACGCCGCCCTTAATGGGATCACAAACTGCAGGTTCATTGCTGGAGATGTGCTGAAAGTCCTGGATCAGGTGGAGGAAAAACCGGATTTCATTGTGCTGGACCCGCCAAGAGACGGAATACACCCCAAGGCTCTGCCGAAGATCATCCAGTATGGAGTGGACAAGCTGGTATATATTTCATGTAAGCCCACCAGCCTGGCAAGAGATCTGGAGATGTTCCTGGCAAATGGGTACAGAGTGGAAAAGGTCTGCTGCGTGGATCAGTTTTGTCAGACGGTTCATGTGGAGACTGTGTGCCTCTTGAGCAACCGAAAACCAAAGCCTGACACTCATGTGGATCTGACCCTGGATATGGAAGACTATTACAGGATCAAGGATCAGGAGAAACAGTCAAATAGATAATACACAGAACTTAAATCGGCAGCTGCTGATGCGTGAATGCATTGGCAGCTGCTTTTTGCTGTGAACACTTAGCGAAGCGAAGCCGAGGTTAGTTGAGCGATGTTTCCGGCAGAAGGATTTAAGGGAGGTGGTGCCGTTGGACTAACGGCCGACAACTGGAAGACAAAGGCATTTCTAAAGTAAATATTCATTTACGGTTTAAGGAGGCACATCTATGGCGATGAAAAAATTCAGAAATATGAAAGTCTATGAGCAGAGCGGATATCACTATAAATCCACACCGGCCATCATGCTGAAAGGGCAGTGGCTCCGTGAAGCTGGATTTGACTGCGGGACATCCATTACTGTTACTTGTGAGGAGGGGCGTCTGGTGATCGTTCCAAGAGAAGAAGCAAGCTATGTGGATGCTTTTGAGGAAAGCGGCAGGGAAACGGCGGATAAGGTCGCGGAAAAGAAAGGACGGTATTGATGATGGGAAAGATTTACGTTATCGGATCACAGAAAGGCGGGGTGGGGAAAACCACCTCCACCCTGAACCTTGCATACGCGCTGCGGAAACAGGGAAAGAAAGTGCTGGCTGTAGATTTTGACAGCCAGGCGAATCTGACGGCCTGTTATGGGATTGAAAATACAGGGGAACTGGAAAATACCATCGGTCATCTGATGATGGCAGCGATAGAGGATGAAAAACTTCCGGCCATGAAGAAGTGCATCCGGACAGAGGACGGCGTAGATTTTATTCCTTCTTCTATTTATCTGTCTGTGGCGGACGCAAAGCTGCGGCTGGAAATGGGAGCGGAAAAGATCCTGTCGGAGATCCTGGATCCACTCAGGGAGAAATATGATTATATTCTGATTGATACCTGCCCTTCCCTGGGAATGCTGACCATCAATGCCCTTGCGGCGGCTGATGAGGTCATTATCGCGGTGAATCCGCAGCTTTTGGCGATGATGGGACTGCAGGACTATCTGCGGACGGTGACGAAGATCCGGCGCCGGATCAATCCCAAACTCAAGATCGCGGGTATCCTGATGACCATGTGCGAGGCGAGGACGAACCTGTGCAGGACATTGACGGAGCAGGTGACAGAGAGTTTCCAGGGGCAGATCCGGATATTTGATACGAGGATCCCCCATACCGTGAAGGTGGGGGAAAGCATTTATTACAGCATGCCAGTGGAACGGTACAGCCCGAAGGCAAGCGCAGGCATTGCTTACAGAAAATTTGCGGAGGAGTTGATTTCTATTGAAAGCTAATGGGGCAAAGAGAAAAATTTTTAATGACGCGATCGATTTGCTGGATCGGATGGAAGAAGCCGCGGCGGTTCCGGAGAATGCGGTCCGGATGCTGCCGGCAGAGAGTATCCGCCCGTTTCGCGGCCATCCCTTTCGGATGTATGAAGGGGAGCGGCTGGAAGACATGATCCAAAGCATCCGGGAACATGGAGTTTTAAATCCGGTGATCGTCCGGAAACAGGAAGACGGGTATGAGATGCTCTCCGGCCATAACCGGCAGAGGGCGGCGATGCTGGCGGGGCTTGACAAAATTCCTGCCATTGTAAAAGAAAACCTTTCAGATGAAGACGCGATTGTCTATGTGATTGAAACTAATATGATTCAGCGGTCTTTTTCGGAACTGCTTCCGTCAGAAAAAGCGGCTGTTCTGACGGTGAGGTATGAAAAAATCAGCAGTCAAGGCAAGCGCAATGATATCCTTCAGGAGATTGCGGCTCTGAATGGACAGGAAGGAACTTGTGGACATGATGTCCACAAGTTCAGGAGCCGGGATGAACTGGGAAACGAGTACGGCATGACGGGAAGGAATATCGCAAGATATATGAGGGTGGATAAGCTGATCCCTGAATTTAAAGAGGAACTGGATAATGGCGCATTGTCCCTGGTGGCAGCTGTGGATCTGTCTTATTTATCGGAGAAAGAGCAGAAGGCTGTGGCGGCCGCGGCGTCAGAGGATAAGGTGAAGCTGAATCCGAAAAATGCGGCGGCGATCAGGGCGGAGTCTGGAAATATTACGCAGAAGAGTATCCGGGAAATAGCGGCGGCCAGACACAAGAAAAAGGAGACGGTTAATATTAAGCTGCCGACAGCAGTGTACCAAAAGTATTTTGCAGACCGGGAGACAGCAGAGGCGGCAGATATTGTGGAAAGGGCTCTGGAAGCGTGGTTCCGAAGGGAGGCGCCGGATATTGTTCAGTAAAGAAGAATTGAAAAGCCTGGATAGGAAATATTTTGCTGTCATTGCGGCGGATGAATATGATGTAACGGTAATGTCCCGGAATACGGGGCATTACTGGTACATCCACAACCCGGAGTATCCGGGGAAAGGCAGCTGTATTATCTTTCATAAGCATAAGGCATCACATCCGTATCACCAGCATGGTAGGGCTGGTACACTGCGACAGGCGGTGCAGAGGATTAAGGGACATGATAAGTGGCAGATGAATGGAAGAATCTGATTGCTGCGAAAACGCAGCGAAAAATAAAAATATACTTGACATTTCGCAGCGGAAAATTTATAATAATTTAGAGGTGGTACTATGCAGAATTTGGGAGAGCATTTGAAACGGCTTCGCAATGATATGGGGCTGAGCTTGTATAAGGTTTATCAGCAGACAGGGATAACGGACTCAAGATTATCTAAGGCAGAAAATGGAGCTTGGAGCAATTTGAAGCTATCTGAGCTGAAAAAGCTTGCAGTTCTTTATGAAGCACCCATAATCCCTATGTGCCTTATGGCTGGAATGTTCGATGTGTCTGATATTGAAGAGTATCACTCAGGGTTTAAAAATGTTGCTTTGCTGGATGATGAAGATAAACAGCATATTCAGTCAGAGATCGACTACATCTTAAAAAAGAAAGGATGATAGATATGATTTTTCATCTTGGAGAATTGTTCTGCGGTCCTGGCGGAATTGGCTGGGGAGCCACACACGCAGACATAAATGACCCGGAATATGGAATTGTACATGAGTGGGCTAATGATTATGATGAAGACACTTGTGAGACCTACCGCCATAATATATGTCCTGATGATCCGGATTCTGTTTATCACGGAGACATCAGAACCTTTGATATGGATCAGCTTGATCCGATCGATGCACTTGCCTTTGGGTTCCCGTGCAACGATTACAGTGTAGTGGGCGAGCAGAAGGGCATGGATGGAACTTTTGGACCTCTGTACACATATGGAGTAAAAGCACTGAAAAAGTTTAGACCGCAGTGGTTTTTGGCTGAAAATGTTGGCGGGCTTAGAAGTGCTAATGAGGGAAAGGCACTTAAGAAGATCCTATCAGAACTGGAAGGTGCAGGATATAAGATAACGCCTCATTTGTATAAGTTTGAAGAATATGGCATACCGCAGGCGAGACATCGTTTGATTATTATTGGGATAAGAAACGATATTGACATTGAATTTAAAGTTCCGTCTCCTGCACCTTATGCTGGAATAGATAATACATGCAGAAATGCAATAGAGAATCCGCCTATTCCTGCCGATGCATTTAATAATGAGCCGACAAGACAGTCAAAGCAGGTTGTTGAAAGGCTTAAGCATATACTTCCCGGGCAGAATGCTTTTACGGCTGATTTGCCGGATGAGTTGAAACTTAATATCAAAGGCGCAAAAATAAGTCAAATATATAAAAGACTTGATCCGGATAAGCCGTCATATACAGTGACTGGAAGCGGCGGCGGAGGAACGCATATTTATCATTGGGAAGAACCCAGGGCTTTAACGAATAGAGAGCGTGCAAGGCTTCAGACATTCCCGGATGACTTTGAGTTTTTGGGAAGTAAAGAAAGTGTACGCAAGCAGATTGGAATGGCTGTTCCCTGCCGAGGAGCAAAGATAATATTTGAAGCTTTGCTCAAATGTTTTGCAGGCATTGAATATGAGTCAGTAGAAGCAAGTATCAATGAATAATGTAGCGACCAGCTGAAG
>DWUY01000221.1 GCA_019120515.1 Candidatus Blautia avicola | reverse complement strand
CCTCCATATAGATTTTTCTAAGTTCCCTCTTTCACAGGACTGTATAAGCCAGCCCTTAGAAAACCTACAATTATTATATCACATTTTCCCTTTCAGGCAAGTATTTCTTAATGCAATTTTACCAGAACCATGCTATAATAGGTGCCAGAAAAACAGTCAAAAATCACATCCCGGTATTGGGAGAAATTTCAGGAAAGGAGGGTATGGGCATCGTTCTGCCCATGCAAATCAAAGCATTGAATAAAAAAAATCTAATCGTAGGTCAGTCCGGCGGTCCCACTGCCGTGATCAACAGCAGCCTTTACGGAGTAGTTTCTGAAGGTCTTCTTCAGGACTCTGTAGATCGGGTATACGGAATGGTAAACGGCATCGAAGGCTTCCTTGAAGGAAGAGTTCTGGACTTCCAGGAAATGTTCAAAGGAAATGATCTGGAAAAGCTGAAAACCACTCCGGGAGCCTACCTTGGCTCCTGTCGCTACAAGCTTCCGGAAGATCTGGAGGATCCGGTATATCCCCGGCTTTTCCAGAAATTTG
The DNA here is from genome assembly GCA_019120515.1 of Candidatus Blautia avicola. Taxonomy (GTDB): domain Bacteria; phylum Bacillota; class Clostridia; order Lachnospirales; family Lachnospiraceae; genus Blautia; species Blautia avicola. The sequence goes on along the minus strand of DWUY01000221.1, from coordinate 6,507 downwards.
AGGAGCTGGATATCGGATATTTCTTCTACATCGGCGGCAATGATTCCATGGATACGGTAAGCAAACTTTCCCGCTATGCGGAAAAGATAAACAGCCCTATCCGGGTGATCGGAGAACCCAAAACCATTGACAATGACCTGGTCCTTACCGACCATACTCCCGGCTTTGGAAGCGCTGCCAGATATGTAGCCTCCACAGTAAGAGAGATCGTTACCGACGCCAATGTATATGAGACAAGATCCGTGACCATCGTAGAGATCATGGGCCGCCATGCCGGCTGGCTCACTGCCGCAGGCGCTCTTGCCAGAAAATATACAGGAGATAATCCTCTGCTGATCTATCTTCCGGAAACCGCATTTGATCAGGAAGTTTTCCTCTTAAAGATCCAGGAATGTTTTGAAAAAAATCCTAATGTGATCGTATGTGTTTCTGAAGGGATCCATGATGAAAAAGGCACCTTTATCTGTGAATATGACAACTCCGTAGGTACAGATACCTTTGGTCATAAAATGCTGGCCGGCTGCGGTAAATATCTGGAGAATCTGGTCCGGAACCGTCTGGGAGTAAAAGCCCGCTCCGTAGAACTGAATGTAAGCCAGCGCTGCTCCGCCTCTATGATCTCTGCCACAGACCAGCAGGAAGCAGTATCCGCAGGACGGTATGGTGTTCGCAGCGCTCTCAAAGGCGAGACCGGAAAAATGGTATCTTATGTAAGAGATACCAGCATTCCATACCGGATGCATCTGGGGCTTGAAGACGTGAATCTGATCTGCAATAAGGAGAAAACCGTACCCCGGGAATGGATCTCCAAAGACGGATCCGATGTTACTCAGGATTTCATAAATTATGCCCTTCCTCTGATCCAGGGAACCGTAGAAATCCCTCTGGGAACTGATGGGCTGCCTGATTTTGTATACCGGAAATAACAGATTATTCTTTTCATCATACCGGCTCACTGCCGCAAAAAAAGAAAAGGAATATCCCTTACGTCTGCGCTTTTGCAGCCGTTAAGGGATATTCCTTTTTCCTGTTTAAAGTACAGCTTTCTGTACTTTCATAAGCTTTTTCATCTCCCTGGCGACCTCAAAAACCTGAGGCCCCAGAACAATATGGATCAGATTCGTATCCGGCCAGAATACTGCCGCAGCTCCTGAAGCTTTTATCTTTTCTTCATCTACAGCAGCAGGATCTTTCACCTCCAGCCGAAGCCGGGTGATACAATTATAACAGCTTATAATGTTTTCACAGCCTCCGGCTTCTTCCAGAAATGCCTTTGCCATGCCTTCAAAATCCGTGTTATTTTGACTTGTTCTTTCTTCCATAACCGCTCACTTTCACGGCATTTCTCTGACGATCTTTCTAAGCTTTAAGATCATGGATGGAGCAACGGAAAGTTCATCGATACCCATCTTTACAAAGGTCTCGGTAAGCTCTGTATCCGCTCCCAGTTCTCCGCAGATACCTGCCCATTTACCTTCTTTATGGGCGTTATCTACTACCATCTGGATCATACGGAGGATCGCCTTATGATGAGGATTATAGAACCTGTCAAGTTTCTCATTCTGACGGTCTATAGCCAGTGTATACTGGGTCAGATCGTTGGTTCCGATACTGAAGAAATCCACTTCCTTTGCCAGATCGTCGCTGATGATCACAGAAGCCGGCGTCTCGATCATAATGCCCTCTTCCACATCATTCTTGTATGGTGTGCCTTCTGCTTCCAGCTCTTCTTTTACCTCTTTGACGATCTTTTTAATCTCCCGCACTTCTTCTACGGAAGTGATCATAGGGTACATGATAGAGATATTACCATATACCGCAGCCCTGAAAAGCGCTCTCAACTGGGTCTTAAAGATTTCCGGCTGGGTCAGGCAGATACGGATAGCTCTGTATCCCAAAGCCGGATTGTCTTCCTTTCCCAGTCCCAGATAATCTGCCTGTTTATCAGCGCCGATGTCCAGTGTACGGATGATCACCTTTTTGCCGGCCATTGTCTGGGCTACCTGTTTGTAAACCTGGAACTGCTCTTCCTCGCTTGGAAGTTCATTTCTGCCGATATACAGGAACTCACTTCTGAACAGGCCGATACCTCCGGCATCATTTTCCAGAACGTATCCCATGTCTCCCACACTGCCGATATTGGCGTAAATATTGATCTTGTGTCCGCTTTTTGTAACGTTCTCTTTCCCTTTTAATTCTGATAAAAGTTTGGTCTTTTCTTCTTCTTCCTGGATCCGTTTTCTGGCATCCATCCGTACTTCTTCATCAGGGTTAAAGATCACCTCAGAAGCAAAGCCGTCTACTACAGCTTCCATACCGGTTTTCAGCTTATCCAGATCCATATCCACGCCGATCAGAGCCGGAATATTCATCATACGGGCCAGGATCGCTGTATGAGAATTTGTGGAACCATGAACCGTTACAAAAGCCAGGATCTTATCCTTATCCATCTGAACGGTCTCGCTGGGAGAAAGATCATCTGCGACAATGATCACCGGCTGATCAAATTCCATATCCCCACCGTCTCCGCCATAGAGATTTCTCACCAGACGCTCGGAAATATCCTTTACATCTGCCGCGCGGGCTTTCATATAATCATCATCCATGCTGGCAAACATCTGGGAGAAATTATCTCCTGTAGTAGCCACTGCATATTCCGCGTTTACCTCCTGGGTGCGGATGATATTTTCGATAGACTCTGTATAGTCCTCATCATCCAGCATCATCTGATGGACCTCAAAGATCGCTGCGCTGGCTTCGCCTACTTCTTTTACGGCTTTATCGTAAAGCTTCTGAAGCTGCTCTCTTGCCTTTTCTTTTGCCTGAGAAACTCTTGCGATCTCTGCCTCAGGATCTTCTACCTTTACACGCTTTACTACATAATCATTCTTTTTCAGAACAGAAATCTTTCCCAGGGCAATTCCTTTATAAACTGATTTGCCTTTCAGACGTTCCATACTTCATTACCTCTTATTCTTACAGATTTGCCTCAAAGAAAGCCTGGATACCGGCTGCTGCCTCTTCTTCATCCGGACCTTCAACAGCGATCTGTACAGTCTGTCCGCATTTAACGCCTAAAGACATAACTGCCATAAGTTTGGAAGCCTCCGCGGATTTTCCTTCTTTTGTGATGGTGATCTTGCTCTGATATTTTTTGGCCTCTTTTACAAGCATTCCTGCCGGTCTTGCATGGATTCCCAGTTCATCCTTAATTGTGTACTCAAAGTTTTTCATTTTTAAAATCTCCCTTCATGTTGGTTTTTATATCTGCGTTTCGCCTCAGGCGATACGCAATAGCCCATATTTCTATGGGATATTTTCTTCAGACTGCAGCTCTCTGGATATGCACTGCCAGAAAACCGATCTCTTCCTCTGCAATAGGTTTCCCCATTGCATCTTCCATATACCTGCATACGATCCGGGCGGTTTCATTTGCCCGGGGATAGCTGGCTTCCATAAAATCATTTAAGTCGATATTAACGCCTTCTCCGGTCCTTGCCCGGACCAGCATATAATACAGGTGACTGACAAGACGGATACAGGACAATGAATCTTTCTGGAGCTTACGCCCCATCTTCTCTTCAATGATCTTCAGGCTTTCATCAATGATCCGAGTGGTCTTTAACGTCTCCGATACATGCTCGTTGGAAAGTCCGGAATGGATATACAATGCGATAAATCCTACCTCATCCTCGGATATCCGGCAGCCGGTCATCTCCTGGATGATCTCTCTTCCCTTTACAGCCACTGCATATTCTTTATCAAACAGCAGCTTGATATCCGGGATAAAAGGGTTTGGTATGTAGATATTTTCCTCTTTCTCCCTTTTTACCGCAAACGCAATATGGTCTGCCAGCGGCAGGAGGATCCCCCGGTTTATGGAGTCGAACACCATTTCCGCCTCATCAATGATCCGGCCCACTGCTTCCAGATACACTGGCTCTATGACGTTTACCGCATTGACCGCAGAACTCTGCTTCTCTCCGGCTTCCAGAGCATAAACCTTAGCTCCCTGGATCTTTTCAAACCGCTCTCCCGGCTTCTTGCCGAATCCGATTCCTTTTCCCAGCAGTATCCGTTCATTCTCATTGTGATAGGCCAGGATCGCATTATTATTTAAAACTTTGATGATCTGATACATGTTTCAAGAATTCCTTGTTTCTCTTATAGCTTTCTTTTACTGACAAAAAGAAAAAGCATAAACTCATCCGCCTATCACTGCAGCAGCCAAAAGCCACTTGGCCCTTGACAGTTTTTAAGTGAATATACCGGATAGTTTATGCCTGCTCACCAGTAACACACTATCAATATATTGTCTTCTCTATTTTCTTCTGCTAATAGTTACTATATACTAAAGTATTCCCTATCGTCAAGCTGTATTTTTTTACTAATATCCCATCCCGTTTTTGTGTAATTTTCACAATATGGATTTTCACTTATTTTTCTCAGCTTCTATCTTCTCTGCCAGTTCTGTAAGATAGACCCAGCGGTCCATTTTTGCCTCCAGAGCTGCCTCCGCTTCTTCTTTTTCTGCCATCAATCCGTTTAGTTTTGCGGAGTTGGTGGCATTGGCCAGTATCTCTTCTTCCAGTTTCCCGATCCGCTCTTCCAGATCAGCGATCTCCTGGTCAATGGTCTCATATTCTCTTTGTTCTTTAAAAGAAAATTTCAGTTTTGCCTGACGGGGGCCCTTCCAGTCCCGGTTGCTTTCTTTTTTCGTCTGGGGCTGTTCTGTCTCCTTTGTTTCCTCCTGCCGGTATTTCTTTGCTTCCAGATAATCGGTATAGCCTCCTTCATACTGACAAAGGCCGCCCTGTCCGTCAAATTCAAAGATACGGTCCGCCACATTATCCAGGAAATACCGGTCATGGGAGACTGTGATCACGATCCCCTGGAAGGACAGGAGGTACTCCTCCAGGATCGTCATAGTGGGAATATCCAGATTGTTTCCTGCCTCATCCATGATCAGAACATTGATCTCACCGGCCAGCACGCCTAGCAGGTAGAGCCGCCTCTTTTCTCCGCCGGAAAGCTTCCCAATAGGAGAATACTGCATATCCGGCGTAAAGAGAAAACGCTCCAGCATCTGGGAAGCGCTGATCCGTCCTTCCCCGGTACGGAAATATTCTCCCATATCTTTTACATAATCGATCACTCTCTGGGAAGGATCCATCTCTGGCTCTTCCTGGGCGAAATAACCGATCCGGACGGTTTCGCCTTTTTCCACAGTACCGGAATCCGGAGCCACCAATCCCGCAATGATCTTCATAAGAGTGGATTTACCGCAGCCGTTTTTTCCGATAAATCCCACTTTCTGATTTTTCAGAAAGATATAGCTGAAATCCCGGATCAGCACTTTGTCTCCGTAGCTTTTGCTGATGTGGGAAAGTTCGATGGTCTTTTTCCCCATGCGGACGGTCTGGCTTTCCAGCTCTACGTTCTGATCTTTAAGCGGCGCCTTTCCTTTTTTCAGTTCTTCCAGTCTTTCCAGTCTGGCCCTTTGCTTGGTGCTTCTGGCTCTGCAGCCTCTTTGGGCCCACCTGGTCTCGATCCGCAGGATACTCTGCCGTTTTCTCTCTGAGGCCAGCTCCATTTCCTCTCTCTGGGCCTTCAGTTCCAGAAAGCCTGAATAATCTGCCTCATATTCGTAAAGACTTCCGCGGCTGATCTCCAGGATCTTATTTACAGTCCGATCCAGGAAATACCGGTCATGGGTCACCATAAGGAGGGTTTTTCTCATATTTCTCAGATATTCCTCCAGCCAGCCGGTCATTTCCATATCCAGATGATTGGTAGGCTCGTCTAAAAGCAGTACGTCAAAATCCTGGGACAGAGCCCTGGTCAGAGCCGCTTTTCTTTTCTGTCCTCCGGAAAGAGTGGCAAAAGGGGCCTCCAGGTCTGTGATCCCCAGGATATTCAGGTAACTTTCTACCTGCCAGTCTGTCTGGGGATCTCCCTTCAGCACATAGGAAGCCAGGGTCCCTTCCCGGGGAAATTCCGGATTCTGGGGCAGATAGAGGATCTTTAATCCGTTCTGCCGGATCACTTCTCCCCTGTCTGGTTCTTCCTCCCCGGCAATGATCCTTAATAAAGTAGATTTTCCTGTGCCGTTGATCCCGATGATACCGATCTTATCCCCCTGCTGGATCCCCAGGGAAGCATCCGCAAAGATCACTTTATCTCCAAATATTTTCTCAATATGTTCTATGTTAATAATGTTCATCAGATATTCTCCTTTGCCGGGCAAAGCTGCCCGATAAAAAATATCATATCGGATTTTTTCTTTTTCGTCTACTTTATTTTTACTTTTTTTGTAAAGTATATTGACATTCTGTCCTGTGCATGCTATTGTATAACCAATGACACAGTGTCAGAATTTGTACTGTGTCAGGGAACTGTTGTAGGTTTTTAACGGGAAAGCGGATAATGGATCTATTATTCGCTATATTTTAAAAACAAGTTTTAGCACTCGTTTAAGTAGACTGCTGATAAAAAGGAGGATTTCTT